>NZ_CP063401.1:3362500-3662500 GCF_021729885.1 Devosia sp. SL43
TCCAGTCCATCTATGCGGCCGGCCAGCTCGACAATGTCCAGCGCGATGCCGCTCGCTCATTCCGGTTCAGCCGCTGGGTCCGCATCCGCCATCTGATCGTGCCCTCGGTCACCCCTTTCATCTCGACCGGCATCCGCATTGCCGCGACGATCAGCCTGCTGCTCAGCGTCACCGCCGAATATATCGGCGGCGCGCCGGGCATCGGTTTCCAGTTGGGACAGGCCGAAATGAACGGCGTCCTGACCGACATGTATGCCTATATCCTGACGGCGGCAGCGCTCGGCGTCGCGCTCAATATCGGCTTCATCAAGCTGCAGAAAATCGTCCTGTGGTGGCACCCCTCGGTTCGCGCAGGGGGCAAGTCATGATCCGCTTCATCACTATCCTGATCGAACTCTGGCTGCCCGTTCTGCTGGTTGCCATCTGGTGGATTGGCAGTGGCAGCAATCCTTCCATCTACCTGCCGGCGCTGTCCGAAGTGCTGGAGGTTTTCGTCAAGCTGTGGATTTTCGATCATATCCGCATCGACCTTGTCCCCAGCCTCATCAACCTCGCCTTCGGCTATGGCTTGGCGCTCGCCATAGGCATTTCGCTGGGCACCGTGCTCGGCCTGTCGCCGCGCCTCAGTGCCACCATCTGGCCCAGCCTTGAATTCATTCGGGCCATTCCCGGCGTCGCCCTCCTGCCGATCTTCGTCATCATGCTGGGGGTCGGACCCTCCATGAAGATATCGCTTATCGCAGTCGGCGCGGTCTGGCCCATTCTGCTCAATACCGTCGACGGCGTTCGCAGCGTTTCGCCCGAATTGCGGGATGTGGCACGCAGTTTCCGCCTGCCGTTTCATGTTCGCCTGTTCCACATCATCCTGCCGTCGGCTGCGCCCCAGATATTTTCGGGTGCACGGATCAGCCTTTCCATCGGCGTCATCCTCATCGTGGTTTCCGAAATGGTCGGCGCCAATGGCGGCATCGGTTACTTCGTCCGCTCGGCCGAGCGCAGCTTTGCCATCCCCGAAATGTGGAGCGGCATCATCATGCTGGGCCTGGTCGGATACGCGCTCAATTCGCTGTTCCGAGTGGTCGAAGCCAAGGTTCTGTCGTGGCATTTCGCCCTCAACGCCAACGGAAGAAGAAGCTGATGTCCGTTCAACAAATTCAGACAAATCCCGGCCCGGTTTTCAAGGCTGAGGGACTGACGCATTCCTTCGGCAGCAAATGCGTGCTGGGTGACATCACGTTCTCGGTCGAGCAGGGCGAGTTCATGTGCATTGTCGGCCCGTCCGGCATCGGCAAGACGACCCTGCTGCGGTCTCTGTCTGGCCTACTGATCCCGAGTGGTGGCACGCTGATCTTCAACGGCACGCCTATAACCGAGCCACCGGCCGATCTGGCTGTGGTCTTCCAGGATTACAGCCGATCGCTGATGCCTTGGCTCAACATTCTCGACAATGTCACCCTGCCGCTGCGCGGTCAGCATTGCCTGAGCAAGAAGCAGCGCGACGAGCGAGGCATGGCGGCTCTCGAAGAGGTCAACATCGCCGGCTCTGCCACCAAGTATCCCTGGCAGCTCTCCGGCGGCATGCAGCAGCGCGCCGCCATTGCCCGGGCGTTGGCCTACCGCCCGGCGGCAATCCTGATGGACGAGCCGTTTGCCTCGGTCGATGCGCAGACCCGCGCTGACCTTGAGGATCTCGTGCTGTCGGTCCGCGATCACCTTGGGATCACGGTGCTGTTGGTAACACACGATATCGACGAGGCGGTCTACCTCTCCGATAAGGTCTGTGTGCTGTCGGGTTCACCCGCCAAGGTGGCGCGCGTCATTGATGTCGATCTCGGGCGCGAGCGCGACCAGATCACGACCAAGGCCACCAGCGCCTTTACTGAATTGCGTACCGAAGTCTTTCAGATGATCCGGCGTCCCGATGCCCTCACCTGAAGTCTAGTCCAAGAAGGCTCATCACTGACCAGAATCCGGTTCGTCCGTTGGACGATCCTGGAGCGCCCCTTGCTGCGCCGAATTCATAGCCTGATACGACAATCAATGGAGGAGAAGACCAATGCCTAAACTGTCAAACTATCTGCTGCGCACCGCGCTCGTGGTGGGCACATTCGTTATGCCGGCCATGACGATGCCAACGTCCGCGCAGGACCTGGTCAAGATCATCGTGGGCATCCCGCCCAACCTGTCCGGCCTGCCGGTTCATTACGCCGAAGCCAAGGGCTATTTTGACGAAGCCGGGCTCGATGTGGAGATCAGCCTGCTCAACGCCGGCTCTGCTGCCGTCCCCCAGTTGCTGGGCGGGCAGATGAACTTTGCCACCATTGATACGGTCGTCACCATCACCGGTCGCGGCAAGGATATTCCGCTGGTGATCACTGCTCCAAACACCACCGGTATTCCTAACCCCGACAGGGGCTACGGCAACCTGATCGCGTCGGCAACAAGTTCGGTCGCCTCGCTGGAGGACCTGGTCGGCAAGACCGTCGCGGTGAACCAGCTCAACGGCACCGTGTGGGCGGTCACCCGGGCGGCGCTGGATAATGCCGGGGTCGATTCCTCGAAGGTGGAATTCCTCGAAGTCCCACCCCCGCAGATGGTTGCCGCGCTGCAGCAGGGCCGTGTCGAAGTTGCCATTCTGGGTGAACCCGCCTCCTCGATGGCGATTGCCGAGGGCATGAAGGCCCTGGGCAATATCGAAGCCCGCTCGGTCCCCGGCCTGCCGACCTTCACCTTTGTCTCGGCCGAGGAGTGGGTGAACGCGAACCTCGAAACCGTTCAGAAGTTCAACGAAATCATCATCCGTGCGAACACCGAGATCAATGCAGATCGCGCCACGGCAATCGAGATCGCCAAGCAGACCACGACGATCCCGCCCGAAATTCTCGAAATGGTGTTCCTGCCCATCTTCGGGACCAAGGCGGTTGATGCCGAGGGCGTTCAGGGCATGACAAACCTGGCGGTGAAGTACGGATTGATTTCGGAGGCCGACGCCCCCGCGCCCGAAACCGTATTGGCTGGCGGAAACTAGCATCACAATCGAGCCGACGGGGGTCCCCGTCGGCCAATGACAAACCGAATGGTACTTATGGGAGGCGCCTATGTCGCCAGGAGTGAATTCACGACGCCGACGTTTTGTTTTGGCCGCCATTGGCCTAGCTGCTTTGCCGACGCTGGCAGCGTTTCATACTGTTCCGGCTGCCGCGCAGCCGGCCGAAAGTGGCTTGTTTGTGCTGCTCGTTGATGTAGTCGACCCCTCCAGGTTTGAGGAACTGCTACCTGCGCATAGCGCTTGGCTCCACGCCAAGTTCGAGCAGGGCATATTCATCACCTCTGGTGGCCTGGGCGATGCGCGCGCGCTGGCGATGTTCCACGCACCCAACCAGGCCGCGGCCGAGGCGTTGATGGCCGATGAGCCATTGTACAGCAATGGCGTTGCCAAACACGAGGTGCTGCAGTTTACGCCACGGTTCATCAACGCGGCTTTCGCGCCAGTTGCCGGTTTTGCCAGCGCTGCAGAAACCACGGTGTTCGAGTCGCCGCTGCCGGCCGAGGGCCTGTTCGCGCTACTCGTCGATTTCGCCGACCCGGTGAAATTCGAGGAGTTGCTCCCGGTTCATGTTCCTTGGCTGGAACAGAAGTACGAGCAGGGCGTCTTCGTCGCCTCTGGTAGTCTGGGCGACAAGCGCGCGCTCGCACTCTTCAAAGCCGCAAGCCTTGCTGATGCCGAGGCGCTGATGGCCGACGAGCCGTTGAATGCGGGCGGCGCGGTGGTGCATCAGGTGTTGCAGTTCAATCCAAGGTTCCACAGTCCGGCACTGGCGGCTGTTGTCACCGGTGGACAATCGACCGAGCTAGCGCCGCTGACCTAGCGCTCGGCTCAGTCGACGCTTCAGGCGAGGGCTGGTGCCGCGATGGCGACCAGTTCGGTATTCGTGGCGACCATGGCCGGTCGGCAACAGTCTGTCTCTCCAAATCTCAGTCGGCGGCAGGCGCCGCCGGCTGCCCTCCGTTTGGCCCGAAGACGCAAACGTGGGCTGGGACTGCAGCCAAACGCTCAGCTTTCAGCTAGGGTTCACTGCTCTGGTCCACGCCCTCCTATCAAAGCGTCCGGCGTCGCTACATCATCAATGGGGTGGTTGCGGCCGCCTCGCGGTTTCGGAGCTGAGCTAGGGAGCGCGAGGCATGGATAGACTGGCCTGCGATAGAATGTTCATCGCGGTTGTCGAGCGGCACAGCCTGACTGCTGCGGCTGTGAAACTGGGGGTGAGCTCGGGACAGGCCTCCAAGCTCGTTTCGCGGCTCGAAGAAGATCTGGGCGTACAATTGCTGCATCGTACGACGCGCTCTGTTTCAACGACCGAGGCGGGCCAAGCTTATTACGAGCGCATCAAAGGCCTGCTTGATGACATGGACGAGTTGGATGCCACGATCCGCAGTGCCTCCACTGCACCGCGCGGGCGCTTGGCCATGTCGGTGCCGATCACCTTTGGCACGCAGGTGCTCGCGCCGCTTCTGGCCGAGTTCGCCGAGGCGCATCCGCTGATCGAGCTGGATGTGTCCTTCTCGGATCGTGTGGTCAATCTGGTCGAGGAAGGCTTCGATCTCGCCCTTCGCATCGGCACCTTGCGCGACAGTTCGCTGATCGCCCGCAAGCTGTGCCCGATCCGGCTGGTGACCACGGCATCGCCGGGTTATCTCGCGCAGTTCGGGAACCCGGCCACTCCCGCGGATGTGGCGGGGCATGCCTGCATCATCGACACCAACTTCGCCGATCGCGCCACCTGGCGCTTTGCCCATGGGACGAGCGTGCCCATCCGGGGGCGCCTGCGCTTCTCCAATGCCGAGGCCTGTGCGGCGGCCGCCGCGATCGGCCTGGGCCTGGTGCAGGGACCAAGCTTCGTTGCCGGGAACCGGATCAGGGCCGGCCAGCTCGTCCCGGTCCTCGATAGCTTCGAGCCCGATCCGCTCGCTCTATGGGCCGTCTACACCACAGGTCGCCACCTCGCAGCAAAAGTCAGGGTGATGGTCGATTTCCTGATCGAACGCTTTGCCGATAATCCACCCTGGGACCAGGGTTGGTAGTTTCCATTTCGGAAGAAATCTTCTTCGATCTGACCCGATAGTACAGCAGAAGGAACAGGCCCATATTCCCGTCATCGCCGCAGGACAAACGACAGGAATTTAAAAATGACACTCGCAATCATCGGAACCGGCAACATGGCCAAAGGCCTTGCCACAGTTTTCGCCGGCAACGACATCGTCTTCGGCTCGCGCAATCCTTCCGACACAGCCTTGTCGATCGCCGACGCCGTTGCCAAGGCCGATATCGTCTTCCTCGCCGTCCCCTATGATGCTGCCGCCGACGTGGTCGCTGCAGCGAACGGCTTCGCCGGCAAGATCGTGGTCGACTTGACGAACCCGATGAAGGCCGACTTCTCCGGTCTCGCCATCGGCTTTAGCACCAGTGCCGCTGAAGAGATCGCGCGACTGGCGCCGCAGGCCAAGGTGGTCAAGGGCTTCAACACCCTGTTCGCCTCCGTGCTGCAGAATGGCGGCAAGGCTGCCGGCACCCCGGCCACCGTGCTCCTTGCCGGTGACGACGCCGATGCCGTTGCGGAGGTTGAAGCCCTCGTCAACGCTGCCGGCCTCAAGGCTATCGTTGCCGGTCCCTTGGCCGCCTCGCGCAATATCGAAGCCGTCGCCGCCCTCAATATTGGCCTCGGCTACGGCCAGGGCAAAGGCACCGACATTGCCCCCACCTGGGTCGGAATCTGAACCCTAAGTGCACGGGTTTCGGCCACGGCCGGAACCCCTAATACCGGAGACGGAAATGGCCAGCAGTGACGCCCCGATCGATGTCGGACATGTGGCGCTCGTCGTGCGCGATCTCGACAAGGTCGCCACCTTCTATCAGCAGGTGCTCGGTCTTGAACCCCTGACGTCTGACGGAGAGATACGACGCCTCGGCGCCAGGGGCACTACGCTATTGGAACTGCGGCAGGACAAAGCAGCCCGTGTCCGCGCCCCGCGCGAAGCCGGCCTGTTTCACACCGCGTTCCTTCTTCCGTCCCATCAGGAGCTGGCCAACTGGCTGGGCCATATCGCCCGCATCCGCGCGCCGATACAGGGCGCGTCTGACCACCTGGTCAGCGAAGCGATCTATCTGGTCGACCCGGAAGGCAATGGCATCGAAGTCTATGCTGATACGCCGCAAGACACCTGGCAGCACTCGGCCGCTGGCATCATCATGAGCACCGAGCATCTCGATCTCAACGCGTTGTTGAGCGACGCTGACGCCGACTGGCAGGGCATGCCTAGGGGCAGTGTCATCGGCCATGTTCACCTCCAGGTCGGTGCCATTCCCGAAGCCGAGGCGTTCTATACGGGTGTGTTGGGCATGAAGCTCAAGACCCGCTATCCTGGCGGCAGCTTCTACGCCTCCGGCGACTATCACCATCACCTGGCGACCAATATCTGGAACAGTCGTGGCGCCAAGCCTCTGGCCGGCGGCGAGACAGGCCTTGCCGAAGTCGTGCTGCGCGCGACGAAGTCCGAACATGATGCGCTCGCTGCGCGGGCCGGCCAGACAGGCGAAATCCTGACCCTGGTCGATCCCTGGAATATCCCCCTCACGATTACGACCAAGGACGAGACCCATGTTGGTTGATGGCAAGTGGACGGAAAACTGGCAGCCGGTGCAGGCCAGCGACGCCAAAGGTGGCTTCGTGCGGCAGATTTCAGGCTTTCGCCATTGGGTGACGCCTGATGGCAGTGCCGGGCCGACCGGCGATGCGGGCTTTGCTGCCGAGGCTGGCCGTTACCACCTCTATGTCGCCCTGATCTGCCCATGGGCGTCTCGCACCTTGATTGCGCGCAAGCTCAAGGGTTTGGAACACCTAATTTCCATCAGCGTCGTCAACCCGCGTCTTAGCGACCATGGTTGGGCTTTCGGCGGCTATCCCGGCGCCGATTTGGATGCGCTCAACGGCGCGTCTTTCATGCACCAGATCTATACCAAGGCCGATCCGCACTACACCGGCCGGGCTACTGTCCCAGTGCTGTGGGACAAGAAACTCGGCACCATCGTCAACAACGAGAGCGCCGATATCGTGCGCATGCTCAACTCTGGCTTCGGCGACTTGGCAAGCGGCCCCAACCTTTACCCCGAGGCCTTGCGCAGCCAGATCGACGCACTCAATGCCGATATCTATCCGCGCCTCAACAACGGCGTCTATCGCGCCGGCTTTGCCGTGACGCAGCTGGCCTACGAAGAAGCCTTCGACGACGTATTCTCGATGCTCGATAGCCTCGAGAAGCGCCTACAGGCCGGTGAGCCCTTCCTCTTCGGCAATGCCGTGACCGAGGCGGACATTCGCTTGTTCGTCACCCTGGTCCGCTTCGACGCTGCCTATCACGGCCTGTTCAAGTGCAATCTGCGACGGCTGGCGGACTATGCCGCGCTCAGCATCTATCTGGCCACCATGATGGCCGTGCCGGGCGTCGCCGAGACGGTCAGCATCGAGCACATCAAGGCCGGCTACTATTCTATCAAGGCACTCAACCCCAACGGCATCGTGCCTAAGGGACCAGACCTGCCGGGCCTAGCGCACGTTTCATTGAAAGCGAAAAATTGATGTGTGGACTTGTCATTCTTTTGCACGGCGTGGGTAGCAATGGCGCCAACATGGCCGCGCTCGGCCAAGCCATGGCACCGGACCTCCCTGGCGTGATCTTCGAAAGCCCCGATGCGCCGCATTCGAGCGGTCGCGGACGGGAATGGTTCAGCGTCGCCGGCGTAGCGGTGGACAACCGGGCCGAACGCGTGCTGGCTGCGCGTCCTTCGTTCGATACGGTCATCGACAGCCTGATCCAGAAGCATGGCATCGCGGGCGAGCTGGATCGCGTCGTGTTCGTTGGTTTTTCACAAGGCTCGATCATGGCACTGGACGCGCTGGCGAGCGGCCGTTGGCCCGTCGGCGCCATTGTCGCCTTCTCCGGGCGCCTAGCATCGCCGACACCGCTATCGCCATCGACAACGACGCCATTGCTGCTGGTGCATGGGGATGCCGATCCCGTCATGCCCTTTGCCGAAGCCCAAAAGGCGGTAGACCAGCTCAATCCATTCGGTGTCGCAGTGCAGATCGCCATCGAGCGGGGCCTTGGCCATCAAGTGTCTCCGCATGGTCTGGAACTGGCCGTCGCATTCATACGAGACGCGCTTTCCTAGGTGTGTGGCGTTGCCGACGCTGCTTTGCTGCAACAACAACCCGTGTTGTCGATATCCGGCATCCAGGTGCTGCCCGGGCACAGCAAGCTCGATACCACGGCGCTCTACACCAAGGTCTCGACCCGTACGTTCCACGCGGTCGCCGGGCCGCTCGACCGGTTGATGGCGCTGATGGAGGACAAGCCGCCGCCCAGTTGAGCCGGTGCGCGCCGCCGAAAAGGCTCACCCCCGGAATTTGTCTTTGTAAGTTGTTGGTCGCAAGTACGGTTTCGAACAGTCACGGTGCACCGCTCGGTCTCGGGATATCAGCCCGATCTATCCGGCCGGTGTGATCAAAGCGATCGTCGCCGGAGGCGATGTCGGATTGTTCGTCATGACAGCCTTCCATCAGCCAAAGCGGCCATGATCCAGTCGCGATAGCGCTGCTCCTTGTTCGGCATCTCCGGCACGACCCGGCTCGCCTCCTCCATGAAGAAACGATAGTCGCGGCCCATCTTCTGGCCGGACAATGTGTGCATGTCGCGCGCAAAGTCGGGGATGTCGGCCCGCAATTCGCCGAGTTGGGTGCCACGCATGGCCCAGTTGACCATGTCGTCGCTGGTGCGGTCCTTGTCCGAACCACACAGCATGCGGATAGCGTGCACTGCAAACAGGAAA
This sequence comes from Devosia sp. SL43, assembly GCF_021729885.1. NCBI lineage: Bacteria > Pseudomonadati > Pseudomonadota > Alphaproteobacteria > Hyphomicrobiales > Devosiaceae > Devosia > Devosia sp. SL43. The sequence goes on from NZ_CP063401.1 coordinate 3,371,385, forward strand.
CGGTCACCCGAGGGGCGGTCGTAGCGCCTGTGCTGCTGGAACAGCGTCTCTATCAACACCGGCGCCTGCGGGTTGCCCATGCCGATATCCTCGACGGCGATGACGCATAGCCTTGCCCAGAGCTTGTCCTCCAGTTCCGGGCTTGTCGCATACATTTCCCAGCCCAGGAGCAAGGCATTGTCGATCATGCCGCGGCGGATGGATTTCTGCAGCGCCGAGATCACCTCGTCGGCAGCAAAGCCATGTTCAGTGGTTGTGCGTTGCCAGGGGTCGGCGGGTTGTTCAACGGCGATGCTCATCAGTTCTTTGCTCCAGCCCAGTCGGCAATCTGCGCCCACAAGCGTCCATATCCATCCCATTCCACAAAGGGAGGCGGCGCCCAGTGAGGTCCGCAATCGGAGGCAAAGGCGACACCGCGCCCCTTGCCGAAGCTGCCAGCGACCAGCAGCGGATCATCGCCGACCGTGGCGATGACGCTGGCACTGGGCTTGGCGGTCAGGCGGTTATAGCCCAGCAACGCCGGCCACATATTGGGCAGTCCCGCAACCATGGGATGGGTAGCGTCCACGACCTGCGGCACGACGCCCTGCGGCGCCTCGGCTCGGTCGTCTCCGCGCATCATCACGACCGGCAGCGCGTCCTCGACCGGCGAGCCGGCATATTGTCCCTTGGCGTCGATGCCCTGGAAGGTCAGGTAGCCGCCGACCATGACAAGACCCCCGCCATTGACCACGTATTCGCGGATCGCCGCCAGCCGGTTGGGCAGGACCTTCGACTTGGTGAACGTGTCGGGGTGCAGTAGCAGGGTGTTGGCGCCGATGTCCGACAGCAGCACACAGTCGTAGACGCTCAGGTCTTGCGCCGCGAAGGGAAAATCGCGGGCGGCGACATGGGCTGGCTGGTACGTCACGTCCCAGCCGCCCTGCTCGAGGGCGGTCTGGAGCCAGCGGACCCCTTCGGCATATTCGGTCGTGGTGAAGCTATCGAAGCCCTTCTGGTGGATGGAATGAACCGTCCACGATTCGCCGGCGATGAGGATACGCTTGGTCATGTCTGGGCCTTGGCGGGTGGTGGCGCCACCGATTGGCGCGCCACGAGGTGAACAGGGAGCCGGGTCTCCGGCGGCGGAGGAGGACCATCGCCGAGGAGCGACAGCAGATGCTGCACCGCCACTCGGCCCATTTCGGCGACCGGCTGACGGATGGTGGTAAGAGGGGGGGCGACCAGTTCGGCAAAGGCCATGTCGTCGAAGCCAATGAGGCTAAGGTCGTCGGGGATGACAAGCCCGCGCTCTCGCACCGCTTGCAGCACGCCGATGGCGATATAGTCCGAACAAGCCAGGATGGCCGTCGGCCGCTCCGGCGCGTCGAGCATTACGGCTGCGGCTGTCGCGCCGTAGTCGCGGCTGTATTCGCCGAGCATCACCCAACCCGGGGCCATGGGCAGCCCGGCTTCGCTCATGGCACGGGAAAAGCCGGCGAGGCGCTCGTTGACGCTCATCAGGCGGTATGGTCCACCAATCAGCGCTATATCGCGGTGGCCCGCCTCGATCAGGTGGCGCGTGGCAGCGTAGGCGCCCTCGGCATTTTCGACAAACACGCCTGGCAGGCTCACGCCCGCGATGTCTTCGTCGAGCAACACGACATTGTCGCGGCCCGCCAGCAGGCCGGCAAGAGTGCCATCGTCCACCCGGTTGGTCATCATGATGAGACCATCGACATGGCTGTCAGCCATGCGCTGGATGGCGTCCACCTCCCGCGCAAGGTCGCCGCTCGTCGATGATATATACACCGCGTATCCGCTCGCATGTGCTTCCCGTTCCACGGCGGCAGCCAATTCTGCAAAGAAGGGGTTGGCGATATCGGGGGTCACAAGGCTAATGGCCTCGGCCTTACCCGTCGACAACCGTCGCGCTAGTACGTTGGGCCGGTAATCCAGCTTGGCGATGGCGGCGTCGACCCGGTCCCGCGTAGCTTGTGGCAGGTCAAGGCGACGGTTCAGGTAGCGCGAGACCGCTGTGGGCGATACACCGGCTTCTGCCGCGACGTCGTTCAGCGTCGCCATGGACCGCACCTATATCGCATGACGGCGTCTCCATTCCGCGATGACGGCCAGGCTTGCGGATACGATGCCATCGACCAGAGCCTCACCCTTTGCCGCGGTGGCCGGGCGCGGGTCGCCGAACACACCAGACGGGTTGAAGTCTCGCACCTGCATGGGTTGTGATCCGAAGTCAGCCGGAAACTGGGGGTATGATGGCGCCGCGCGCTCCATCGCCACGGACGCCGGTGCTACGGCGAGCATGATGGACGTCTCCACCTCGTCGGCATGGTAGAAGCCTGGCGCGGCCGGCTCGCTTTCGCAAATTTCGGCGGCCAGAGCCTCCAGGCCGGGATAGTCGAGATGGCAGACCGGCAGGCCGACCCCGGCCAAGTACCGAGCCGCGAGCAGCATCGGTTCGCGATTGCCGAAGTGTCCATTGACCAGCACCAGCCCACGCACACCGCCGCGCTGCAGGTCGGACCCAATATCCTCGATCATCGCTTGCAAGGTTCGAGGCGAGATCGAAATCGTGCCTGGAAAGCTCCGTGCCGTCCAGGCATCGCCATAGGTTATGGGTGGGAGGAGCAGGGCCGACAGGGCATCCGCCAATCGTCGCGCGACGCCATGCGCCATATCGGTATCCGTGGTCAAAGGCAGATGTGCGCCATGCTGCTCGCAGGCCCCCAGCGCTAGAACGGCCAGCGCACCAGCAGCAATCCTGGCCTCAGCTTCCGGCCAGGCAATGCGCGAAAAATCGGCAGCGGTCATTCGTAAGATGCTGCAAATATGGGCAAAAATCGGCAAAGCCGATCAAGCAGGCAATCCGTCCGCAAATGCATTTGACAAGCTTCGAGAAAGTGGCGTTAGATCGGTATGTAAAGCGCTTTACTAACGTTAGGTCAAATGGCTTCTGTTCTGCTCCGCGATGCTAACGTTCTGACGGTAGACCGCCAGGACACGGTCCACATGGCGGGGTGGATTGCGCTAGCCGACGGCAGGATCACCGGCGTGGGGCCGGCCGCCAATTGCCCGGACGGGGCGGGGTTTGACGAGGTTCTCTCGTTGCCGGGTCACATCGTCATGCCGGGCCTCGTCAATGCGCATACGCATTCGGCAATGGTGCTGTTTCGCGGCCGGTCCGAGGGGCAAAGCCTGCTTACCATGGACGGTTGGTATAATTCGATCCGCGAACCTGAGCTGTCGCTCCAAGCCAACGACATAGGCCCGGCCGTTGCCCTGTCCTGCGCAGAGATGGCGCTGTCGGGCACCACTACGTTCTGCGACCAATACTTCTTTGCCGAGGAAATCGCTGATGCTGCCGCCGAGAGCGGCCTGCGGGCAGTCGTCGCCTATGGCATCGTGCAGCTGGGCGACGAGGCGCGCGGCAGCGAAGAACTATCCAGGGCCGCTGCCTTCATCGAGCGCCAACGCTCGTCTGACGGACGGGTAGTCCCCTGGTTTGGACCACACGCACCTTACGTCGACAACTCGGAGGAACTGCTGCGGGCGGAGGTTGCCATGGCGGTCAAATACGGCGTCGGCATGCATCTCCATATGGCGGCTGGTCCCGAGGACAATGAACAAACCATGGCGCGCTATGGGCTCACCGCAACGCAGGCATTGTCACGAGACGGTTTCTTTGCCGGTCGCGTCCACGCCGCCCACTGCCTCGACCTGACCGAAGACGACATCGCGATCTTCGCGGCCGCACCGGCCGCCTCGGTGTCCTACAATGCCACTGCCGGCCTGCGCTCGGGTCGTGAGGGTATCTGCCCGGCGGTGAAGTTGCGCGAAGCCGGCGTGGTGGTTGCTCTCGGTACCGACAATGTCGCGGCAAACAATTCCTACGACATGATTGCCGAGATGCGCGTAGCTGGTTTGGTCGCATCCCACCGCGAGGGTCGCGCCCAGCCGCTTTCCAGCCGTGACCTTGTGCGCATGGCCACCATCGATGGTGCGCGGGCACTGGGGCTCGATCACGAAACCGGTTCGCTCGAAGCCGGCAAGGCGGCCGACATCATAGCCATCGACATCTCGGGCGCCGGCTATTCGGAAACGCCGGACCTTGAAACCCTGCTGGTCTATTCCGGCAGCGGGCGTGACGTAACCCGTGTCTGGGTCGCGGGCGAGCAAGTGGTAGACAATCGCCGCCTGACCCGCCGACCGCTGTCGGAAATCAGGCAAGATTATTCCGTGACCTATCAAGACTTTTGGGCCCGCGTCGCCGCCGCCCGTATGGTGGCCTGAATGGCTTACCCGCTCCTTTCGATCCGGACACCGGGGCCCAACGGGCCTATCGCGTTTTATTCCGCCTGCAACCCAAACAAGCCTTGAACCCAACAGGAGTGCCGTCCATGTCGCTGAAACTACTCTCCCGCCGTGCCTTTGCCGGCCTGACCCTTGCCGCCGGCCTCATGTCCTCAACTGCGGCGATTGCCCAGGAGTATACTGCCGAGAACCCACTCAAGGTCGCGCTCGTCCTGCATGGCACGCTGGGTGACAAGAGCTTCTTCGACTCCGCGGCCGCCGGCATGGAAAAGGCCAGCGCCGAGCTGCCGGTGGACATAAAAATCATCGAACTGGGCTATGACCGCTCCAAGTGGCAGGCCGGCCTCGCCGACGCGACCGATTCCGGTTATGACGTCATCATCGCTGGTACCTTCGACATGACCGGCTACATCGTCGAGCTGGCGCCCGAATATCCGGACGTCAAGTTCATCGACTTCGACGACTCGCCGGACTTTACCGCTTGCGAATGCAGCAACGTTCTGGCCGTGCAATACGGCACCTCGACAGCTGGCTACCTCGCCGGCTATGCGGCCGCCAAAGTCTCGACCTCAGGCATACTGGGCACCATCATCGGCATGGAGTTCCCCACCGTTACCGACTTCAAGACCGGCTTCGACGAGGGTGCCAAGGATGCCAATCCAGATATTCAGATCCTGAATGCCGTCGCCGGCACCTTCTCGGATCCGGCAAAGGGCAAGGAGATTGGTCTGGCCCAGCTTAACCAGGGTGCCGACGTCATCTTCCCGATCGCCGGCGGTACCGGTCTCGGCGCCCTGCAGGCCGTCAAGGAAGCTGGTGGTGGCAAGCTTGCAGTGGGTGTGGACAGTGACCAAGCCACCATCTTCGCCGCCTCCGATCAGGCCCAGGCCGATGTGATCTTCACCTCCGTCGAAAAGAAGGTTGGAGAGTCGCTCTTCCTGGCTCTCCAGGGCACCATCGACGGCAGCCAGGAATATGGCCAGCGTATTCTGCTCGGTCTGGCCGATGGCGCCGTCGGCATCTCCAAGAACGCTCAGTATGAGGCGCTCGTCCCCGCCGATGTCCGCGCCGAGATCGATGTGCTGGAAGCCAAGATCATCTCGGGCGAAATCACCGTCGCCACCGACATGAAGTAATGTCTGCGGGCGCCGCCTTGGCGGCGCCCGTTCCTTGTGACGGAACTGGCGGTATAGCATGGCCCTTCTTCAGGCGATTGGCATTGGCAAGGTCTATCCCGGTGGCGTCGTCGCCAATGACGCGGTGAACCTTCGGGTCGAGGCCGGCGAGGTTCACGCCGTCGTGGGTGAGAACGGTGCCGGCAAATCCACCCTGATGAAGATCCTGTTCGGTATCGAGCAACCCAATGCGGGCGACATCCTGCTTGATGGCAAGCCGGTGCAGTTCGCCGGCCCGCGCCAGGCGATAGACGCCGGCATCGGCATGGTGTTCCAGCACTTCTCGCTGGTCCCTTCTTTCTCCGTCTATGAAAACGTCGTGCTCGGCTCCGAGCCGCGCGACGGTGTGAGGTTCGACCGCAAGAAGGCGATCGAGCAAGTGCACGCGCTCTCGGAAAAGTTCCGCCTTTCCGTTGATCCTCTGCCGCCTGTGGGCCAACTCCCTGTCGGCCAGCAGCAGCGGGTGGAAATTCTGAAGGCCCTTTATCGGGACGCGCGCATTCTCATCCTCGACGAACCCACTGCAGTGCTGGCGCCGCAGGAGGTGGAGGAGCTGTTTGTTGCCGTGCGTGCGCTGGTAGCGCAGGGTCGCACCGTAATCTTCATCGCGCATAAACTGCCCGAAGTGCTGGAAATTTCAGATCGCATCACCGTCATGCGCGCCGGCAAGACCGTGGGCGAGGTCGCGACCGCCGAGGTGACAGAAAGGTCCCTTGCCGCCATGATGGTAGGCAAGGAAGTGACGCTTCGCGTCGACCGCGCCAAGACCGAACAGACCCATCGCGTCGCGACGGTATCGGCGCTGCGCGTCGTCAATGCCCGCGGCACCGAAGTTGTGTCCGGTCTCGATCTCAGCGTGCGCGCGGGTGAAGTGGTCGGGCTGGTCGGCGTCGAGGGCAACGGCCAGGCCGAAACGCTGGAGGCCATTGCCGGCCTGCGCCACACAAGTGGCGGCGGCATCAGCATCGACGACCACGACATCACCGAAATGCCCGTGCTGGAGCGTCGCGGGCTAGGCCTTGCTTCAATTCCAGAAGACAGAATCGCGCGTGGCCTGGCCACTGGTGCCAGCGTAGCCGAGAACCTGGTGGCGACGCGGCTCGACGATCCGCGCTATGTTCGCAACGGCATTCTGGATCTCAAGGCGATCAAGGCCAATGCGCTCAAGCTGATCGAGCAGTTCTCCATCCGCGTCAGCGGACCGGGCGCGGCCGTTGGCACCCTGTCGGGGGGCAATATGCAGAAGGTCGTGGTGGCCCGCGAACTGGGCGAGCAGCCCAAGTTGCTGCTGGTCAACCAGCCGACGCGCGGCGTCGATCTCGGCGCGACGCAGTTCATCTGGCGCACCATCACCGACGCACGGGATGCCGGTACGGCGGTGTTACTGAGCTCGGCCGATCTCTCCGAGCTGCTGGCGCTCAGCGACCGGCTGGTTGTGCTGTATCGCGGCAAGGTGGTGGCAGCCTTCGTCAACACCCCCGACCTCACGCCAGAAACTTTGGGCACCTATATGCTCGGCCTCGCCACCCAGACTGCAGACGAAATGAAGGCGGCACTCCCATGAGCACCGTCTCGTCGCTCGCTCGCGCCTCCCGTTGGGTCACCTTGCGCCGCGAGGTCGGTCGCGCCCTGGGCGCATTGCTCATCGCGCTGCTGGTTACCTTTTTCATCGTGTTCCTGACTTCCAAGGCCCCGCTTGACGCCATAGGCCAGCTACTGACAGCGCCCGCGTCCCGGCCGCGCACCATCGGCCTTTGGCTCGACGACGTCGCGAAGCTGACCATCACGGGTCTGGCCTTCTCGCTGGTGTTCCAGGCACGGCAGTTTGCCATGGGTGTGCAGGGGCAGGTCTATGTCGGGGCAATAGCGGCTGCCTACGTATCGCTGTCGCCGCTCGGAGCGACCTGGGCGGCAATTCCGCTCGGCATGGCGGCTGCGATGCTGGCAGGCGCCTTCTACGGCTTCCTGCCGGGCATCGCCAAGGCCAAGCTGGGGGCCAACGAGATCGTGTCGTCCCTTATGCTCAACTACATCGCCATCGAGCTGTGCAACATCCTCGTCCGCACCAACCTGCCCAAGCCTCAGGCTGGCGTGCTGACCACCAATGCCTTTCCCGATACGGCAGTCTTCCCGCAACTCTTCGACAGCGATTTTCTGACCATCGCCCGTCTCGACCTCGGCCTGATCTTTGCCCTGGTGGCCGTTGTCGTGGTCTGGTTCGCGCTTTACCGCACCGCCTGGGGCCTCAAGCTCAGGCTGGTGGGGCACAACGCCAACTTTGCCGAATATGCCGGCATTCGCTCCACCTTCATCATGGTGTCCGCCATGACGGCATCGGGCGCGCTGGGCGGGTTGCTGGGCTCGATGTTCGTGCAGGGCCAGAGCTATGGCATGCTGACGGTGCTGTTCGAGGGCAACCTCGCCTTTGAGGGTATTCTGGTCGCCATCGTCGCGCGCAGCCGCCCACTCGCCGTGCCTGTGGTGGCACTGTTCTACGGCTACCTGCGCCAGGGCGCACAATTGATGAACATCCGCACCGACGTCCCTGCCGAGGTGATCGGCGTGGTGACCGCCATCATCATTCTGCTCGTCTCTTCGTCCTTTTCACTCAACTTCGTGACACGCCTGTTCCGACGCAATGCCGGATCGGTTAGCGCACCTGCCGCCGAGGCTGCCGCAAAATGATGGAACTCTTCGTCACTGTTTTCTCGGCAGCCTTCTTCGTCACCATCATCCGCACCACAACTCCGCTACTGCTGGCGACGATGGGCGGCCTCATCGCCGACCTGTCGGGCGCGCTGAACGTCGCACTCGAAGGCATGATGCTGATCGGCTGCCTGACCGCGGTGATCGTTTCGGTCTTCGCTCCGTGGTATGTCGCGGTCGTGGCGGGCCTGGGGGCTGGGGCGCTGCTGGGTCTGGTGATGGCGTTCTTCGCCTACCGGCTCAAGGCGGACATCATCCTTGTTGGTTTCGCCATCAACATCCTGGCGGCGGGCGGCACTGTCTTCGCGCTGACCATCGCCACCGGCGGCGACAAGGGCACCTCTATCAACCTGCCCTCCAAGGCCGTCCCGGCGCTCGACCTGAGCTTTCTCAGTAACGTCCCCTATATCGGCAACGGTCTGACGGCCGTGCTTTCAGGGCACTCCATCCTGAGCTGGCTTGCATTGCTCATCGTCATCGGCATCTGGTATTTTCTGTACCGCACGCCTTGGGGCTTGTGGCTGCGCGGGGTCGGCGAGTACCCAGCGGCGCCTGAGGCAGCCGGCATTCCTGTGAACCTGGTGCGCACGCTCAGCCTTATGGTTTCGGGTGGGCTGGCCGGCTTGGGCGGCGCGCAGCTTGCCATGTTCAACTATGTGGGCTTTACCCGCGACATGACGGCCGGCCGCGGCTTCATCGCCCTGGGTGCGGTGCTACTCGGTGCCCGACACCCACTGGGCGCCCTTGTCGCGGCGTTGCTGTTCGGCGCCTTCGAAGCGCTGGCTGTGATCATGCCCGGTCTTTTCCAGCAGATCCCGGCCGAGCTCATCCGGATGATCCCGTTCATCGTTACCATCCTGGCCCTGATCCTCTTCAGCTACCGCGCTCAGCGCGCCCGCCAGCTCAGGCTTTAGCCATGACAATTCCGGACGACCTCATCCTTGCCGCCGCCGACGAGGTGGCGATCCGCCAACATCTGCTCCTGGTGTCACTCGGCAAGCGCAAGGCCGACTTGGCGATCGAAGTCGGCCGGCTCTTTGCCAGCTATGCCGGTGAGTGGCTCGAGCAACAAGAAATCGTCATTTACGGTAGGCGCGTCGCCTATGTCGGGCCCGTCGGCTCCTATCGCGGCGAGGTTGATCGACGTGTCAGCTATCCCAGCCTCTCGGCGGTGCCTGGCTTCGGCGAGGTGCATAAGCATATCGAATCCACCCACCTGACACCTGACTTCGAAGCGCAGCTAGTGCTGCCCCGGGGCAATACCTGGACCTGCGAGGCGAGCCACGAATTCGCCAACGTGAATGGCCCGCGCAACACCGAATTTTGGGAGAAGGCGCGTCGTGCCGGTTCGCCGCTCAAGATCTTCATCCAACCTGGCTCCGCCGTGCCGCCCAGCGCGTGGGAGCAGTCGGGCGGCTATTATGGCTACGATGAGCAGAAACATTTCCTGGCGGAGCGATTGTCTGTCACCAGTCTTGACGAGGTGATGGACTGGCCCTCCGTTTGGGACTCGACCAATCCGGGGTATGCCCGCATGTGGGGCATGATCCGCGCCACGTTCGAAATGCGCGGTGTGGTCGAGGGGCACGGCTCGGGTCTCACCGATCCGCATGATATTTCAGCTTTTGCAGCGGCTGGGCTCTCCTCGGACCACGAAGTGTGGTCGCCGCAGGAGGCCTGGGACCGGCTGATGCGCGGCCTCTTCACCGAGTTGCGGCCGTTTTCCTATGATGTGCTGATCCCCGGCCTGATCGAACGCGGCCTCAAGGACTGGTCAAACGTCGCCTTCACCACCGATGACCGCAGCGCTTCGGATACACTCCGCGACGGCGCCGCTGACCACAATGTGCGCCACGCCATCCACTACGGCCTCAGCCCGGAGATCGCCATCCAGTGCGCGACCATCAACCCGGCCCGCCACATGCGGATTGAGCAATGGGTCGGCTCGATCACGCCCGGCCGCTACGCCGATATCGTGCTGCTGTCCGATGTGCCGAGCATCGACATCGCCCATGTCTACGCCGATGGCCAGCTTGTCTCTGAGGGCAAGAGCTATATCGGTCCGGACGTCCGCATCGATTGGCCGGACTGGGCGACGGGCACCGTCAAAATTGGTCGCACGCTGACGGGGGCGGACTTCGCGGTGCCGGCCGAGCCCGGCCGCCAGACCATGCGGGCCGCCGTGCTGCGGCCATTCCACTGGAACGAGGATTTCCTTGTCGAGGAACTGCCCGTCGCCGACGGGCAGGTTCAGCGCGATCCGAACAAGCTCATTACCAAGTGGTCGATGATCGACCGCTATCGCGGCGACGGAGCCGTGGCATCGATGTTCTGGGTCGGCGTCGGCCCAGCCGATCCTGACACGGCCCTCTGCTGCTCGGTCGCCCATGACAGTCACAATATCTGGTGCATCGGCTCCTCCGACGAGGCGATGGCGAAGGCCGTCAACCGCCTCGGCGAGATCGATGGTGGTTGGGTGCTCGTGCATCGCGGTGAGGTGGTTGCCGAAGTTCGCCTCGAAGTAGCGGGCCTCATGACTGCTCGGCCTGCCGAAGAGTTCGACACGGCCATGCAGGCCTTCCTCGCACGGGCAGCCGATATCGATTGGGTGTATGCACCCGCCGCCATGAACCGCTGGAAGCCCGGGTTCCCCGAATTCCTGATCTTTGCCACGCTGACCTGCGCGCCATGGCGCTGGGTTCTGGTGGCGCCATCAGAGCTCTGCCCGCAAGGCTTCGTCAACGTGCAGACCGGCGAAACCCATAAGGTGGTATGGTAGTGGACTTGCGGGGCGGTGGCATTGCCGGCAGTTTCTTTCACGCGCCGACGGCCGGTCAACTCGACGTTCTGGAAAATGTACTGATCCTGGTTGATCACATCGGGTCGATCAGCGCGGTCATCGGCCCGGACGACGCGAGCCGCACGGCGCAGGAGGCCGCTCTCGGCGAGAGGCTGATACGGTTGCCGGAAGGTCAGTTCGGCCTGCCGGGCATGGTCGACCTTCATGTCCATGCCCCGCAATATCCGCAGCTTGGGCTGGCGCTCGATGAGCCGCTCGAGGTCTGGCTGGGGAAGTACACCTTCCCCCTCGAAGCCCGCTATGCCGACCTCGGCTTTGCCCGTGAACGCTATGCTGTGCTGGTTGACGACCTTCTGAGCACCGGCACGACGACGGCCCTCTATTTCGCCACGCAAGATCGCGAGGCGAGCAAGCTACTCGCCGATATTTGCATCGACCGCGGACAACGGGCGCTGGTCGGCAAGGTGGCAATGGACGATCCTCTATCGTGCCCTCAATACTACCGAGACGAGAGCCCTGAGGAGGCTCTAGCCGACACCCGCGCTCTCATCGACCATATCCGCAACCACCCGAACAACCTGGAGGGGCTTGTGCTGCCGGTAATCACGCCGCGCTTCATTCCGGCCTGTACCGACGAGACACTGGCGGGTCTGGGTTCTCTTGCGACTGAATGCGATTGCCACGTACAGACACATTGCTCGGAGAGCGACTGGGCGCATGGCAATGTACTGGCGCGCTATGGCATGACCGATGCTGCGGCGCTCGATGGCTTCGGGCTGCTAACGCGAAAGACTGTGCTGGCGCACTCCAACTTCCTCACAGATGCGGATATGGATCGGCTCGTTGCCCGTGGCAGCGCCGTGGCGCATTGCGCATTGTCGAATATCTACTTCGCCAATTCCGTTTTTCCGCTCCGCCACGCACTGGAGAAGGGCGTGCATGTCGGCCTGGGCACGGACGTCTCCGGGGGACCATCCGCCTCGATGTTTGAGGCCTGCCGAACCACGGTGCAATCCTCCCGCATGCTTGAGGAAGGCGTCGATCCAGCTCTGCCGCCGAGTCGCCGGGGCCGGCCAGGCTCGGCTATTGGTCTGGCGACGGCGTTCCACTTGGCGACGGCGGGCGGCGGTATCGCGCTGGATCTGCCGATTGGCGTCCTGACGCCCGGTTATCGCTTCGACGCCATGGTCATAGACACAACGATACGCGACGGCGCCATCCGCTTGTTTGACACTCTCGAGCCCGCTGCGATCTTCGAAAAGATCATCTACGGGGCCACACGCGCCAACATCGCGTCTGTCTGGGTAAACGGCCTCACCGTCGTCAGCCGCTAGCCAGCTTCCGCGTACCAGTTGATGCGTCATCGATTGACCACTCAGCCGTGCAGCATACCGCCTCCGAATGTGGGCTTTCGGTTGCCACAACACGATCCGAACGACAGACATGGGGTTGGTTGGCATTGCCGGCCCCACGCTGCGGCAAGCTGCTGATCGCCCACCCCACGCACCATTGGCAAGGCCGAGTGCTTCATCCGGACATCGCTCAGAGAGTGGGCCTATGCCATACCATATGCCTCGTCGGCCGAGCGAACCAAGCCATCGTCCAATGGACCAACACCTACAACCGCACGCGCGGTAGCGATGGCGTATCAGGACGTCACCTGAGTGATCGGGAAAGGAGCCAGCTTTGGCCAGTGTTTCAAGCATCCACTGGTTCTTAGCGATGGTCGGCGTCGCTCGCTTATCCCGCTGCATCTTGCCGAGGAACTCTGCAACGATGAGACCGAACGTGTTGCCGGCAACTGCCTTTGCTTCGAGTTGGGCCCTCTTGCGTGCGAGAGAGGGGTCGATGCCATTACTGAGCTGGCGCTTCGCTGCATCCCGTCTACTGTGTGCAGCGGCAAGCTTGGTACCTGGATAGGCGCCAAAAGTCAGTGTTTTGCGCTTTTCGGCGAACCGATGATCCAATCTCCAGGACTTCGCTCCTGAAGTGCTCATATAGAGATAAAGCCCGTCAAAGTCCGGCAACTTATACGGCTTTGGAGCTGGGTTTGCGTTCTTGATCTGGGACATCGCTCAATCGCAATGACGGTATCGGTTTTCGCCCGCTCCTTCGATACCGTCGAAAATACTGTCAAATGTGCTGGCTGTCACTGGACGCTAGTCGACACACTCGCGCACGCACGAGGGCTGAAAGCCTGGTTTACTGGGCTTCCTAAACTTTGCCGGACTGAGTTGTGATGAGCGCTGGAGCGGGTGAAGGGAATCGAACCCTCGTCGTAAGCTTGGGAAGCTTCTGCTCTACCATTGAGCTACACCCGCGACGCGCCGATAGATGCGGGAATTGCAGCGGCACGTCAAGGCAGAGTGAAACAGGACGGTAGGACAATGTCTTCTGACAATGTTTCTGCACGAGAAAGCGGTGCCAAAGGCGCTCGCGCTGATGGCTTCCACAGCCATTACCGCCGACCCACCATAAGTGCATCCACCGGTGCAGTTCCTAGTTGCGCCTCAGGTCTAGCTTAGCTAGGTTGCCGCCGCGTCGGTGGTCGTTTTGGCCGCCGTAATGATGCACCCGTAGCTCAGCTGGATAGAGCGCTGCCCTCCGAAGGCAGAGGCCACACGTTCGAATCGTGTCGGGTGCGCCAAAAACCTTTTAAAATCAATATCTTGTGTAAATTGGGCGATGGAGGTCTCATCCCGATTTTGCACTGCTGCAACCACACGGCGACTTTTCAACGGCGGCTTTGCGCCCTCTCGGTCGTTGGCGGACCAAACTTCATCGTTCCGAAGGCCGCCCACAAGGCACGCCGTGCCGGCAGCAATGGGGTGGCTAGCCGCCTGTCCCCTTTCAGGTAGCCTTCGGGGGAAGCGGACGTTGTTGGTCTGGCAAAGTTGGGGCCGGCAGCGGTCTGTCTGCTTTTGGTCGCTGCATGACGTAAAGCAGCAATACGGCGCGCGATCTCGCCGATGGCTCATTTGAGGCTGTCGGCTTTCGGTGCTTGAGCACTGTATGCAGACTGTTCCTTTTAGCGCTGCAATAATCAATTGGGGGGAGGCTCGCCGCCGATACCCAGGCTTGTTCAGTCGTCGTCGTCTTCACGCTGGCCACCGCGATGGTCTTCGTCGTCATCCTCGCTCACCCCTGCATGCATGTTGGCGACGGCAAGATCGGCCTCTGTGCACATAACCGTGCCTGTCACGCGACCGCCAGGCAGCATGAAGGTGCCCTCGGTCTGGCTGCCGACACCGGCGGCCTGGCAGTGGCTGTAGATGAGATCGGGCGTGAGCTGCGCCCGGACGTCGCCGGCCAGAGCCGGCAATGCCGCGCCCAGGCTGCACAGCGCGACGGCAAATCGGATGCTTGATGCGTTCATCTTAGTTCTCCTTGGTGATTTTGGGTGTTGTGATCGGGTCTGAAGCCGCGACCAGGACCTGGTCGATGAACAGAGCCTCGATGCCGTGTCGGCTGGCGAGTGCGGCGCCGGTTCTTGGGCCAAGTACCAGCATGGCGGTTGCCCAGGCGTCGGCGGCCATGCAGGTCTCGGCCAAGACGGTAACGCCCGCCAGACCATCCGCCAGCGGAGCGCCGCGACGCGGGTCCATGGTATGGCCGTAGCGCATGCCGTCGCGCTCGACGAAGTGCCGGTAGTCGCCGGATGTGGCGACGGCGCCCGCCGTCAGCTCGAGCACGCCTTCTACCGCACGATGCGCCGTTTGAGGCTTTTCGACAGCAACGCGCCAGGGCGAGCCGTCCGGCTTTCCGCCTTCGGCGCGCAATTCGCCATCGATAGAAACGAGAAAATGCAGGATGCCATGCGCGGCAAGCACCCGCGCCAGTTCGTCAACGCCAAAGCCCTTGGCAATGCCGGACAGGTCGAGGTTGACCGCGGCGAGCTTACGGACCCGCTCTTGGGCGTAGTCGAGTTCGAGGCAAAGATGAGCTGGTTGCTTGGCGGATGAATTTGCGGGGACAGGCGCTTCGTCGCTGCGTGCAGCCTGGCTGCCAAAGCCCCAGGCCGCGACCAGGTCACCCACACCTATATCGAAGGCTCCATCCGACAGCAGGCCGATCTCCATCGCCGCCGCCAACACCGCGAACAATTCCCCTGGCACCTTGCACCAGACATGCGCCGGGGCGCGGTTGAGCTGCATCAGCGCCGACTCGGGCTTCCACGTCGACATCTGGGCGTCGACCGCATCGACCGTCGCCTGTAGGTCCCGGTGCAGCCCGCCCAGGTCCTCGACGTCAGGCGCGTAGAACACCGCGGCGTAACGCGTGCCCATCGTGGCGCCGCTGAGCACCTGACGCTGCAGCGGCACGATGGGTGGGGCTGGCTCGGACCGGTGAGCGGCTTCAATACGCGTCTTCAAGGTACAATCCCTTCTGCTTGAGACCATCGACGCTGAGGCCTAGCGGCGCGAGGCAGGTTTCGATCGCTGCGCGGACGTCATTGGCCATGTCGCGGCCGCCGCAGACCATGATCTGTGCGCCTTTGCTGACCAGGCCGCGCACGGCGTCTGCCTCGTCCATCACCAGGTCCTGCACATAACCGCCGCCCAACACGCGGGAGAACCGTGTGTTCAGCGATGTCAGAAGGCCCTCGTCCAGCGCGGTTTCGAGGTCGTCGCGATAGAGAAAATCCGACGCCGGATCGCGGCCGCCAAAGAACAGGTGTACCGGCCGGCGATGGCGGTTGTGGCGGGCGAACCCCACCAGTGGCGCCACCCCGGCGCCCGCGCCGATCAGGATTAGCGGCCGGCGCCCGGCCTTGGGCCGGAAGTCCGGATTGGGGCGGATGAAGCTGTCGATCGCCTCGCCGGGCACCAGCGCATGCAAAAATTCCGAGCATAGCCCGCCCGACTGCTTGCGCACGCAGATCTCCAGCATGCCGTCCGGTGAGGCTGAGGCCAGCGAATAGTAGCGCGGTGCGTCGGCGCCGGGCGGCACGATGCCGACCAGGTCACCGACCTCGAAACGCGGCAGCCGGGGGGCGAACCAGCCCCGACGGGACTGCGGCGCGGCAAACTTGAGCACAGCGACCGGCGCCTGAACTTCCATGCCATAGAGGGTGCGCTCCACCAGCACGAGTTTACTGGTGGCTGGCCGCGCCGCAACATGGTTCAGCAGCAACGGCAGGCCAAACCGCCCGCCGAGACTCTTTCCCCAGGCCGCGAAATGCCCGGCCGACTGCCGGTCGACACTGGCCAACGGCAGCAGGTGGATCAGACCCTTGGCCGCAAGCGCGGCGTCGACCTTGGCGGCAAAGCCGCAGAACTGGGCAAAACCCTGATCGCCGAAGCCGAGGACGGCAAAGGCAGGTGTCGCGGTGAAGTGCTCGAGCTTTGCCAGGAACTGGCGGGCCGAGGCCGGGGCTGCGCCGTCACCGTAGGTGGCTGCGAGCACCAGCAGCCGGGACGCGTTGGGATAGCTGCGACGCAGCTCGTTCATGGCGGCGACATGGACGCGTTGACCCTGCTGCCGCAGGGCGTCCTGCAGCGTGGCGGCGAAGCCCCAACTGCTGCCGCCTTCGCTGCCGACCAGGATGACGGTGTCGGCGTCGCGCCAGGAGACATTGCCGACAATTCGCGGCGTGTTGCGGCGACGCATCCACCAGATGATCGTGCCGGTCACGGCCAGCAGCGGCACGCTCAGGGCGCCCAGCCCCACCAGCAGCGCCACCATGGGCGCGCCTTGCCCGGTATGCAGCAGGTAGATGAATTCATAGGCCCGCTGCCAGCCGTCGTTTGGCGTGAAGGAGAGCATCGCGCCGGTGCCCTGGTCGACAAAGCCCTGGCCGGCCTGGGTGGTGACGGTGAAGACATCCGTGGCGTCGCCCGCTGCCGGAAAGGTCAGTTCGCGCAGGTCAGCCAGGGGAATGGCGGCGAGCGCCTCAAGCGAGGCAATGGGCGCCACGGTCTCGCCGGCGCTGGCCGGCGGAAAAGCGAACATCGCGCCAGCATTTTCCGGCAGCAGCGCAAAGTTGACCGCCGACATATAGGCGCCAGTCAGAGAGGTCAGCAGCAGCACGGCAACACCGATGCGGGCCAGATCGGTATGCAGCCGCTGCGAGCCAGTGCCGCGCGACGCGGTCAGCAGCTTGCGCCAGCCGCCCATCTTGCCAACCAGCAGCAGCATGCCGCTGATGGCGAGCGCCAGGATGAACAGCGCCGTGACCCCGGCCGCGCCATGCCCGACATTGCCCAGCATGAAGGAGCGATGCAGGTCGGTGATGAAGCTGAAAATGGCCGATGGCGCATAGGCGCCGGCTGCCGCGCCGGTCTGGGGATCGACAATCACGGCGCTGCGCACCCCGTTCTCTGCTGTATAGGCAACGAGCTGGCCCGATGCCGACCGCACCAGCCGTTCCACACCCGGCAGCTCCGCGGCCACGCGGTCAGCCAGCGCCGCCACGGTAACACCGCTGTCCGCAGCCATCGTCGTGGCCGTATCGGCGAGCGGCTGCAGCGACAGCACGAAGCCGGTGGTCGCCATGAAGATGACCAGCAGACCGCCAAACAGGCCGGCCAGGGAGTGGAAACTGCGCATGGACGTGCTCGCTAGAGACCGAGGGAGATGGAGTTGACGTAGCCCGTGCCGCTCGCCGTGGCGGGCGTGGACGTCAGGTCGATCACGGCGTCGTCGGCATATTGGCCGCCATTCTCGACCGCTGTATCGACGTGGATCCGGTAGCCGGCATCGAGCAGGGTATCGGCGAGATTGGCATGTACCGTCAGCGTTTCGCCGCTGCCGACGCTGGCGCCGGTAATGCCATCGAGATTGAGCGATCCGCCGCCCGATGCCGCCCGGGCCCAGCCGCGCAGGTCGCCGTAATATTTCGTCTTCTGGCCCGAAACCCAGAGCGTCGAATTATAGCTGCCGTCCGGATTGGTGAGATAGACCGCCAGATAGGCGGCATGACCGGAATATTGCACCAGGCTGGTCTGGATGCTGACATCCCGGGCCATGGCGATGCTGGGGGCGCAGAGCGCCGTAGCCAGCATCAATAGGGCTGCGAGTTTCTTCATGGTATAGGCTCCTGATCGGTATGTTGTGGGGAGCTTTGACCATGGCAAGCTGACAGCAGACTGAAGCAGCGCAGGTTTCTCGTTCAGCCCGGTGTAAGCTTGGCGCGCTAGGCCGTCCTGGGGAGCCCAAACATGCGCGTGCTGTTGATCGAAGACGACCATGTGCTGGGCGCAGCCATCCGCGACCACGTGCTCGCTGCCGGTCATGCGGTTGACTGGATGCAGCGGCTCGACGACGCCCGCCTGGCGCTGGCCAGCGTGCCCTATGAGCTGGTGCTGCTCGATCTCAACTTGCCCGACGGCCGTGGCCTCGATCTGCTCAAGCAGTTGCGTGCCGCCGGCAATGCCGTTCCCGTCATTATCACCACGGCGCAGGATCAGGTCGCCATCCGCATTGAGGGCCTCAATTCGGGCGCCGACGATTATCTGGTCAAACCATTCGACCTAGCCGAAATGGGCGCCCGCATCGCTGCGGTGGCCCGTCGCTATGGCGGCAATCCGACGCCCGAGATCACCACGGCAGGGGTAACCATCGATCTGGGCCGGCGCATTGCCAGCATCGACGGCGCCCATGCCAGTCTCACCGCCCGCGAATGGGCCGTGCTCGAACGCCTGCTGGCGCGCCGCGGCGGCATCGTCACCAAGTCCGAGATCGAGGATTCGCTCTATGCCTTCGGCGCCGAGGTGGAGAGCAATGCAGTCGAAGTCTATGTCAGCCGGCTGCGCAAGAAACTCGGGCGGGAGTTCGTTCAGACCATTCGCGGCCTTGGCTACCAGGTGAAGGCATGACGCGGCGCCCCTCCATTGCCTTGCGCCTGGCACTTGGCCTGACCACCGGCATGGCCCTGCTGTGGATCGGCGCCGCGGCCATTTCGGTCAGCGTCATGCAGCATGAGCTCAACGAAGCTTATGACGACAGTTTGGAGCAGAGCGCCCAGCGCCTGCTGCCGCTCGCTGTGCACGACCTGCGCGAGCGGGGCGATGGCGGGCGACTGGTCGGCGGCGCCTATAATGAGGGGGGCGACGACGATGATCGTCCGGACGCCGGCGACGGACCCGCCGGGTCCGTGCCGCACGATTCAAGCTTCACCTATGTTGTCTTCGATAGCCAGGGCGTCATCATGCTGCGCGATCAGCAGGCGGCCGACTTCGCGCTACCTGCGGATTTGCCGGAAGGTTTTGCCGACATAGATGGTCAGCGAACCTTTGGGCTGACGGATCGCAACGGCTTTTCCATCCTCATTGTGGAGACCAGCGACCGGCGCCTGAACGGCGTGATGGACGCCATTTCGGCCCTCGGCTTCCCCCTGCTCGCTCTCCTGCCGCTGATGGCCGGTGGTGTCTGGCTGGCCATGCGCTTGGCGCTCCGGCCGCTGGAGGCCCTGCGCCGCGATATTGCCAAGCGCGACAGCAAGAACCTGGAGCCCCTGCTGTCGGATGGCCATCCCGCCGAGCTGGCGCCGATCGCCGAAGCCGTCGGTGCCCTGATGTCCCGGCTAAAGTCGGCTCTCGATGCCGAGCGCTCCTTTGCGGCGCGCAGCGCCCATGAATTGCGCACCCCCATCGCCGGCGCGCTGGCACAGACCCAGCAACTGGCTGCCGAACTGGGCAACGGCCCGGGCGCGGCCCGGTTGGTCGAGATCGAGGCCGCGTTGAAGAAGCTCGCCAAGCTGTCGGAAAAGCTGCTGCAGCTCGCCCGCGTCGAGGCAGGCTTTGCCCGTTCAGATCGGGAGGCAGACCTCTTGCCGGTGCTCAACATGGTCGTGCACGATTTCAATGCCAGTACGCTCTGGCACGACCGCGTGCATGTCGACGCCGCCGGCGGCGGCGTGGTTGCGGCCATCGATCCCGATGCCTTTGCCATCGCATTGCGCAATCTGATTGAAAACGCCCTCAAGCATGGCGCAGCGGGCCAGCCGGTCCAAGTCATTGCCGCCGCGGCCGGCGCCGTGCGGATCGTCAACCAGGGTGGCCTTGTTGGGGCGGCCGATCTGGCGCGTTTGGGTCAGCCTTTCGCCCGCGGCGACACGGCGGCGGACGGCAACGGCCTGGGCCTATCCATTGCGCGCTCGATTCTCGAGCAGGCCGGCGGCTCGCTGTCCCTGCAGTCCCCCGCGTCGGGTGCCATGGATGGCTTTGAGGCCGTGATGGTGCTGCCCAGAGGCGATAATCGACAGACCAACCATGGCGCACCCGGAACGGGCGCCACCCCCAAGGTGAAGGCATGACCCTGCCGTATAAATCCGCCCACGAAGAAGTTCATTTCATCAACCGATCGGGATGGCTGCGGGCCGCCGTTTTGGGAGCCAATGACGGCATCGTCTCGGTGTCGTCGCTGATCGTGGGCGTCGCGGCCGCCGATCCCAGCCCTGGCGCCGTGCTGATCGCGGGCGTGGCAGGCCTGGCCGCAGGGGCCATGTCCATGGCGGCGGGCGAATATGTCTCGGTCAGTTCGCAATCCGATATCGAGCGCGCCGACATCACACGCGAAAAGCAGGCTCTGATCGACACCCCAGCAGAGGAAGAAGCCGAACTCGCCTCGATCTACGAGTCGCGCGGCCTGTCGCCGGCCACCGCAGCGCTGGTCGCAAGGGAGCTCACCGAGAAGGACGCCTTGGCTGCCCACGTGCGAGAGGAGCTGGGCCTGTCCGAAGTCCATAGCGCCAACCCGCTTCAGGCGGCTTTGGCCTCCGGCCTGACCTTTACAGTCGCCGCTGCCCTGCCTGTGATCGCGGCCGTGCTGGCGCCCATAGGCGCGACCATTCCAGTCGTGGTCGTCACCACCCTGATCTGTCTGGCGGGCCTTGGCGCGCTGGGCGCCCAGGCCGGTGGTGCCCCCAAAATGCGCCCCACCTTGCGCGTCCTGTTTTGGGGCGCAGCAGCCATGGCCGTTACCGCGCTGGTTGGTCGAATATTCGGTGTTAGCGTTTAGCGGGGGCTTGGCGCGAAAGAGGAAACCCGCGCCGATGCGTACGCGCAGCAAATGCGTCATGAGATCTCTTGCAGGCCGCTTCTCTAGGCAAAGCGCATTCGCCAGCGTCCGCTATTGGGTGTCCCACAAAGCAAGCCGAACGGCCGGAATGGGGCACTTCGCCGACGCCACCGGAATGATCGTCGGCGAAGTGCCCGAGGATTTCAGTGGCCTCGGACAACGAAAGAGCATCGTCAACGTCCACACCCAAATATCGAAGGTGTTCTCAATCTTGCTGCGGCCGAGCAATATCTGGATGGCTCGCGGGTTTCCTGTGGCCTTGTAGATGAGCGATGCTTTGGTTCTGCGTAGAGAGTGGGTGCCGTACTCCTCAGGCGTCAGGCCGATAACTTTCACCCATTCATCGACCAGCCTTGCATATTGGCGGGTGCTCAGATGACCATTCGGAGCAACCCTGCTCGGGAAGGCGAAGTCGTCTACGGTGCCACCGCGTCGTTCGAGCCAGACAAGTACGCTGGCCCCGGTGTCAGAGGTTATCTCGAACTGGACCGGTCTTCCTGTCTTTTTGCTGGATCATCATGGATCGAGTGCGGATGATTGGTCCAGCCACAAGCGTGCCGATCTTGATCTTCACCAGGTCGCAGCCTCGAAGCTTGCTGTCGATTGCGAGGTCGAAGAGCGCCCGGTCTCTCATCCGATCGATGTTCGACTGGTTCGTCACGGCAAAATCGGAGAATGACCGGTATCGCAAGCAGATCGATTCCTCGGCGGGTATCGCGGTGTTCTTTGCCGCGCGCAATGATGCAGAGCACTGGACCCGGTTGGGTGGGCCTTTCAGCGGTTTACCCTCAAGGCCACCGCACTCGGCCTCAAGACGGCGCACCTCAATCAGCCGGTCGAGATGTCCCAATTCCGTGCCGATCTGGCGGCCCTCGCCGGCAAGCCCGGTGGGCTTCCCTTTCTTGCCGTGCGTTTCGGCTTCGGGCCGACGCTGCCCTACTCGCGGCGGCGTCCGGTCTCAGTTGTCCTTGCATAGGCGGTCGAAGAAGGCGGAGCCGCTCCGCCATGAGAAGTCCGTACGCACCAAGAATTAGAACCCTGATCTGACCTGGATCAACGGGGACGAAATTCGAGCCTGTAAATAGCCGAACAACGGGGATCAACGTGATGAGCTTGCATCAACCACCGGACGACGGCATGACGATGCGCACCTTTGTCCGCGATGAGGCGATGCACAGCCTCGGTATCGGCACCAGGCATACAATGAAGTCGGTGGTGACCGGTGTGTTCCTGCCCTTGATACTCAGCCGGTCATACACGCTGGGCGAGAAGATCGACATATGGCGCGGCAAGTGGTCGGCCCCCTCCACCGACATGTGGAATCAAGTTCTAGCGACCGATCTCGCGGCAGAAGTTCCGGCCCTGGAGATACCCGTCTACTTCAATGAGCGGCATCTTCGATTACACCGTCTCGTATGGCTTGGCCAAAAGCTATCTGGAGACGCTAGAGGCCCCCATGAAGGGGTTCTTACACGTTCGAACACTCTGCTCACAGTCCGCTTTTTGAGGAGCCCGAATGGATGCGTGAGATACTGGAGCAGGATGTGCTTTCGGGACAGAACACCCTCTCGGACGCAAAATAAGGCGACGGCGACGGGGCGATCAAAGGCCGACCAGCCAATTGGGATTGCACCCTGTTCACTCGTTGACCTGGGTCAAGGCCCGCGCGTCCCATTCTGCCAGAGTGTCAACATCGATGCCTGCGCAGCCATGCGTCGGCGGCTTCAACAAACCGGAGTGCCAATGCCCTATGTAACGCTGACCCCAGAGTCTTTGCCGACATCGCATATCTGTTGCGCGATCTCCGACAAGAAGTGTGCGGACGGGTATGCCGCCAAGAAGCAGTGGCTCTCGGACCAGCATGCACACGGTTATCGCTTTCGGCGCCTGGACGAACGCGGCAAAGCATTCATCGAATACGGTCCTGCTGAAAGTGCCTGGATGCCGGTCAGCGCGCCTGGTTGGCTAGCGATGGGGTGCTTTTGGGTATCGGGCCAGTTCAAAGGTCATGGGCACGGCAGGGCGCTGCTCAACCATGCCCTGCAGGATGCGCGCGACCAAGGCCGGGCTGGCTTGGTCTCGCTCGCTGGCAAGAAGAAGATGCACTTTCAGAGTGACGGTCAGTGGCTGCTCAAACAGGGATTCAGAGAAGTCGACACCTTGCACTCCAGTTTCTCCTTGCTGGCCCTGCCGTTGGATGAAAGCGAGCCGGCGGAAATGCCTCAGTTCGCGCAAAGCGCGCGCGATGGCCTGGACGCCGATGCGAAAGGGGTGACGGTCTACTACTCGAATCGATGCCCGTTCACGGATTATCACATCGAAGTCTCGCTCCAGGAGACCTGTCACAAACGGGGCCTACCGTTGACGGTGCACAAGCTGGACACGCTATCGGCCGCGCAAGAAGCACCGACGCCTGCCACGATATTCAGCCTCTTTCTGGATTCGCATTTCGTCACCACCGACATAAGCGTGTGCATGGATAGCCGCTTCGACAAGGTGGTTGGAAAGGCCATGGCAGCCTGACGTGGGAATGGCGCTATGGCCTCGCCGCTTTCGCTGAAACCAGTGGTGGGATTGGTGCCGACAGCTATTCGCTTGCCGGCGTACGGAAGCCGACGCTCCGCGAGCGGCCCCGAGTAAGTCGTTACATCGCCCTGAAGGATATGCGGCCGGTTCTGGGCCGCCTTCTTGCTCAATGGACCGCTGCCATCCACATGATGGCTGCGCGCGCACCTGCTGCGAGTACGCCTGGCGGCCCCTCCGAACCTGCCGTAGTGAGCCGGGAGTAGTCGATCGCATGGGCCTCAGCTCAGCGCAACAGCATGGTCGTGTGGCTACTCGGCGGCCGAGAACCTCGACTGCTCCCGCGCGGATGCCCTAGATTGGGACGCGGACCGCCATATCGAGCAATTGCCGCAGTTATGCGTAACCGATCTCGGTGAGGAAGGCGTCGACCTGATCGAACAACTCGTGGTCGTGACCGAGCCAGATGTGACCTCCTGATGGAAAGACGGTTAGCTGAGCGTTGGGCACGGTGGCCGCAATGTGACGGGCGGCCTTGGCGGTGCCAAAGCGGTCGTCCTCAACCGAGATGGCGAATGTTGGCGCGGTGATCGATTCCAGGGCTGATGGCGCCGGGTGACCGGCGAGTTGCGCGTCATTGATGAGACCATCGGCGCGACGGCTGACCGGGAGGATGCCGCGAAGTATTTCTCGGGCGCGCGCTACCTCGGCAGCGTTCACGGTCTTGAGCAGCGCCGGGTCGGTGGCAAGGAGCGTTCCGACCATGAGATCGGAAGCGACGGCGGTGCCAATCCAGAACAAGAAGTCGGAACGGAGCAGCGCCATGGCCGCCGGAATGCCCTCGGGTGGATTGTCGGCGGTAATCGCCTCGCTATCCGGTGTGAAGCTGGCAGGCACGATCGGCACGAGAGCCGCACAGCGGTCGGGATGGCGGATAGCGAACTCGATAGCGGAAAGGGCACCCGCGGAGCCACCAGCGACCGCGATCCTGTCAATGTGAAGGTGGTCGAGCAATTCCACGAGGGCATCGGCTTGGTTCGCGCTCGAGGGATCCGGTGGAAGGCTGGAGCGAAGGTACCCAAAGCGAGATGGCGCAATGATGCGGTATCCCTTGGCGAGGAGCTCCCGCGTGAAAAACAGTCCCTGATCGAAGCCACCTCCGGTGCCGTGGACCATCAGCAGCGGTGTGCCGCTTCCGGCGTCGGCGTATTCTAGATCGCCGGACCGCGTTGGAATGATTGTGCTGAGGCTTGGGTCGCAGGCGACCCGCGCTTTGCTGATGGCCGAGGAATAGGCGAGCGCTGTTCCTCCTCCAGTCGCGGCCAACGCACCGCTGGCGATACCCAGGCCAATCAACGCTCTGCGAGATACCATGACGCACCTTCCAGTTCGCACGCCTATCGCAGGCGCTTGAGGGATCATAGCGGGAGTAGTGCAGGGGTCCTTGATCGCAATCAAAATCAGCGGCGGAAGCGGCAGGTGAGGAGGTGGGTCAATCCAGCGATCTACTTCGGCTTCAATCCTCCGAGGAATTGACGCCACGCGAACGCACTCGGCTTTGAGCGATATCAACGAGCCTGCGACTGATAGCGATTCACGAGGCTTTGATCCTAGTCAAGAAGGAAGCGGCGCACGGACGCTATGTTGAGCCGTCTTGGAGGATCGGGAGGCAGGCTGTGAACTGGATACGCGTCATCGGCTATGGGATTGCTCTGTGGGCAGTGCCCTTTGCCACTTCTTTCGTGCTGTTCGGCGTCCGGGAGGCCAATCGGGCCCTGTTCGAGAGCATCATTGTGGTTGTTGGCGTTACAGTCACTGTCGTCGCGGCGCTTGCCTACTTCAGGGACGTCAAAACCGTTGGTCCTCTCCATGGATTGGTGCTCGGTTCTGCGTGGGCAGCGATTTCAGTGATCATCGATCTGCCGATATTCCTCGTCGTCTTTCAGATGACGCTGCCCGACTATGCCGTCGACATAGCTCTTACATATCTGGCATTCCCCATAATCGTCGCCAGGATATCGCTCGCCCAAAGCCGTCGCCCCGCGTCTGTGGCAAATGGATATTGATAGGTCTGTACTGGATTGGCTGCTGAGTGGAGACATCTCCATCCAGTACCAGGTGCGGCGCGACCTGCTTGGCGAGGATGATCCCAGGCTTCTGGCTCGCATCGCCGAGGAGGGATGGGGTGCTGGGTTTCTCGCCCGTCGCAACGCCGACGGATCGTGGGGGCAGCGCTTCTATCAGCCGAAGTGGACCAGTTCTCACTACACCTTGCTCGACTTGAGAACCCTGGGGCTGCCGCCCGATAACGCGCTGGCGCGCGCGAGCGTCCACAAGATCGCTGTCGAGGAGAAGATCGGCGACGGTGGCATCGGGCCGACGCGGACGATCAAGCTCAGCGACGTCTGCGTCAACGGCATGTTCCTCAACTACGCCAGCTATTTCGGCGAACCGGAAGTGAGCCTCTGCTCGATTATCGACTACATCCTTGGCGAACGCATGGCCGACGGCGGCTTCAACTGCTGGCGCCTTCGGCCTGGCGCCGCTCACAGCTCCCTTCATTCGACACTCTCGGTGCTCGAAGGAATCCAGGAATACGCCGCGAACGGCTACCGGTACCGACTGGCTGAGTTGCAGAGTGCCGCACGGACGGGACGGGATTTCATCTTGGATCATCGGCTGTTCCGCTCCCGCCGCACCGGCGAGATCATCGGCCCAGACATGCTTCGCTTCGTCTTCCCGCCGCGCTGGAAATACAACGTTCTCAGGTCCCTCGACTACTTCAGGACAACACGAACTCCATGGGACGAGCGCATGTCGGACGCGCTGGACAAGGTGGTCTCCAAGAGACGGCCGGATGGACGTTGGGCGTTGGCCGCGGGTCATCCGGGGCAGGTGCACTTTGTTATGGAGAAGGCCGGACAGCCCAGCAGATGGAACACGCTGCTGGCACTGAGAGTGTTGCGAGCCTATTTGCACTAGCGAACGCCGTGCACAGGGTTCTGCTCCACGATGCCGAGTTCCAAAGCATAAGTGAGAATACCACCGAATAGACGATCGTTGGGCCGCCGTGCCGGCACCGCCGCGCACGATGGCACGCCCGTGTAGCTTGTCGGTCTTGCGGCACCAGAGGTCGCCCTTATAGCGTTTTGCGAGGAAGTCGCCGTCGAAATGGATGATTGGGGCGCTACTCCGCCAGGTTCGAGGGAACCGAACAGCTGGAGACGGCTAACCTCGGTGGCAATCAATTCCCGAGTTGCGTCGAGCCGATGACGGTGTTTTGCGCTCCGCTTCGTGCTTTATCATTGCCTAAGGCTATCCGTGGCCTCGTCGTGGGCACGAGTTTCACCGTGCTGGCGATAGCGGCAGAGAGCTCAAGACGTCGCGCGGCCAATGCCGGTGCCGTTCACGCCGATGAATTGGCAGGGGGTGCCGATTCCACAAGCGTGAAGTCGCTTCCACGCCACGTTACAAGGCCGACCGCGACGATCCAGAAACAGCCAGCGCCAATCGCGGCAGCAAGCACACCCCTGGCGCCGTCGGTGAAGCCTGAGGGCACGACCATCGCGGATGCCGTGATAGTGAAGTGATAGAGGACGATAAGGAGCAGGTTGCCTCCGGTCCGGTTCCAGAGCCACGACATGATGATGGCATGCGCGGTCAGGACAATGGGACCGTTGACCAGGAAGGCTGGGATGAACCAGTCGCCATAGGCCTTGAGCGCGATGTAGTCGGCCGGAAGGTGCCAGAGACCCCAGATCGCGCCGATCACAAGGGCTGCGGGAAGAACGCCGAGGCGCGGCTGCAGGCGCGGGAGCAGGAAACCGCGCCAGCCGATCTCTTCTCCGAGGCCGGCCATCAACGGCCAGATCAGGAGGATGGGGATGGGAACACCGATACCGGAAAAGCGGTTGCCGCCAATGACCATCGCCTGGATGGCGACGATGATGAGGGTGACGGCAGGAGCTGTCAGCAGAGCCACCGCGTACCAGCCGGGGTGGATGCGCCAGCGGACGAGCGGCGCCAGCAACTGGGCGATGCCGGCTCTGCCGGCCAGGGTCCATGCGACCGCGATGGCCACCAGCGAGGGAGCAAAGCCCCCGAGGATGGCTGAGACTAGAAAGATCGGCGACATCTCCAGGCCGCCGGGCGGCATGGCTGGAATCCAGTAGCCCCACAGGAGCCATGCCCAAAGGAAGGAGCCGGCCAGAAAGGCGGTGACCGGGGCACGCGCCGCCCACGAAGCAAGACGGGACTTCACTGTGTTGGCCATTCCGCAGCTCCGCTGATTGCGTATAGAATGCAGACTGACTTGATCTCCGTCAAAAGAAGCCGTGTAGGCGCGGGAGACCCGTGCGTTGCCTGCGCCTCGATGCGCCATCCTAGACTGGTGGACTGCGGCGCAGGGATCCGCGATACCGACACGGACAATGACGAATACTGCCAACCGGCGTCTGCCGGTCCCAAGAGACTCGCTGGCTGGTGGATGTCACTGAAGGCTGAATGGCGGATAGACGTCAGTTGCAAGCAAGAAGGCGTAGGCCCACACGCGCGTTGACCAGCGACCGACACCGACCACGAAGTCGAACAGCCCTCGTGGGTAAGTGCCGGTGAACAGAATGGCGAACCAGGCAAAGATGGTGACCAGCGCTACCGCGACACCGAGCACGAAGAGCACCACACAGTGAGGGAGTACGAGCAGCCATTTCACAAGCGGCAGCCACTGGTTGAGGCCGTGTTCGACGTCGGGATAGGCGACCTCAAGGTGCACAGACTGCGCCTCCGTGGTCGAGGGATAGCGGTCGGTGAGCAGAAGCAGATATGCCATGACGCGAGCACCAAAGCGGCCCAGTTCCAAGGCAAAATCGAACCACCAGCGGGGATAGTGCTGCCGGAAGAGGATCATCAGCACTGTCGCCACGAACAGGCCGGCGGTGATCCCTCCGGCACTGGACTCGACCACCTTTCCTGCCTCGGTGACGTAGCGGGTGCTGCCTGCGCCCGACAGCAACCCGAGGATCATCAGGATGGGGATGGCCCAGATCAGTCGGAAGAACGTCGACAGCCGATCCATCTGTCCTGGATAGTCGATTTCGAGACGAGCCGCGTATGAGGCGGAGGGAGCCGTAACCATTTGGAACCTCATGCACCAGGCAAGACCTGGGCGAACCTATCGGGATCGGAGCGCAGGCTATTGACGTGGATCAACTATCGAGGGGCAGGGTCCCCAAACCAGTCGTCCAGCTAGTTGGAGAACAGCCGGTTGATGCCTGGGGTAGCCAGCAACTCGCGGGTCATGCCCCCAAAGATCCATTCCCGCAGCCGGTTATGACCGTAGGCGCCGCTGACGATGAGGTCCGCGCCGGCACTCTGAGCCGCCTGGACTATGGTTTGGCTGACCCCGCCGATATCCGGAAGCACGTCGCCATGCGCCTTCACATCGTGAGACTGTAGCCACGCCACGACGTCGAGCATGCTCGCACGCTCGACAGCCAGATTGCCTTCGTCCACGACCACAACGGCTACATCGTCGGCGACCTTGAGGAAGGGCAATGCATCGACGACAGCCCGGCGTGCCTCCTTGGTGTCCTTCCACGCCACGAGGATCTTGGTTGCCTTGAGTTTGCGCGCGCCGTGGGCAGAAACGAGAACCGGGCGACCGGCTCCGAGCAGCACCGCACTGACGTCGATTGCCTGTCCGAGAGGTGCTTGCTGGTCAGAAGAGCCAACAACAATCAGGTCGACCGACCGCGCAAACCCGATGGTCGCGACTTCGGGTCGCTGTACCGCCTGCAGCCAGCGGTGCTTGATGCCAGGCGGCACCATCGCTGCAAAGCTTTGCTCCGACGCGGCGAGCGTAGCTTCGATCTCGGCGTGTTGCTCGGCATAGACTGACGCTGCGACGGCGCCGCCATCCATTCCCATGACAACGAGCGGCGGCTCGGCCGCTGCCATTCCCGTCAATGCTGCATGGTGACGCCTGGCAAGCTCACTTGCGAGAGCCACCAGATCCGGATCGACCGCGCCGGCGTTGACGATAACAGCGATATTCCTGATTTCCATTTTGCCGCACTCCATGTGTGCTGCTGACCGTAGGGGCTTGCCGTCATCGATCTTTGACGTGCGTCAATCCGGTCCTTCTTTCGCGACGCGCCGGACCATTTGCGCCAGATCAAAACCAAGGCTCGTGAACGGCCTACAAAAGGCGTCGGTCGACAAATGAGCCAATTCCGTCGGGAGAAGCAGAAATGGAACGCATCAAGATCACTCAGCACACCTCGCTAGGCGCCTTTTGGTTCGCCGGATGGCTGTTCAGCATTGGCTATCTGCATCTCAACTTCTGGATGGGTCTGCTGGGCTTGTTCGTCTGGCCCTACTTCATGGGTGCCCACTTTGCCGCGCCGCTGAGCTGATCAACCGCCCTCGCAGTGGAGAGATGAACATGGCTTATTCCTTCAAGGACAAGATTGCCCTCGTCACGGGCGCAGCCTCGGGTATCGGTGCTGCGGTTGCTCAACTTTTGGCGGCGTCGGGAGCCAAGGTGATGATCGCCGATCTCGACGCCGAAGGCGCGAGTTCGGTCGCCGAATCCATATTGGCCCAAGGGGGAGTGGCGAAAGCCATCGAGGTCGATGTGACCGATGCCGTAGAGGTCGAGGCGATGGTTGACGCGACGCGCAGGCAATATGGCGGGCTCCATCTGGCCGTCAACAATGCCGGAATTGCCGGTGCAAGCGCGCCGACGGGTGAATACCCGCTCGAAAGCTGGCGCAAGGTCATGGCCACCAATCTCGACAGCGTCTTCTATGGCATGCGCTACCAGATACCCGCGATCCAGGCATCGGGCGGGGGCGCCATCGTCAACATGGCATCCATACTCGGCTCGGTCGCCTTCGCCAATGCGCCGGCCTATGTCGCGGCCAAGCATGGCATGGTGGGCCTCACCAAGACCGCGGCAATCGAATATGCGCGGCACGGCATCCGCATCAATTCCATTGGCCCGGGGTTCATCGACACTCCGCTGTTGTCCAAAAATCTCGACGCCGCCACGCTGACAGCGATTGCCGGCATGCATCCCGTTGGCAGGCTCGGGACAGCGTCGGAAGTAGCGACGCTGACGGCGTTCCTGCTCTCGGACGACGCCTCCTTCATCACCGGCAGCTACCACCTGGTGGATGGCGGCTACACCGCTCAATGACCGGAGGACTCAGATGACCAAAGCGACGC
This sequence comes from Devosia sp. SL43, assembly GCF_021729885.1. Taxonomy (NCBI): domain Bacteria; kingdom Pseudomonadati; phylum Pseudomonadota; class Alphaproteobacteria; order Hyphomicrobiales; family Devosiaceae; genus Devosia; species Devosia sp. SL43. The sequence continues at coordinate 3,402,147 of NZ_CP063401.1, forward strand.
TCTATCGCATCGAACTCGAACTGGCGCGCGAACCCGGCCACCCCGAGGGCGACCCGGGTCACACCTACCGGCTCTACCTGCCGTTGACGAACGACGGGTATATCGACCAGTCGGGTTATCGCGACATGCCGGAGTGGTGCCGTGTGGTGCGGAAGCGGCCCGGGGATGATCCCGCGCGCGGTCGTATCCTGCGCGGACCCGGTGGGCGCTGGCTCTTCGATTATTCCGATGCGAGCACACTCGATGACGAGGTGGGCTTCCGGCTTTCCGAGGAACGCTTCGTGCCGGGGGAGTATGTGTCGATCCGCGAGGATGACGGCAAGATGCATGTCTTTCGGATCGCTTCCGTGCAGCCCGATTAACAATCTGAGAAGTGACTCCTAAAGCTGAACACACAGGCCGATCATCGACGGGAGATGGCGATGGAACTCCGTGCTTTGCTGGCCGTCCCTCTTATCTGGGCCGTGCTTTTCGTGGTCCCGATACTGGTCTACGGAGCTCTGTCTGCCGCGACGGGGCTGCAGCCACCGGGTGGCAATCCGGCGCTGTTCCTGGCGGGCACCGCAGTCTCAAAGCTCGGTACCGCCATGGCGTTTGTCGCTCTGTTTTATCTCGGCCGGGACGTAATTCGGGACCCAGTGGCTGCTCTATGTCGGTGTCTGGTGGTTGATGTTTGCGCTTGGAGAGCTCGGCCAGGCCATTGCCCCCGGCTACTCCTGGCCGGAGGCGGCGGCCGGGCTCATCTCGGAGACGATCTACTTCCCGGTCTCCGGTCTCATTCTCGTGTGGCTGGTGAGAGCCTGAGACGGACAGCGTGTGACTTGACCACGCGGCAAATTATGCAGGGTCGACTTGGCGATGCTCGAATATGTGGTTGATGCGCAGCGAATGGATTCGGCGGGCAGCATGGCGCTGGTGAGGCAGGCGCGCCTTCCGCTTGACACGTCGCTGACAGGTCGAGCGGATGCGTTCAACTCGGCTAAAATGCTCCTGGCTTCGCTGGCCGCCTGCATCATCAAGAGCGCGGAGCGGGCCATTCCAATGCTGGGATTCGAGCTTCGCGCAATGAGCGTCAGGTTGCATGCTGTCCGCAGCGACTCTCCACCCCGGATCACCGCTATTGACTACCTAGTGACGGTCGACACCGACGAAAGCGATCGTCGCATCGCGCTCCTGCACACCAACATTCGGAAGTACGGCACGATCTCGAATACGCTGGCGGGAGCCGTTGCGCTGGATGGGAGCATCATGCGGAGCTCGCGGGATGCCTGATTGCGGACCCACAGAGGCAGCAGGCTGCGATTACACTGTGCCTGAACCGTCGAGCATGGTGCCCTTGTCTCTTGCTTTGACGTGCCAGGATAGCGCTTCTTCCAGCGCGTGCGGTGTATGCCCACCCTTGCTGGCGGCCCGCTCGAAATAGACGGTCAACTGCTTTCTGTAATGTGGATGCGCGCAGTTCTGGATGATCGCAGGTGCTCGCTCGCGTGGCGCCAACCCCCGCAAATCCGCCAATCCATTCTCCGTGACCAGGATATCGACGTCATGCTCGGTATGATCGACATGGGAGACCATCGGAACCACCGAAGAGATCGCACCGTCCTTGACCAGAGAACGGGCTACGAAGATGGACAGGTAGGCATTGCGCGCGAAGTCCCCGGAGCCGCCGATGCCGTTCATCATATGTGTGCCGTTGATGTGGGTCGAATTGACGTTTCCATAGATGTCGAATTCGAGTGCAGTATTGATGGCAACGATCCCAAGACGCCGGATGACCTCCGGGTGGTTGCTGATCTCCTGGGGACGCAGCACCAGCCGGTCCTTGTATAGTGCCACATTCTGGAACACCCGCGCGGCATAGTCCTCGCTCAAGGTGATGGACGAGCCCGAGGCAAACACGAGCCTGCCGGAATCCAGGAGTGCGAATGTGCTGTCCTGCAGCACCTCGCTATACATTTTCAGGTGATCGAACGGCCCGGAGGCCAGGCCTGCCAATACGGCGTTTGCGATGTTGCCTATGCCGGCCTGAAGCGGATTGATGCTCAGATCCAGCCGACCCTTGGCAACTTCACGGACGAAGAACGCTATGAGGTGCTGAGCGATCGCAGTGGATTCTACACCCTGCGCCTCCAATGCGGCAGCGCTGTCGGACTGGTCGGTGATCACGATCGCTGCGATTTTGGCGGGGTCGATCCGCATGTCGGGCAACCCGATCCGGCTGTCGCAGGACATGACAGGAATGGCTTCGCGCATCGGCCGCCTGGTCGGCAGATAGATGTCGTGCAAGCCCTCGAGGGCCAGAGGCTGACTGAGGTTGATCTCGATGATCAGATTGGTGGCCAAGGCGGCAAAGCTCGCCGAATTGCCCACAGATGTGGTTGGCACGATGCCACCATCCTCGGTAATCGCCGTCGCCTCGATGATCGCGTAGTCCATCTTGCCCATTTCGCCGGAGCGCAGGTGTTCGACGGTTTCGGAAAGGTGCTGGTCGATGAACATGACTTCGCCGCGGTTGATGGCCGCCCGCAGGGTTGGATCGGACTGGAAGGGCATCCTTCTCTCCAGGATATGGGCCTCCGTCAGCACACGATCCACGTCCTTCCCGAGCGAAGCACCAGTCACCAGGGTGATCTTGAATGGATCTGTCCTGGCGCGACGGGCCATGGCCAGCGGCAGTGCCTTGGCATCCCCGGCGCGGGTAAAGCCACTCATGCCGATCGTCATGCCGTCCTTGATAAGACCGGCCGCCTGATCGGCGGACATGATGCGCTCCATCAGTGGAAACAGGCGAATACGTTGGTCCAGCATGTGGTGCATCCAATCGGTTGATTGGCTCATCGTATGCGCGTCATCCGCCGACGAGTTGATCCCGCTCAAAAAGGGGGGCGGTGGGCATGGGTTAGAGTGCTCGTCAAGCCAAGCGAAAGCAGATCATAGGACGGAGACTGCGATGACCCACCGGACAGAAAAACTCACCACGCAGAGCGGCTTAACATTTCACGTGCGCCCGGCCCGGCCGGATGAGGAGACGGCCCGCGTTCTTCGAACATGTCACGCCTGAGGACCTGAGGTTCCGGTTCCTCACCAGCGTCAAGGAAGTCGGGCATAACCGGCTGGTTGCGATGACCGAAGTCGATCATCGCCGGAATGAGAGCTTCGTGGCTTTCGAGCGCGAGGGGGGCCCCATCATAGGTGCGGCCATGCTGCGTCACCTTGGTCTCGGTCGTCAAACGTCGTGCATGCCGCGTGTTCGCCCTTGTTCCGGCGCGTCGGGCGCGCGTCGGCAGGGCAGTTCTCAGTCGGCACAGTATATGCCGTAGAGCGTCGTCAGCACCTGTTTTACGGCATCAGAGGCCAAGCTGTAGTGAACCTGCTGGCCATCGCACCTGGTCTTGACGAAGTCCCAGGCGCAGAGCTTGGACAGGTGCTGTGACAGGGGAGATAGCCCCAGCCCGAACTTGTCGCCCAGCTCGGTCACATCCATCAGCGCTTGTGCGATCTCGGGGTTCGTCTGCACCTGTCTGAGGTGAAAGACGCCGTCATGGACCGGCTGGCCGACACACAGCTTTCCTCGCGCATCTCGGTGGTCAGATGCACCTCAGCCACCACCAGGCCATGCTGGCCATCGCCGAGCGCCGCCTGGCAAGGCCCGCGGGTGGCGGCCGCGAGCATCTCGGCGTGCTGATCTAGATCAAAACGCGCGACACCCGCCCGTGATAAGGTGTGGCATGGAGGAGAAAATGGCTCACGTCGTCGTTCTGGGTGCCGGTCTTGGCGGCACAATCATGGCCTACGAGCTGCGCGAAGCGCTCGGCGCCAATCACAGGGTTTCGGTGGTCAACAAAGGGACCAAGTTCAACTTCGTCCCGTCCAATCCATGGGTTGCCGTTGGCTGGCGCGACCGCGATGACATCGAGGTCGATCTGACCGACGTGTTTGAACGGCGGAACATCGAATTCTTCCCCCAGGGCGCCGAGCGCGTACATCCCGCAGAGAAGCGGGTCAGACTGTCCGACGGTAAGGACCTCGACTACGACTACCTCGTCATCGCCACGGGGCCCGAACTCGCCTTCGATGAAATCCCGGGCTTTGGCCCAGACGCGGCGACACAGTCGATCTGCCACGTCGATCACGCACTTGGAGCCAAGGATGAGTTCAAACGACTGGTCGCAAATCCCGGCCCCGTCATTGTCGGCGCCGTCCAGGGCGCCTCCTGCTACGGCCCGGCCTATGAGTTCGCCTTCATCCTCGACAAGGCCCTGCGCGACGCAAAGGTACGCGATAGGGTTCCGATGACCTTCGTGACCGCCGAGCCCTATATCGGGCATCTTGGCCTCGATGGCGTGGGTGACACCAAGGGCCTGCTTGAGAGCGAAATGCGGCAGCGCCATATCCGCTTTATCACCAATGCCAAGGTGGACAAGTTCGAGGAAAGCAAGGCATTCGTCAGCGAAATCGCCGACGATGGGTCGGTGCGGCGGTCCCATGAGATCGCGTTCGTCTACACGATGATGTTGCCGGCCTTTCGCGGCGTGCCCGCAGTGCACGGCATCGAGGGCCTGACCAATCCACGCGGTTTCATCCTGGCCGATCAGTATCAGCGCAATCCCACCTTCAAGGACGTGTTCTCCATCGGCGTCTGCGTCGCCATCCCGCCGGTGGGCAAGACACCAGTGCCGGTCGGTGTGCCCAAAACCGGCTTCATGATTGAATCGATGGTCACTGCAACGGCGCAGAACATCGCCAGCCTGATCGCCGGCAAGGAGCCGAAGGCTATTCCGACCTGGAACGCGGTGTGCCTTGCCGATTTCGGCGACGGAGGCGTGGCCTTCGTGGCACAGCCGCAGATCCCGCCCCGCAACGTCAACTGGTCGAGTTCAGGCAAGTGGGTCCATGCCGCCAAGGTCGGGTTCGAGAAGTATTTCCTGCACAAGATCCGCTCTGGCACTGCAGAGCCATTCTATGAAAAACTTGCCCTGCAGGTCCTCGGCATCGACAAGCTCAGGGCTGTCAAGCAGGACAAGACCGGGACATGACATACGTCGTCTGTTCGCATTGTGGGGCAACAAACCGGATTGCCGAAGGCCGCGACCTAGCATCCGGCAAATGCGGCAAGTGCGGACGTCCGCTGTTCGACGGGCAGCCCGCCAACGTTTCGGCGGCGGTCCTCGAAAAGCAGATCGCCAATTCTGACATACCCGTCCTCGTGGACGTCTGGGCGCCGTGGTGCGGACCTTGCAAGGTCATGGGACCGCAGTTCGAGGCAGCGGCAAAACAGGCTGAACCCAAGCTTCGCATGGTCAAGCTCAACTCCGACGAAAGTCCAGCGCTCTCCGCACGGCTTGGTATTCGGAGCATCCCCACCATGATCCTGTTCAAGGAAGGCAGGGAGGTCGCACGAACCTCTGGCGCAATGACGAGCAACGACATCCTAGCATGGGCCAGTAAGTAATACGCTGGCCAGCAATTTCATCGGCTACGCAGCGGCTTCCTGGATGGCCACTCCCAAGTCTTTGTTTTGCGCGGGAATTTCAAGGTGATCGCCTCCAGTTCCGTGACGTCTGGGGTAGTCCATGAGCCCTTCACCGACGACCCCGCCTTGGGCTTTCGCTGGAAGCGGTGATCACGTCGCCTCACGCGCCTTTGCCAAAATAGGCATGGAGTCGAACACGGCGCGGTTGGCGCTACGCCCTCGGTCCCAGGCGATGGCGACGTTGGACATGTCGTGCCTAAGAAGAGCTATCTCGGGGACAAACATCACCGGCCGACCGGACCCAAAGATCAGCGCCTCGGTCAGGGCCGCAAGCCTTGACCGTCACATCCTCACGCCCTTTGCCACGCTCCTGCCTCTGGGACGAAACTGGATTACTTGCGCAGAGGGTGCCTCGCCCCGCATCAGCGCGGCGATGTGGTCGCCAACGCGGTTCCTGTCCTGGTGCCATCCGACGGAAAGCTCTCTATGGCGCGTTGGTAAGCCTGGGCATCGGCGGTTTCGTCTCTGGGATTCTCCACGTTGCAACCATAGTGCAACCAAATGGGATCAAGCTCAAAGGCAAAACCGGATACGATCGGCGGCTCAAGCAGCACTATCATATTGGTTTATTAGAGATATCTAGAACATCAGCGCACCCTAGCGAAAGCAATATAGCGCCCTCCGAAGGCAGAGGCCACACGTTCGAATCGTGTCGGGTGCGCCTTACACCGGCAGATGTCGCGGACTGGCGGCTGTAGTTCCTCAAGCACATGCTCGCTGATGCGCCAAGTGGCAGACGGGGCTGCTGCGCACGACCCGCTTTTGGCTTGATGCGCAGGGCCTCGTTGCCTTGCAACTCGCGGGATCGATATTTGGTGGCGGTGCGCCTCGGACTGCGCTGCGGGTAGAACCCAATTAACAGTCGCATAATAGCTCTCGTCCTATGTTGGCAGCATTGCCGGGGGCGGACATGCGCGTGCTTATTGTCGACGACAGCCGATCGAGCCTTGCCATGATCGGCACGATCGTCGGCGCGGCCACCAATGCCCAGATCGACAGCTGCCTGGATCCGCGCGAAGCGTTGGAGCATAGCGAAAGCACGCAATACGATCTGGTGCTGGTCGATCACATCATGCCCGGTATGGATGGCGTGCAATTCACTGCCGCCCTGCGCGCCCGCGAAAACTACCGGACCGTGCCCATTATCATGGTCACGTCTGACATCGATCGAAACACGCGTATCGAGGCGATCCGCGCCGGCGCGACCGACTTCGTCAACAAGCCCTTCGACCCCACCGAGTTGCAGGCCCGCGTGGCCAACCTGCTGACGCTGCGCGCTGCCCAGGTCGAATTGGCAGACCGGGCAAGCTGGTTGGCGCGTGAGGTCGAGCTGGCAACGGCGCACCTGCTGGCACGCGAAGAAGAGATTATCTGGCGGCTGGCCCGTGCCATCGAATATCGCGACGGTGATACCGGCGAGCATGTGTCGCGCGTGGCCCAGATCAGCCAGTTGATCGCCAGCGGCATCGGGCTCAGCCCGGAGCGTTGCCGCATCATCTATCTGGCGGCACCGCTGCACGATATCGGCAAGATCGCCATCGCCGATGCCATCCTGGGCAAACCGGGCAAGCTGACGCTGGAAGAAGTCGCCATCATGCGCGAGCATGTCACCATCGGAGCACGCATTCTCGAGAGTGGCACGTCCGAGCTGATCAAGACGGCCGAACTGATCGCCCAGAGCCACCACGAACGCTGGGACGGCGCCGGATATCCCGATCGCCTGTCAGGCACCGATATTCCCGTTGAGGCGCGTGTGGTCGCCATTGCCGACGTTTTCGACGCACTATGTTCCGAGCGGCCCTACAAGAAGGCATGGCCGATCGAGAAAGCCTACGCCGAGATACTCGCCTGCAGCGGCACCCATTTCGACCCTGCCTGCGTTTCGGCCTTCTCCACCAAGTGGGCGGAGATCGAAGCCATCATGCGGGGCGATGCCACCCTGCGCGTCGCCAGCTAACCAACCATCCCGCTTCGTCGCGAGACGCTTGGCAAGAGTCAGCTTTGCTGACCTATTGTGCACCTCTATCCAAAGCAATCCGAGAGCGAATGTGTTTTCGGCGGCGCTGCTCGGCCTCATGGGCCAAAGTATAGAGATCGATTTACTCACGCGATGATTCTCGATTTCGAATCGAAGACTCGCATGCCTTGAATCGAGATTCGTCCAGGCACCATATCTGTTCGGTATGACTCCGAAATACATCCAAATATGTCTTGAATGATTCTGCACAAAGAAAACAGAGCGCAAATAGAACTGAGTAACTGTGGATTAACGCGCCTCGTATAACTTGGATAACGTGCTGGATGGGAATACGGCGCACCAAGAAGAGTTTCGTCCAAGCGTCCAGAAGGGGCCTTCGGCAGTTCGCCAGTAAAGCAGACATCTATCCGCTTCCCAGCGTATCCGCGGTGGAATTTTAGAACATGTACAGCGTTATTCGTTATGTGGCTCGGTCATCAGCATGACCCGAGACAGCGTCTTCCTGACTAATATTTCCGGCGATGCCGGTCTGCGCAACGCGCAGGACATTGCCGCTCAGCTCAAGGCTGCTCTGGTCAATCACAACGCGATAGCGGCCGCGACCGATGATATTGCCAGCGCCGATATCACCACCGTGCAACTGCTGCTGGCGGCGCGTCGGCAGGCGGTGGCCGCTGGCAAGTCCTTTACGCTGGCGGCGCCACCCCACGGCGCGCTGCGCGACCTCCTCATCCAGATCGGTATCCTCGACGCAGCGGGCACTGCCGCCACGTCGGATGCCGATTTCTGGCTCCACGAACCTCAGAAGACCAAGGGCAAGGCCGCATGAGCAAAACCATCCTGACCATTGATGATTCCGCGTCCATCCGGCAGATGGTGGCCATGACGCTGAGCGCTGCTGGCCTCGACGTGATCGAGGCCATCAACGGCGCCGATGGCTATACCAAGGCGACCACCAACACGGTCCACGCCGTCATCACCGACCTCAACATGCCGGTGATGAACGGCATCGAGTTCATCAAGAAGTATCGTCAGCACCCCCTGAGCAAGGGCGTGCCAATCATCCTGCTGACCACCGAGTCCGACGAAGAGCTCAAGCGCCAGGCCAAAGAGGCCGGGGCGACGGGCTGGATCGTCAAACCGTTCAAGCAGGAGCAGCTGCTGGCCGTGATCAAGAAGGTCACCGGCGCATGAGCTTTCCCGATCCCACCGAGACCTTCCGGCAGGAAGCAAGGGAGCTGCTGGAACAACTGGAAGAAGGACTGCTCGATCTCGAGCAGAACCCGGCCAATGGCGACCTGATCAACTCCACCTTCCGCGCGCTCCATACCATCAAGGGTTCGGGTGCCATGTTCGGCTTCACCGCCGTTGCCGCCTTCGTGCATGAATTCGAGACGGCCTTCGACCAGGTGCGCAAGGGTCAGACTCCAGCAACGCCCGAACTAATCGCCGTGGCGCTGGACGCCAAGGACCATATCCACAAGCTGATCGAACAGCCCGACTCCAAGCAGGCCGGCGGCGAAGCGATCCTGGAAGCGCTGCGCGTGGTCATCGCGGCGGCAAATGGCGCGCAGGCGATCGCCGTCGCGGTGCCCCAACCGGCCCCGGCTGCCCTCGCCAAGCCTCAGCCAGCCGCGGGAACGGCGCCGCGCTGGCGCATCCGGTTCCGCCTGCCCGGCGATGCGCTGGTTTATGGCACCAATCCGCTGCTATTGCTGGACGAAATCCGCGAAATCGGCCCTTGCACGATCACCGCGCTGACCGACACCATTCCGCCGCTCGACCTCATCGATCCGGAAGTTCCCTATCTCGGCTGGCAGGTCGATATCGAGGCCGAAGACCCGCGCGGTGCCATCGACGACGTGTTCATGTTCCTCAAGGACGGCATGGAGCTGTCAGTCGAGCCTCTGAACGACGCGCCAATTGCCACCGGTGGAGCGGGGCAGGGCGTCGAGATCGATCTGGCTTTGGAACTGGAAGCCGAGCCCGTGGTGGAGGCCGACCCGGAGCCTGTCGCGCCGACACCGACCGTGGCTGCGCCGAAGCCAGAAAAGGTCATGAAATCTGCAAGCAAAGCAGAAGAAAAGTCTCCACCGCCAGAGCGTGCTGCTTCTTCCTCCATGCGCGTCGATGCCGAGCGGCTTGATGAGTTGATGGACCGCGTCGGTGAACTGGTGATCGCACAGGCCCGCCTTACCCAGATTGCCGCCATGAGCAGTGACGGCAACCTCAAGACCATTGCCGAGGAACTGGAGCGCCTGTCTTCCGGGTTGCGCGACACCACGATGGGCATCCGCATGGTGCCGATCGGCACGCTGTTCAGCCGCTTCCGCCGCCTGGTCCACGACCTCTCGCGCGATCTGGGCAAGGATATCGAGTTCATCACAACGGGCGAGGATACCGAACTCGACAAGACCATGATCGAGCGTCTCGCCGACCCGCTGGTTCACCTGATCCGAAATTCGGTCGACCATGGCCTTGAAGACGCGGACCGTCGCCTCAAGGCCGGCAAGGTTGCCAAAGGCACGGTGCGCCTTTCTGCCGTCTATGCCGGCGCAGAAGTGGCCATCTCCGTGACCGACGACGGAGCCGGGCTCAATGCTGAACGTATCCGCGCCAAGGCGGAGGAGGCGGGCTTGCTCGCCCCCGATGCCAAGATCGCCGATGCCGACCTGTGGCAGATGATCTTTGCTCCCGGCTTCTCCACCGCCAAGGAGGTTACGTCCCTTTCGGGGCGTGGCGTCGGCATGGACGTGGTCAAGCGGACAATAGACGGGTTGCGCGGCAGCATTGATGTCGCGACGACGCCCGGCAGCGGTTCGACCATGACCCTGCGGCTGCCGCTCACCCTGGCCATCATTGATGGCATGCTGGTGCGGGTCGGCAACGGACGTTACACCATCCCGCTGGCTGCCGTGGAGGAATGCGTCGAGCTGCCCAAGGGCATCGAGGCCAATGCCAAAGGCCGCAACTTCCTCGATATCCGCGGCAGTCTCGTACCCTTCCTGCGTCTGCGCGAGGTCTTTGGTACCAAGGCCCCAATCGAGCCGCATCAGAAGGTGGTGATCGTATCGTCGGGCGAGGGCCGCGTCGGGCTCGTGGTCGATCAGATCATCGGCAACAACCAGACGGTCATCAAGCAACTGAGCAAGCTGCACTCGGGCATCAAGTCGTTCTCTGGGGCGACTATCCTGGGCGACGGCACAGTAGCCCTCATCCTCGACACCGCCCATCTCGTGGCCTTCGGCCAGAACTATGTCGATCACGGGAGGGCAGCATGACCGCTACTGCACCACAGGCCATGAAGGCGCTGACACTGCGCCTGCAGGATGAACTGTTTGCCGTCGAGGCGGGCAGTGTCCGCGAAATCCTCGATCTCGTGCCGATCACCGAAGTGCCTAACGCGCCCGAGTTCGTTGGCGGCCTGATCAACGTGCGGGGCCGTGTCGTGCCCCTGGCTGACTTGCGGGTGATGTTCGGCATGGATCGCCCTGAGCCCGATCAGGACACCCGCATCGTCGTGATGGAAATCGACATCGACGGCGAGCCCACGGTCGCCGGCATCCTCGCCGACAAGGTCCACGACGTTACCGACATCGAAGCCGCTTCCATCGAGGAAGCACCCAAGGTCGGCATGCGCTGGCGCCCCGAATTCATCAAGGGCATCGGCAAGCGCAATGGCGGCTTCATCATCATCCCCGATCTGGGGCGAATTTTCGAAACACAGGGCGGCAGAAGCGCGCCCCAGGCAGCATCAGAAGAAAGGTCTGCATCGTGAGACTAACCATAAAGACCAAGCTGGCGGCGGTGTTCACCGTCGTGGTCGCCCTCTCCGGCGTCAGCATGTTCCTGGCCATCCAGAGCCTGGGCAAGCTAAACGAATCGCTCGGTACCATCGTGGATGTCCGCGCGGCCAACACCATCACCATGGGCGAGATCCAGTCCTCGCTCGAAAGCGTCGGTTCCCGCCTTCGCGCCATGATCATCACCACCGATCCAGAGGTGATGGTGGATTATGTGGGCAAGGTGAATGAGGACCTCGGCGAGATCGCGACATCCTCCGAGCGCCTCGACGCCAACGTAGCCGATCCGCAGATCCGCGAGCTGTTTGCCCAGTTCCAGGTCGAAATCGGCCAATATAGCGCCATCATCCCCCAGGTGATGGACCTGACCCAGCAGAACAGCGACGCCACCGCCCTCGCCATCTCTCGGTCCGACGGCAGCGCCGCGCTCGGCGTGGTCGAAGAGACGATGACCGAACTCAAGACCGCCCTTGCCGCCCGCGCCATAGCCGGCGAACCCGGCGGCTTCATCGCCTACCAGGCCGCCACCGACGCCTTCATGACCATGACCGACATTTTCCGGCAGCAGCGCAACATCCTGCTGGCGTCTGGCGATCCGGAGCTGCAGGACAAGTGGTATGCCGACTACGTGTCCGGCATCGCTGCCATCACCGAGGGCATGCCGGCGCTGCAGCGCGCGGTTCCCGCGGCCGATACCGCCCTCTTTAACGCGGCCAAAGCTGCCTATGAAAACCTTGTCCTCGCTATGGACAAGGCCGTCAACGTCAGCATCACCAAGTCGGACTACAACGCCACCGTGATGGCGGATGCCGCCGCCGTCGAACGCCGCGAGGCCGAGGGCTTCCTGTTGCAGATGATCGAGCGCAACAAGGCGCTGCTCGAAGAAGCCGATACCGAAGCCGATACGCTCTACAACTCCTCGATGATGCTGCTGATCGGCCTGCTGGTGGGTTCCGCCTTGCTCGCTGCCATCGCCGCAACCTGGATCGTGTTGTCGATCTCCCGGGCTCTGTCGAGCGCCGTACGCCTCGCCAACGAAGTTGCCGATGGCAACCTCAGCGCCACGGCGTCCGTCAAGGGCGACGACGAAGTGGGCGACCTGATCAAGGCTCTCAATGCCATGACGCAGAGGCTGCGCGAAGTGGTGAGCGAAGTGACCACCGCTACTCGCAACGTCGCCGCCGGCAGCCAGGAAATGTCGGCTACCGCCGAACAGCTGAGCCAGGGCGCGACCGAACAGGCGTCCTCGACCGAAGAGGCTTCGGCGTCGATGGAGGAAATGGCTGCCACGATCAAGCAGTCTGCCGACAATGCGTCCCAGACCGAGAAGATTGCCCGTCAGTCGGCGGCGGACGCCATTGCCTCGGGCGAAGCGGTGACCAACGCCGTGACCGCCATGCAGACGATCGCCGAAAAGATCATGGTCGTGCAGGAAATCGCCCGCCAGACCGACCTGCTCGCCCTCAACGCTGCCGTGGAAGCGGCCCGTGCCGGCGAACATGGCCGTGGTTTCGCGGTCGTGGCTTCCGAAGTGCGCAAGCTCGCCGAGCGCAGCCAGGCTGCCGCCGCCGAAATCTCGACGCTGTCGGGGACGACGGTCAAGGCGGCCCAGTCGGCCGGAGAGATGCTCTCCAAGCTGGTGCCCGACATCCAGCGCACGGCTGAACTGGTGGAAGAAATCTCTGCCGGCAGCCGCGAGCAGAATGCCGGTGCGGCGCAGATCAACACTGCTATCCAGCAGCTTGACAAGGTGACCCAGCAGAACACCTCGGCGGCCGAGGAAATGTCGGCGACATCAGAGGAGCTAGCCAGCCAGGCCGAGCAGTTGCAGGCCGCCATCAGCTACTTCCGTATCGATGAGCGCGTTGCTGCACGCGACGAGCATGTGGCCGCCCCTGCCAAGTCCCGAACGTCCAACGCAGCAATGCGCGAGGCGATCCTGGCGCATGCCCCGCATATCGCGGCCAAGAAGTCGGCCGGCAAGCCCAGCAGGCCCAGCTCGGGTGGCTTCGACCTCGACCTTGATGACGGCCACGATGCGCTCGACGGCGAATTCAGCCGCCGCGGCGCGGCCTGATCGGAGCAGTCATGGCTGAAAGGGCCCAATACGTCACCCTGGGCGTCGCGGAGGAACTCTTCGCGGCACCCGTCGAGAAGGTGCAGGAAATCCTGGACATGCGGCCCATCGCGCGGCTGCCCCAGGCTCCGGCCAATCTGCTCGGCATGATCGACGTGCGCGGCCAGGGCATTCCGGTGGTCGATCTGCGCCTGACGCTCGGTCTGCCGGCGGCGCCAGATAACGAGAACACGCGCATCATCGTTCTGGCTCTCGCGGGCCAGGACGGCGATCTCCGGCTCGGCCTGCGCGCCGACCGGGTGTTCGAAGTGACCATCCTCGATGAGGCCGATCTCGACCCCCCGCCTGCCGTCAGCGGCAGTTGGTCGGGGCGTTGCATCGCCGGGATCGGTCGTCGCAACGGCCGCTTCGTCACCGTGCTCGATCTCGAACGCCTGCTCGGCGCGTTTGAAACGGTTACCGAGGCTGCCTGAACTTTCGGTACGCGACGGCGTCGCGTACCGCCCCTCTTCGGCGGAGACTTGCCTTGCCCTTTTCCAAACAGCTCGCCGCCCGCTACGACAGCGTCGAAGACGATCACCTGTCGCTGCGCGACTTCAAGCTGATCGCCAACCTGATCGGCGATGAAGTCGGCATCAAGCTGCCGCCCGCCAAGCGTCTGATGATCGAGGGTCGCCTGCGCAAGCGCGTCCGCGCGCTCGGCCTGCCGGGCCTGGATGCCTATGCCAGCTATCTCTTCCAGCGCGATGGCCTCGATGCCGAGCGTCCCCATCTCATCAACGCGGTGACCACCAACAAGACCGATTTCTTCCGTGAGCCCGAGCATTTCGACCTGCTCGAAAGCCGGCTGGTACCGGACCTGCTCGCCTTGCGCCGCGGCGAACGGCAGCCTTTGCTCAAGGTCTGGAGCGCCGCCAGCTCGACCGGCGCCGAGGCCTATACCTTGGCCATGGTGCTGGCCGATCTTGTCGCGCAGCGCCACGATTTCCGCTTCGCTATCCTCGGTACGGACATCTCCACCGCCGTTCTGGAGCAGGGCGTTCGCGGCGTCTATCCGACCGAGCTGGTGGCCCCGGTCCCTCCCGCCAAGCAGCAGCGCTATCTCATGTATGCCCGCAAGCCCGGCGCCCGGCCGGAAGTGCGCATCGTGCCCGAGCTGCGGCGCCTGGTGCGGTTCGATCGTCTTAATCTAATGGACCAGACCTATCCGTTCGACCGGGACGTCGACGTGATCTTCCTGCGCAATGTGCTGATCTATTTCGACAAGGCCGACCAGGAAAAGGTGATCCTGCGGCTGGTGAGCCATCTCCGCGTCGGCGGTTATCTCATTCTTGGTCATTCCGAATCCATGATCGGCACTGCGGTGACCATGCGTCAGGTCGCGCCCGCCGTATTCCAGAAGACCTGAGGCCGTCGCCATGTCCGAAACCCATCGCAAGATCCGTGTCCTCATCGTCGACGACAGCGCATCCGTGCGCATGACGCTGAGTGAGATCATCGGCAGCGATCCTGATCTCGAAGTGATGGCTACCGCGGCAGATCCCTATGTGGCCGTCGAGCGCATCCGCCAGGAAGTGCCCGATGTGATGTTCCTCGATATCGAGCTGCCGCGCATGGACGGCATCACTTTCCTGCGCAAGATCATGAGCCAGCGGCCTATCCCGACCGTCATCTGTTCGAGTGTAGCCGAAGCCGGCTCCGATACACTGATGCAGGCGCTGGAGGCCGGTGCAGTCGACGTGGTCGCCAAACCGCGTGTGGACACCACGCAGTTCCTGCAGGAATCACGCATGCGCATCTGCGACGCCGCCAAGGCGGCTGCCCATGCCAAGCTGCGCGGCGCGCAGAAGGCGCCGCCGCCGCCGATCAACGTCGAGGCCAAGCTCACCGCCGACGCGATCATTCCCCCGCATTCGGAGGCGCGCGCAGCATCTGTGCGGGCCAAGCAACCCGATACCGATCCGATCATCTGCATCGGTGCCTCGACGGGCGGTACCGAGGCTTTGCGCGAGGTGCTGGAGAAGCTCCCGGCCGACAGCCCGGCCATCATCATCGTTCAGCACATGCCGGAAAAGTTCACCAACGCCTTTGCCCGCCGCCTCAATGGTTTGTGCGCTATCGAGGTCAAGGAGGCCGAGGATGGCGACGTGGTGCAGGCGGGGCGGGCTCTGATCGCTCCGGGCAACCAGCATATGCTGCTGCAGCGCGCCGGGACGCGCTACACCGTGCAGATCGTTGACGGCCCGCATGTGTCCCGCCATCGGCCATCGGTGGATGTGATGTTCCGTTCAGCCTCGCAGGTCGCCGGTCGCAATGCCATGGGGGTGATCCTGACCGGCATGGGCGACGACGGTGCCCGCGGCCTGCTGGAAATGCGCCAGTCCGGTAGCCACACCGTCGCGCAGGACGAGGAAAGCTGCATCGTCTTCGGAATGCCCAAGGAAGCGATCCAGCGCGGCGCGGCTGCTAAGGTCATGCCGCTCAATCGGGTCGCGCACGAAATCGGCGTCTATGCGCGCAGCACCTATCGGCCAGGAGCCTGACAATGACTGCACTGGCCCGGCAATCCGCCATTTCCGATATCGACACATCGCGGCTCCGCGCCATTGCGCCGGCCTTGGCAGTGCCACGCGAGCAAATTGAATCCACCTTCGTCACCGTCGGCGCGCGCCTCGCCGAAGGTGCATCGACCCTCAACCGCATCTCCAAGGTGTTCGAGGCGCTCCCCGCTGAACTGCAAAGCCCCGAACTTGAAGAGGCATCCTCGCGCTTGGCCGAAGTAGGGCGTCGTGCCCAGGCCATTTCCGCCTCGTTCGCCACCGAACAGGCTGATTTGTCCCAATTGGTCGAGGTGGTCGCGGCCGCCGATCATCCGATTTCCAACCTGCGTCGCACCGTCAAGATGATGGGCATCGTCGCCATCAATGCCCGCGTGGTGGCGGCCAGTATCGTTGGCGACAGCGACGATTTCGATGTCTTTACCCACGACATTGCCAAACTCTCGGAAAGCGCCAGCACGACTATCCAGGATTTTACGACCGTCTATCGACAGCTGACGGACGAAGTCGGTCAGGCAGCTCGCCAGCGCGGCAGCTTTCAGCACGATCATGCCGATACGCTGAGCGATCTGGCGACGAGCATGGAAAACGCATTGTCCGAAGTCGCGCGGCAGCGTGCCACCTCGGTCCAAAGCAGTGCCGAGACCGGCCGCGTCTCGCGCCAGATCGTCGGCCGTATCGCCAGCGCGGTGATGGCATTGCAGGTCGGCGACGCGACACGCCAGCGCATCGAGCATGTCGAGGCCGGCATCGAAACGCTGTGTGACCTGCTCGAAGGCGGAACACTGTCCGATGACGATGCGACCGCAGCTCAGTCGGCAATCGGGGCCCTGCAGGCAGCGCAGCTGACAGCCGCGACCGATGCCTTCAAGGACGACGTCGCAGAGGCAAGCGCGGCGCTCATTGATCTTTCAGCCGATGCCAGTGTCATCATGGCGCATAGCCGCTCGATTTCCGGTGATGATGGCGGTTCGCCGCTCGCGGCGCTAAGTGCGGCCGTGCGTGATGCGGCGATCGTGCTCAGCGATTGCGAAACCGAGCGCGGCAAGCTCGAACGCGTGGCGACGGCGGTCTTGCGCACGGTCGGCACCCTTCTGACGCATGTCGAGGCCGTGCAGGAGATCGAGGCCAACATGCGCCTCGTCAGTCTCAACGCCGCAGTCAAATGCGCGCAGCTCGGGCCGCGCGGCGCGGCGCTCAATGTCATCGCCCGGCAGTTGCGTGAATTGACTGGGGAGACCGTGGCGGCGGCCGAGGCCGCAATGGCCGGCCTGCACGATGCGGCCCGACTGGCAAAGTCCTTCGGCGCAGCGGCCAATGGCGATGCCGCCGGCCGTGTGGGGCAGCTCGAACAGGAAGCCACGGTGGCTTTGCTGCTGCTGCAGGGCGTCGATCGTTCGTTGGCCGAAGCGCTGGGCACGCTCGAGCGCGATGGTCCAAACGTCATCGCGCTACTCGGCCATGCAGCGGAGACCTTCGCCGATCAGGCCGCAATATCGGAGACGATGCGCGATCTTGCCCTGCAGATCGTCGCGGAATGTCCGCCTGTTGCGCAGGACCTTCCGGTCGATTTGCACGAGGTGATATCGAGCCTGCGCAAGCGCTACACCATGGATGCCGAGCGCAAGATCCACGAGCAGTTGTTCGGCAAGGAGATGTTGGCCGAGCCAGCGCCCAAGGAAGAGGCCGAGGAGGTCGATCTCGACGATCTGTTCCTTTAGCCTCACCCCTGGATAGGGGTTGCTGCGGCCGGGGCGAAGCATATGGTTCAGGGCAGTGCTGCGTGTTGCCCACAACCATTTCGTCCGGAGTCTGGTCATGCACAATCCCCTGCCCACCGCCCTCGTCACCCTACTGCTGCTTGCCAGCCCCGCACTGGCACAGAACGACGTTTGCCTGGATGCCAATGGCAATGTGGATCAGGCGGCCACGGTCGGCTGGCAAAATTTCCAGGCCGGTGCCAGCGCAGACGCCATGCAACAGCTCGTCGGCACCTGGTACACCGAGATCCCGTCGCCGCAGACTGGCCAGATGGCCTATCGCTACCAAACACTCGAGCCGAACGGCCTCTTCACCATGCAGACGCGCGTCTGTGACAGCACGGGCGCCTGCAGCGACTACCCCGGCCACGGCTTCTGGGCGGCCCAAGGCGGGCAGGGCGGCGCTTTCACGACCATGACCATCACGTCAGAGACTCAGGTCACCAATTTCTGCGGGATCACGCAAGTCATGCTGCAAGGCAACATGATGCAGAGCGCACAGGGCCAAGTCTGGCAGCGGGTTCAGTAATCAGCCGACATAAGGCTTGAAGTGCTTGGACAGCTTGAGCGTCTGCGCCTGGTAGTTCGAGCCCAGAGCCGAGCCATAGAGCCGGTCGGGTAGCTCGGCCAGGCGCTCGTAGATCAGCCTTCCGATGGTCTGGCCATGTCCGAGCAGGAACGGCACCTCGCGGCTGCGCACTTCGAGCACCGCGCGGCTGCCGGTGCCGCCCGCCGACGAATGGCCGAAGCCGGGGTCGAAGAAGCCAGCATAGTGGACGCGGAATTCGCCCACCAGCGGGTCGAACGGCACCATTTCAGCCGCGTGTGTTGGCGGCACATGCACCGCCTCGTCGCTGACCAGGATGTAGAATTCGTCGGGATCGAGGATCAGCTCCTCGCGACCTCGGTTATGCAACGGCTCCCAGAAATCGAGCACATCGAGCGCACCCTTCTTGTCGACATCGACCACGGCAGAGTGCCGCTTCGAGCGGAAGCCGACCAGCCCGTTGCGGTCCTTGCCCTTGAGATCGATGGAGAGCGCCACGCCCTCGCCGACCGGGACATTGTTGTCGAAGACCAGTGTGTCGCTGGCATGCAGCGCCTGGTGTTCGGCAACGGTCAGGCGATTGTCGCCGCTGCGGAACCGCATCTGGCTGAGGCGCGAGCCGGTGCGCACCAGTATCGGGAATGTGCGGGGGCTGACTTCGAGATAGAGCGGGCCCTTGTATCCATTGGGCATCTGGTCGAAGCCACGCGCCCGGTCGCCGATGACGCGGGTGAACACGTCGAGGCGTCCGGTCGAGCTCTTGGGATTGGCCGAGGCGCTGACCATGTCGGGTAGGTCGAGGCTTTCCTGCAGCGGCACGAGATAGACGCAGCCGCGCTCCAGTACGGCGCCACGGGTCAGGTCGATCTCATGCAGCTTGAGCGCTTCGATGCGCTCGGCCACCGAATGGCTAGGGCCGGGCAGGAAACTGGAGCGCACGCGGAAGGCGACGTCGCCGAGCCGCAGGTCGAGACTGGCCGGTTGCACCTGGTCGGTGTCGAATGGTCGCGTCGCTATGATCGAGCCCTGCTTGTGCAGTGCCTCGATCAGCCGCGCCGTGAACACCCCCTGCGGCCAGGCCTGTTGCTTGTCCATGCTGTGCGGTTCCTTACCCCGTTGTTCCCTAGCAATCCGTGCAATTGACGCCAACAGGCTTTTGGCCTTAGATCACAGTCCAGTGGTGATTTGGCCGGTCGCTTGCAGCCACTTAAAACAAATTGCTAAAGACCGTTGGGAACCGGCCGCCTATGCGTGCCGGTTTTTTTGTTTTGAAAGCGTGTCGAATGTCCCGAGATAAGAACCCCCTCCATGATCCCAGCAAGCGCGGCGCTGCGACCCAGATGGTCCACGGCGGGGGCAAGCGTTCGCCGTTCAACGAGACCAGCGAAGCCATTTTCCTGAACTCCGGCTATTCCTATCCCAGTTCCGAACATGCCGAGCTGCTGTTTCAGAACAAGATACCGGGCGCGCACAACTATTCGCGCTTCGCCAACCCGACCGTCGACATGTTCCAGGAGCGCATGGCGCTGATCGAGGGGGCCGAAGCGGGCCGTGCCTTCGCTTCGGGCATGGCCGCCGTCACCAATGCAGTGATGAGCCAGGTGCGTGCGGGGGACCATATCGTGGCGGCGCAGGCGCTGTTCGGCGGCTGCCGCTATGTGGTGGAAGACTATGCGCCGCGTTTCGGCGTGGAATCGACGCTGGTCGATGGGCGCGACCCCGAGAATTTCGCCCGCGCCATGCGCCCCAATACGAAGGTGGTGTTCATCGAGACGCCAACCAATCCGACGCTGGAGCTGGTCGACATCAAGGCCGTTGCCGATATCGCTCATGCTCACGGCGCCAAGCTGATCGTCGACAATGTCTTCTCGACAGCGCTGTACCAGAAGCCGCTGCAGCTGGGCGCCGATCTCGTTACCTACTCGGCCACCAAGCATATCGACGGGCAGGGCAGGGTGCTGGGCGGCATCGTGCTGGGCTCGAAGGCGCTAATCGAAGGCGACGTACATACGTTCCTGCGCCAGACCGGGGCAACGCTCAGCGCGTTCAACGCCTGGGTGCTGCTCAAGGGCCTTGAGACCTACGAGCTGCGCATCCGCCAGATGACCGACAGCGCCGAAAAGGTCGCCGAGGCCCTAGCGTCCCACCCCAAGGTGGGGAGGGTGATCTATCCGCACCATCCGAGCCATCCGCAATACGAGCTGGCCAAACGGCAGATGCAGCGCGGTTCGACGCTGCTGGCGATCGAGGTCAAGGGCGGGCAGGCGGCGGCATTCACCTTCTGTGATAGCCTGGCTGTGGTGCTGATCTCCAACAATCTGGGCGACGCCAAGTCGCTGATCACCCATCCCCGCACGACGACGCATGCTCGACTGACCGAGGAGGTGCGGCTGGAAACCGGTGTGACGCCGGGTCTGCTGCGGCTATCGGTGGGGTTGGAAAGCCCCGATGATCTGATCGCCGATCTGATGTATGGGTTGGATCAGGTTTAGGTCTGCATTTTGGTTCGGCCCGTGGCATCGCATCACCCCCTCCCAGCCTCCCCCTTGAAGGGGGAGGTGCCGTTCAGCATTGGTGGCACGATCCGGTCAGACCCACAGGGCCGCACCTCCCCCTTGATGGGGGAGGTTGGGAGGGGGTGGGGCCGCTTGCGCCTAGCCCTCAGCCTCACGCTCACCCTCCTCGCCACCCCCGCTTTCGCCCAATCACTGCCCTATCACGCCGATCCCTCCGCCCGCGAAATCCTCCCCAGCGCGACGCCGATTCCGGCCATTCGCTTCCTCACCACCGCCGATTTTCCGCCCTTTAACTTCCGCGATGCGGGCGGCGAACTCATCGGCTTCAATATCGATCTCGCCAAGCGCATCTGCGCGGAGGTCAATGTCGCCTGCACCATCCAGGCCTGGCCTTGGGAACAGGCCGCCAATGCCCTGACCGACAATCAGGGCGACGCGCTGATCGCCGGTGTCGATCTCTCCGAGGAAAACGGCGTGCTGTTCGATTTTTCCTCGATCTACCTGGCGCTGCCAGGGCGCTTTGTCACCCGTGCCGGAGACGTTGCCGGATTCGATCCGGCCGCACTGGACAGCAAGACCGTCGCCGTACGGCGCGGCAGCACGCATGAAGCGTTCATGCAGCGCTATCTACCCGATGTGACGCTGTCGGAATTCGACAGCGAGATCGAGGCGCTGTCGGCCGTTGAGGACAGCAAGGCCGACGCGTTTTTCGGCGATGCCATGCGCGCCTCGTTCTGGCTCAACGAACACCTCAATTGCTGCGGCTTTGCCGGCGACGCCTATTTTCGCCCGAACATGTTCGGCGAGGGCCTAGCTATTGCGGTGCCTGCAGGCCATGACGCCGTGCGTCACGCCATCGACTGGGCTCTCGTCCGGCTCAAGGACAATGGTGCGCTGGACGAACTCTACCTGCGCTGGTTCCCGGTGGGCTTCTATTGATGACAGCGTTGCGGCAGGCCCTGATCGTGGTGCTCTGCTACGGCGTCGCCGTGCTCGCCACGCCATTCCTTTTGCTGCTGAGCCAGAACGCCATATCCCTGCTGCCCGGCGGACCATCATCCTCCAACCCGGATGGCCTGCTGAACTATGTCGTGATGGGCGCCATGATCACAGGCATCTATGCCGGTGCGCCGTTTCTGGGCGCCATCGCCTTGATGCGCTGGTGGCGCCGCCGCGATTGGCTGACGCATGCCGCCTTTGGTGTGCTCGTGGCCTATGTGGCGATGGTCCTGTTTGACAAGCCATTCTGGCCGAGCACCCAGCATGCTGCATTGCTGCTGGCCGGATTTGGGGCAGGACTGGTCTATTGGTTCTGCCGCCGTCCGTTCGGCTGGGTGTGGGCCTAGCTCATTCCGCCGGGTGAAGTTTCCGGTGCCGCGCCACCGTCTGCCGACCAACCTCGGTCAATTGATAGACGCCGGTGCTGACACGTTCGAACCAGCCATAGACATTGCCAAGCAGGATCTTGCCCGCATCCGGCGCCACCGGCTTGATGTCTCGCGGCCTGAGCGGGCCATCGAGCAGCGCCTCGGCGCAGACCAGCGCCTGCTGGCGATACGCCGTCATGATGGGCTGTCTTGTGCTGCCGCCCGATGTCGGGTCCCCACGCCGCCGCTGATGCTCGCGCACCAGCCGCGAGCGGCGCTTGGGATTGGTGCGCGGCATTGGCGCAATCGAGCTGACGATGACGCTGACATCGCCCAGCTCGGACACACCAAGCATGCCGATGCCGAGGCGACGGCAAAGATCGCGGTAGCGCTTGTCAGCCTCGCGGCCCTTGCCCTTGGAGATTCTGGCGGCGATCCAGACTTCATCGGCCATGTTGGCACGGTCAACCGCCTGCAGGATCAGTTCGAGGTTGAAGCTGACCTTGAGTTCGCAGACCACGACAACGGGCGGATCGGACGGGCTAAGTCCGACCAGATCGCAACTGCCGATCTCGCCCTTGACCTCATAGCCGGCCGTTTCGAGGAAGGCTTTGACCGGCGGATAGAGTGAGGTTTCCATGGTTGCGCCGCTGCTTTGGGATCATGCCCAAGCTATCGGCGATTCCATTCGAAAATCGTTACGGTCGATCAGGCTGGCATGCGGCGATGCCGCGCCCGTGCTGCCGTCTCGATGGCGGCAGTGACCAACCGGTCCAGGTCGAGCTTGTCGCGCAGCATTTCGAGAAAGCGCAGCTCTTCCTGCTCGAGATAGAGATCGACCGAGGTGATCTCGACGGCCACGGCATAGGCCGTATCCTGCAGCTTCGTGGGCAGGGCCGCAATGGCATCATCCATCACGAGATCAAGACCGCCTTCGCTGTTGAGTTTGTCGGCGCAGGCATTGGCCACGGCGGTCAACCGGTTCTTGTCGAAGCTCTCGAATACCGGCAACCGCCCGATCAGGGCCTGGATGCGGACCAGTTCCTTCTCGGTCATGGCGCTGTCGGACGAGGCGGCGACGATCATCAGGTGGATGAGGGCGTCATGGGCGGCGTTGGACATGGGTCATTCCCGGAACTGGCTTGGCAGCCGATAGCTAGGCGCGTCGCCTCCCCTTGGCAAGCGCCTGCGACATTGCGTGCCGCGCAGACGGGCGAAAACGTTGACGCGAGGGCACCAGAATGCAACACACCCGGACTTCCCTTCTGAAAGGCCCAGCCCCGTGTCTTCGTTGCCCGTACTCGACCCTGCGTTCTTCGACGCTGCCCAGACTGCCCGCGCCTGGCCGTTTGAGGAAGCCCGGAAACTGGTGGCGCGTATCGAGAAGTCGGGCAAGGGCGAAGCCGTGTTTGAAACCGGCTATGGCCCGTCCGGCCTGCCCCATATCGGCACCTTCGGCGAAGTGGCCCGCACCACCATGGTGCGCACGGCCTTTCGCCTGCTGACCCGCGACCAGATACCGACCCGGCTCATCTGCTTTTCCGATGATCTCGACGGCATGCGCAAGATTCCGGATAACGTACCCTCCAAGGAGGCGATGGAACCGCATCTGCAAAAGCCGCTGACCTCGGTGCCCGATCCCTGGACCAACGAGTTCGACAGCTTTGGCCACCACAACAACGCCATGCTGCGCCGTTTCCTCGACACTTTCGGCTTCGACTACGAATTTGCCAGCGCCACGGACTACTATCGTTCCGGCAAGTTCGACACCGTGCTGCGCCTCGCCGCCGAACGTTACGACGACATCATGAAGGTGATGCTGCCCACGCTGGGCGCCGAACGTCAGGCCACCTATTCGCCTTTCCTGCCGATCTCGCCGATATCAGGACGCGTGCTCTATGTGCCGATGAAGGAAGTCAACGCCAAGGACGGCACGGTGACCTTCACCGACGAGGACGGCCGCGACACCACGGTGCCGGTCACCGGCGGCCACGTGAAGATGCAGTGGAAGCCCGATTTCGGCATGCGCTGGGCGGCGCTTGGCGTCGATTTCGAGATGTTCGGCAAGGACCATCAGACCAACGCCCCGATCTACGACAAGATCTGCGAAATCCTCGGCGGCAAGGCGCCCGAGCATTATGTCTACGAGCTGTTCCTCGACGACCAGGGCCAGAAGATTTCCAAGTCCAAGGGCAATGGCCTGACCATTGACGAGTGGCTGACCTATGCTGGCAACGAGAGCCTGGGGCTCTATATGTTCCAGAAGCCGCGCACGGCCAAGCGCCTGCATTTCGACGTCATCCCGCGGGCTGTGGACGAATATTACAGCTTCATATCAGGCTATCAGCAGCAGGAAGTCGCCGCGCGCTTGGAGAACCCGGCGTTCCATGTCCACTTCGGCAATGTGCCCAAGATCGACATGCCGGTCACCTTCGGTCTCTTGCTGAACCTGGCGACTGCCTCGAACCCGGAAACCTCAGACGTCATGTGGGGTTACATCTCGGCCTACGCGCCAGGCGTGTCGGCAAAGACGCATCCGCATCTCGATGCGATGGTCGGCTATGCCATGCGCTACTTCCGTGACTTCGTGCAGAAGAGCTATCGTGCCCCCGACGATGTCGAACGCGCCGCACTCGAGGCCCTTTCTGCCGCCTTTGCCGAACTTCCGGCCGATGCCAGCAACGAAACCATCCAGAACGCAGCACTCGACGTTGCACGCACGATCGAGCGCTATCAGGATTTCACCAAGAAGAGCCCAACTGGCGGTCCAGGCGTCTCTGGCGAGTTCTTCCAGATGCTCTACCAGGTGCTGATCGGGCAGGAGCGCGGTCCCCGCTTTGGCTCGTTTGTAGCGCTCTACGGTATCGACAATACCCGCAAGCTGATTGCTGATGCTTTGGCGGGGAAGCTGCTGGCCTGAGGACACGCTAGCCCAGCAGCTTGCGGAAGTAGACGACGCGCTGGGTTTCGGTGAAGCCGAGCGCGCCATGCATCTGGTGGCTGGTCACGTTGGCGATGTCAGCGTCGGACGCAAATTCGCTGCAACCCCGCTGCCGGCCCCAGCGCTCGACGGCCTCAACCAGTTGCCGGGCGACGCCTGATCGGCGCGCCGCCGGATCGACATAAATGCCTTCGAGGAACGCTACCGGTGTGCTCTTCGTGCCGTTGACGTAGTCATGCCGCAGGCTTGCTTCGGCAAAGCCCAGCGCCTGTCCGGTGTCGCTACGCGCTATCAGGTTAGTGAGGTCGCGCGGATTGGCCAGCCACGCTTCAATATCAGCACGATGCGCGTCCAAGCCGCCGTTTGGCCACAGCGCCTGCCGCATCGCCGCCCAATCGTCGGCGTCCTCCGTCGTAGCGACGGTGACGGTGACGGTGATCATTGGCTCGCCCAGATGATCCGTGCGATCCACTCCACATCGGCAAGGTCGAAGACGCGCGGCTCATAGGCCGGGTTGAGCGAATGAAGCTCGATCTGCCGTCCGGTCTGGCGGGCCAGGATCTTCGCCATAACCTCGCCCTCGCGCGTCTTGACGACGACGCGATCACCGCGCCGCACCTGCTCGGTGGGCGAGACCACGATGCGGTCGCCCTCGCGATAGAGCGGCTCCATCGAGTCGCCCTGCACCTCGAGCGCGTAGATCCCCGCTTCGCCCGGGGAAGGCAGGGAGATTTCGTCCCAACCCTGACCAGCGGGAAATCCCGCACTGTCAAAGAAACCGCCCGAACCTGCCTGAGCCAACCCAAGCAGCGGTACGGTCGGGTTTGGCGCGGAATCGCCCATTTGCAGGAACGTGCTGCTCGACCAGAACGAGCCGAAGCTTTCCCCCGTGGCGTCGAGAATTTTCGACAGACTTTCTGTCGATGGCCAGCGTTCGCGGCCATCCTTGCTGATGCGCTTGGAGACATTGAACGCGGTGGCATCAAGCCCGGCAAGCTTGGCCAACGCCGAAACCGAATGGCCGTGGCGGCGCGCGAGCGCGTCAATACCGTCCCATATGGCCCTGTGAGTGAGCATGCCGGATTTCCCTGAGGCAGGAAATATATCTTATTTGGTGGAATTAAGTCCTATATATATCGCCCCGCGTTGGCGGTGTAAAGTGCTGGGTTGCGGCCATTTCCGCCAAACCTCACGGACGAGCGTATTGGGAATAATCCCCATGACAATTACGTGGGAAAATTCCCATGCACCGGTTAAGCTCATGACGAAGTTGATGCTCCAGAAGGAAGGTAACCGGTGCGCGGAAAGGCAGCCCCTTTGCTGAGGCTTCTGGGACTTCCGGGCATCGAGCCGGCTTCCGATGCGACACGCCTACCAGCCAAGGCCTTCGTCCTTTTCGCCGCCCTCGTCTTGGACTATCGACACGGCGTTTCGCGCGTCGATGCGGCCGCCCTGCTTTGGGGTGACGCAAGCCAGCCCAAGGCCTTCGCCAATCTGCGCCAGTTGCTCGCGGCCGTCGCCAAATGGGAGAGAGCCACCAGCACGCCGCTGCTCGTCCTCGATGGACGGATCATCCACCCCACGAGCGCCGTGCTCGCGTCCGATCTTGGGACTATCCTCAACGCCAATGTCCCCGCAACGGAAGCCGACATCATCCGGCTATCGGGCCTTGGCCTGTCGAACCTCCTGAGCGGCGTCGAGATTTCCGAATCTGAACTAGCGCGCTGGGTCCAGGCCAGGCGGGAACTGGTCCGCGGCCGCGTCGCCGATCTGCTGATTGCTGCGGGCGAACGGCAGTGCTCGATCGAGCTGGAATATGCCTTCGACAAGCTCAGCGAACTTTCACCCCTCGACGAGCGCATCCTGCGGGCCCGCATGACCAATCTGGTCGGGTTGGGCAATGATGCTGCGGCCTTGCGGATCTGCGGCGACTTTTCCATACGGCTGGAACAGGATCTGGGCGCCAAGCCCGAACTGGAGACACGCTCGCTGGCCGCCCGGATATCGGCGCGGGCGACGCCGCATGTCTCGGTTCCCGCGACCTATGCCGAGGCGCCAACGCAGCCCGGCCCCATATCGCGCTCGCTGCCCAAGATCATCCTGATTCCACCCGAGCACAGCGCCCTCGTTGCCCGCAGCGATCTCGCCCTGGCACAGTCGCTGATCACCGACATCACGCTTCAGCTCTGCCGCACCCGACAGTTTGCAATGTTCGCGCCCCATACCGCCCGCCAGCTGACGCAGTCCGATCCGCTGGCCGCGGCGGCGCCCTATGGCCTCGACTACCTGGTCAGCACCTCGATATTTCCCGGTCCCTCGGCGCCGCGGCTTGCCTTCAGCCTTGTCGCGACCGATACGCAGCAGATTCTGGTGGCCGACGAGATCACGCTACAGCAGGATCGGTTGCTGACCGCACAAGCGACCCTCTCCGGCATCATCTCCTCCGCCATCTCGGATGGCGTGGCATCCGCCGAGCTACATCGCTACCGCACAACAGGCGCCGCTTCGGCCTATGTGCGGTTTCTGCTGGGCACCAGCATGACACACAATTTCGATCTGAAAATCCTGCGCCGGTGCCGCAGCCACCTGGCACAAGCCTTGCGATTGACGCCCGACTATGTCCCAGCCCTGAGCGGGATGGCGCGTACCCTTTCGCTGGAATGGCTGCTGCTCGGACGGTCCGATCGTGATTTGCTGCACGAGGCCAAGCGTCTCGCCGGCCGCGCGGTCGAGCTCGATCCGCTCAATGCCGTCGGCCATCGCGAGTTGGGACATGCCAGCATGTATCTGGGCGATCTGGATGCGAGCGAAGAGCATTTCGAGGTGGCGCTGGATCGTGCGCCGCACCATGCCGACATCATGGCCGATCGCGCCGATATTCTGGTCCATGCCTCAAAGATGAGTGAGGCCAAGGCCCGGATCGACCACGCCATCGCGCTCAACCCACTTGCGCCCGACGACTATCTCGGCATCAGCGGTTCGGTGGAGTTCTTTCTCGAGAACTATTCCGTCGCGCTGGCGCAGTTGCGCGGCATGCAGGATCAATCAA
Organism: Devosia sp. SL43; assembly: GCF_021729885.1. Lineage (NCBI taxonomy): Bacteria > Pseudomonadati > Pseudomonadota > Alphaproteobacteria > Hyphomicrobiales > Devosiaceae > Devosia > Devosia sp. SL43. The sequence goes on from NZ_CP063401.1 coordinate 3,430,276, forward strand.
TCGTCGACCGGCTGATGGCCGCTGCGGCCGCCATGGCCGGCGACCTCGACACGGCGAAAATACACCGCGACCGATGGATGGCACGCTATCCCGATTTCAGGCTGAAGGACTTCGCCTCCGTCATGCCGCACCGCTCCAAAGCCAATGTCGATCACTTCGTGATGGCCCTGTCCAAGGCAGGCTTCTCCTGAGATTTACGGGGCGGTTGCGACTAGCAGGTCTACCAAGCCGAGTCCGCCGAGATTATTTCCCAAAAAGACGAAGAGAAAACAAAGCCTTAGATTGACCCTTGCTCACAAGGGAGGGTCAATTGCTGACACATTACATACAGGCTGCGGCTAAGTCGGGCTTCATGCAGGTGACTGACGCGCGGACCGGCGGCGTGCAACTCGTATTCGTTGGTGAAGCAGCCGCAGCCCAGCTGCAAGACGTCGGCGCCATCAGACCCCAGGCCGACGCGCCTTCGCAAAGGTGGATCAACGTTATCGCTGCTTGACCGTGTCGAGCGGCGACTACAGCGATCGCATTTGCCCGCCGGAACAGACCCTGTCCCGGCTTGCGCCGCACCTGGCGGCGTATGGCATCACGCGCATCGCCCGGCAGACCTCGCTCGATACGATCGGTATTCCGGTCTTTGCCAGCTTCCGCCCCAATGCGCTGACGCTTGCCACCAACCAAGGCAAGGGGCTGACCGACGAGGCGGCCAAGGCATCGGCTGCCATGGAGGCGATGGAATGCGCCATCGCCGAACAGCCGGAATGCGACATCGTGATTGCGACCGCCGCCGACCTGGTGGCGCAGGGAAGATCTGTCTACCGCTCCACCGGCACGCTGCCAGCGGGCGAGACTTTCCCGCGAGATCGGCCGATCAGCTGGGTGCAGGGCACCAACCTTTCCAATGGCGACGCATGCTTCATTCCGCTTGATGTCGTGCGGTTCTCGGGCCGCGCTGCCGACCTGCCCGGCATCTGCCAGCACACCAACGGGCTGGCATCAGGCAATTGCATCGAGGAAGCGTTTTTCCACGGTCTCTGCGAGCTGATCGAGCGCGATGCCGGCACGCTATGGGCGATCACGCCACCCGATCACCGGGCCGCACGCCAGATCGATCCTGCCACCCTTGACGATCCGCAGGTCGATCGCCTCGTCGACATGATCGCAATGGCCGGCTTTTCGCTGATGCTGTTCGACCAGACGACCGATCTTGGTATTCCCACGGTCATGGCCGAAATCTGGCCGGTGGGGCGGGCAAGGCCGGGCCTTTTTGAGGTCTCATCTGGGTCTGGCACGCATCCCGTTTCCGTCCGCGCCGCCCTGCGCGCGATCACCGAGGCCGCCCAGTCGCGCGTGACCACAATCGCGGGCGCCAGGGATGATATCGAGCCATCAGGCTATGGCAGCGACGCACCGCCCACGCGGATCAATCCAGCTCCTGTCGGCCGCCTGACAAGCGGACTTGCGCTGGGAACGCCACTTGAGCGGATGACCGAGCACATGCTGACCCAACTGGCGCGCCACGGCATTCATGACGTGCTGTGCGTTCCCCTGGGCGGCGACCGGGTTGGGATTTCGGTGGTCAAGGTTCTGGCTGAAGGTCTTGAGGATTGGGGCGTCAATCTCAACTGGACACCGGGCACGCGGGCTTTGGCATGTCTGGCAGCGCTACGATCGTGAGGGTCGTGTTCGCCGGACCGAGCATTTACGGCCTGGATCTCGACTTTACCGGCCTGCACCTGCTTCCGCCGGCATCGCGCGGTGACATCGCCAGCGTCGTCAGGCAGGGTGCTACTCATATTGGGCTGATCGACGGTTACTTTGGCTGGGTCGCATCGGTTTGGCACAAGGAAATCCTGTTCGCGCTCGAAAGCGGCGTCACAGTCATGGGTGCCGCATCGATGGGCGCCCTGCGCGCCGCCGACTGCGCCGGCTTCGGCATGGTGCCGGTCGGGCGCATCGCCAACTGGTATCTGGACGGAACCCTGGACGACGACGGCGACGTGGCCATCATCCACGCCCCACCCGAACTTGGATATGCACCGCTGACCGAGGCCCTCGTCGACGCGCGCGCGACCTTGGAACAACTGATGCAACTCGGGCTTCTTGGCGATGGGGAATACCATGCCCTGAGCAGGCGGGCCGAGGCGCTGAACTTTCGCGAGCGCACTCGCGAAGCCCTTGCAGCTGCGCTGCCCGAGGCGCGTCGGGTGGCGGTGCTGCAGGCCTACACGGCCCACCATAGGTCGCTCAAGCAGGAAGACGCCCGTTTGTTGGTCGATCGCCTGCGCTCTTCTGAAAATGCTCAAGCCACTGTGCCGCATTGGAAAATGGCTGAGTCCTTCACCTGGAAATCCTCAGGTTTGTAAATCCGGCGACCGATTCACGCTGGAATCACGCTGGTGCAGCTTCACTCCCTCGAGGTCTTTCGTTCGAAGGGGTCAAGCATGCCTGCCAAGTCATCCACCACGCGACCAGAACAGTTGCTGCCGATGCTGCTTGAGAGACTGACGCCGCGCGAGTGGGAAGTGCTGCGGCTCATTCTGGAGGCGCACACGTCCAAGGAAATTGCGCACATTCTCGATATTTCCCAGCGGACTGCCGAGCAGCATTGCGAAAACCTCAAGGCTAAGCTCCTGGCGCGCAGTACCATGGACGTGCTTCGTATCGTCGCTGCCGCCGAACGAATGGGGCTGGTGCAGCATCGGCAATTCGAGGTGGCGTAGGCTCTCGCTGGGGAGTTTCTGAACAGCTGTCGTAATTTGCGCTGATCACAAGCCGATTTGAAGGATCGTTAGTCCTGCATCCGCGTTGCGTCTGTCTGGTATCAACAATGGACAGTGCGGCATGTCGGACAAGATCGCCGTTTTAGTTGTCGAAGACGAGTTCCTCGTAAGATTGGACATTGTCGATCGCCTGACAGACGCGGGTTATCAGGTCTTCGAAGCATCCAACGCGGACGATGCCGTGGCCCTGCTTGAGGGCAATGCCGAGATACGGATACTCTTCACCGATATCGACATGCCTGGCAGCATGGACGGCCTGAAACTGGCGGCGGCCGTGCACGATCGATGGCCGCCCATCAAAATCGTGGTCACGTCAGGGCACCGTACCGTGGAGATCACCGACCTGCCTGACGGCAGCGTCTTCTTCAGCAAGCCCTATCACCACGCCGGCGTCACGCGCTCGTTCCGGGAACTCTTGGCTCTCTAGTGGCGGGGACGGCCTGAGCATCAATTCTAGAAGATTAAAAGTCTAGAAAGTCTAGGCCCCGGTCCCAGTAGGGCACGTTGCCTACTGCCCTCACCAGATGGTCGACAAACGCCCGAACCTTGCCAACGTCGATCCGGCCCGGAGGCATGACGGCATAGAAGGACGGCTCCAGCACTTTCCAATCGCATAGCAGCGGGATGAGTGCTCCCGATTTCAGATGGTCCGAGGCTATGAATGTCGGAGCAAGAGCCACGCCGACGCCGGCGACCGCCGCCTTGACCAGCGTCTCGCCATTGTTGCTACGAAGTCTGCCAGCCACTCGGACATTCTCGGTTTCACCGTTCCGGTCAAAACTCCAAGTGCCCCTTCGCGCCAAATAGTCGTACACGAGACACTGGTGCTGCTCGAGATCGGTTGGACTCTGGGGAGCACCGTTTGCATCGAGGTAAGCAGGAGACGCGCAGACGATCATGCGCGCCGGCCCCAGATGGCGCGCCAACAAGGTGGAATCTTCAAGGCGTCGGATCCGGATGGCGATGTCGTAGCCTTCCTCCACGACGTTGACCGTTCTGTCGTCCAGCGTGAGTTCAACGTCCACATCGGGATAGATGCAAAGAAACTCGCTCACAATATCGCTGAGATGAAGCACCCCGAACGACATTGGTGCGTTTATGCGCAACGTCCCTTTCGGCGACGCGGTCGCGCCCCTGATGTCCTGCTCGGCACCTTCAAGAAGACCGAACAGGGTCGATGCCGTCGAGGAGAGAGTACGGCCGGCCTCGGTGAGGCTGAGCCGCCGCGTCGTGCGGTTGAACAGTTTCGCGCCAAGCTCTTTTTCGAGATCAGCCACATGCTTGGTGGCGAGTGGTCTCGAAATCCCGAGCTTGTCCGCTGCCTTGGCGAAACTGCCCTGGGACGCGATGGTGACGAAGGTCCTCAGCGAGACAAGGTCGCGGATCATGGGTTGCTCTCGAGCTCATTACTATTCAGCCATATGAAATAGTATATTAGATTTCCTCTGAATTGTTATCAAACAGAAAGTGGCGGAATGTTGTCTCCTGCGATTTGAACATCGCTTTGCAAGGAGACCTAAAATGAATATATCTAATATCTTCAAAGCCCTAACACTGGTCCTTCCTCTGGGTCTGGTTGGTGCGAACGCCGAGGCCGCTCCAGCGGCCAGTAGCTTGCTGACGCCCGACAACCACGTCCTGCTGCTCATTGACCATCAGCCGCAAATGGCATTTGCCACCCGCTCGATCGACATCGCGGAACTGCGCAACAACGTCACCGGCCTGGCAAAGTCCGCCCAGGTCTTCGACGTTCCCACGATTCTGACGACCGTCGCTGCGGATTCGTTCAGCGGCAAGATCTTCCCCGAAATCCAGGCTGTCTTCCCTGACCAGGTGCCGATTGACCGTTCGACCATGAACACCTGGGAAGACCAGCGCGTCTCGGACGCCGTTGCCGAGACCGGTCGCAAGAAGATCGTTGTCTCCGCCCTCTGGACGGAAGTGTGCGGCGTGATGCCGGTGCTCTCCGCCCTCGAACAGGGCTACGAGGTCTACTTCGTGACTGATGCGTCCGGCGGTATCAGTGACGAGGCCAACGACAGGGCGATCGAGCGGATGGTTCAGGCTGGTGCCCGTCCGATCACTTGGGTTCAGTACCTTCTCGAACTTCAGCGTGACTGGGCGCGCGGTGAAACCTATGCCGCTGTCATGGACATCGCGAAGGAGCACGCAGGCGGCTACGGGCTGGGCATCTTCTACGCAGAGACGATGTTCCACGCCCAGGAAGGCCAGTAGTCCCAGCGGGCGGCCGGTTCCAACCGGCCGCCCTTACTCTTGGTAATCACTACATCGAAGGTCCGCTCATTATGAAGGCTTGGATACTCGCCATCGCCCTGCTCGCTGCCATCACTGGACCGGCGGCTTCCCAGGATCGCGCCGGTGACGAAATCTATCGCGACTACTGTTCTGCCTGCCACGCGCCTGCAAATGTGATGGTGAATTCTCCGAAGGCCGGCGTTGCGAGGGACTGGAACACCCGGCTAGCAAGAGGTCTGCCCGCCTTGCTGAAGTCGGCCATCGAAGGATTCGAAGCGATGCCGCCGAAGGGTTTGTGCGAAGACTGTTCGCCCGAGGAGCTGGAGGCGGCAATCCGGTTCATGACGGGTTTGAGCAACTGAGGTCTAGAGGCCGCCGCGGACGTTGTCTGCGCGGCCAACGGACCTGGCGTCGATTTCGGCTCCAACTTGGAGTCTGGCAGCTCAGGCCAGCGCATCGCAGGCCAATGTCCGCTAGCTGTGGCTCGGTAGAGGTGCGTCCTTTACCTCCGCCAAGACCTCCAGCATGCCTGCAACATTGGCCTCAGCGATGGTACGGCCCTTGTCGGCCGTGGCTTGGGTCGCGTCACCCACCGCGCCCGCTGGATTGATGTCCGAGGCGATCCAGGCATAGACGTGACCGAAGGCGCCGGTGGGGCGCAAATACTTGAACTGCTGTTCGTCACGCGCAGCGATCGAGACGAAATTCTGCGCCTTGGCCATGTCGACCAGATGTGGCTTGAAATGCAGGATCAGCGACGTCTCTGCATCCCCGCCATGAATGCCATGGCGACGCTCGAGATCGCTCAGCACATCGGGCGGCGTGAAGCGCCAGCCGCTCTTGACCGCCAACATGCCGGCCCGCACGCGCAGCTCGCGGGCCACGATGCCCATGACTTCCTCGTTGCCGCCATGCGAGTTGACGAAGACGATCTTCCTGATGCCTGCCCGCGCCACTTCGAGCCCAATCTGGGTCCATGCATCGATGAGATTGGTCGCTGTATGCGTGATCGTGCCCTTGGCCCAGATATGCTCGTTGGACTTGCCGATGGCCTGCACCGGCAGGATGCGGATGTCGAGATCGGCAGGGGCCCGCTCGGCCAGCAGCTCCATCATCGACTGGTTGATGATCGTATCCGTGCCGACCGGCAGGTGCGGACCGTGCTGCTCGACGGCAGCGATCGGCATGATCGCGATGGTCTTGTTGGGGTCGATGGCATCGAAGTCGGCGGCGGTGAAATCGGTCCACCAAATCTTGCGTGTCATGGAATGTCCTCAGGCGGGGCCGGCGGCGATCGCTTCGATCTCGACGACGAATTCGGGCCGGGCGAAGCCGGTCACCAGCATCAGCGTCGAGGCGGGGTAGGGCTCGGCGAACAGCGCGTTGCGCACCGCCATATAGGGCGCCAGATGCTCGCGGCCGGTCACGTAGGCATTGATGCGGACGACATTGGCGAGGCTCATGCCGGCTTCGCCCAGGATTGCCGCGATATTGTCGAAACAGATGCGCGCCTGCCCCTCGCAATCGGCGGGCACCGTCTTGTCGGCCGCAATACCCAGTTGTCCCGAGCAAAACACCAGCCGCTGCCCCGCCGGCACGACAATGCCGTGGCTATAGGGCGCAAAGGGCGGGTGAATTTGGGGGGGGTCGAGGGGGATGGTCATGGGCAGAGGTGTCCTAGAATTGCGAATGCTATCGGGGGGTAGGGCGCTTGCCTAGTCCCAACCTGCCCAATTTGCATGCATGGCAGGCATTATTCGATGTTGCCTATAATTTGACTTCACAAAGGCGCCTTGCGGGGGGAAGTATTGAGCAAGCGAGACAATCGCACAAAAATTGGCCTTGGCTGCTCCCAGCCCGGCCAGGGAGCGCGAAATGAACACCATCATCAAACTTGCAACATCTACCCTCGTCCTGGCCGCCTTCAGCGGTGTCGCCGTGGCCCAGGACAAGGTTACCTTTGCCACCAACTGGCTGGCCCAGGCGGAGCACGGCGGCTATTACCAGGCCGTCGCCGACGGTACCTATGCCGAGTACGGCCTTGACGTCACCATCATGCAGGGCGGGCCGCAGTCACCTGGCCGCCCGATGCTCGTTTCGGGTCAGGTCCAGTTCTACATGGGCGGCGCAACCGGCGCGATCAACGCCGTCAAGGAAGCCATTCCGACCATCACTCTGGCCGCGATCTTCCAGAAGGATCCGCAGATCCTGATGTCGCATCCTGGCAAGTTCGCCACCTTTCCCGAACTGGCCGGTGCCTCCAAGTACATTCTCAGCGCCGATGGCTTTTCCGGCTACTTCACCTGGATGAAGACCGAATGGCCCGAATTTGTCGAAGAGAAGTACGAGCCATACCAGTTCAATCCGGCTTCGTTCCTGGCCGATGATATGGCCATCCAACAGGGCTATCTGACCTCCGAGCCGCTCGCCATCGAGCGCGAGGCCGGATTTGCTCCCGACGTCTGGCTGCTGGCCGACCAGGGCTACCACCCCTATTCAACCACGATCGAAGCCATGAAGCCGTGGGTCGACGAGAACCCTGACATTGCCAAGCGTTTCGTCGAAGCGACCATCATCGGCTGGACCAACTATCTCTATGGCGACAACGCCGCCGCCAACGAGCTGATCAAGACCGACAATCCTGAAATGACCGATGACCAGATCGCCTATGGCATCGCGAAGATGAAGGAATATGGCATCGTCGTCTCCGGCGATGCCGAAACCAAGGGCATCGGCTGCATGACCGAAGCTGGCTGGACCAGCTTCTATGACAGCATGGTCGAAGTCGGCGTGTTCGAAGCCGGTATCGACGTCAGCCAGGCCTACACGACCAAGTATGTGTGCCAGGGCCTTGGCGTTGACCTGATGAAGTAGTCTGCTGCAGACCATCGGCGCGGGCCTTCCTGCCCGCGTCGTTCCGACCCTAAACTGGGCGAAATCATTTTGACTGACCTGACCCTTTCCGAACCGGCCCTGGCCGGCGATGCCTCGACTGCTCGCCTGGTCGTTTCCATGCGCCATGTGAGCAAGCTGTTTTCCAACGGCACGCTGGCCCTCAAGGACATGTCGCTCGACGTCCGGCGCGGCGAGTTCCTGAGCCTTTTGGGCCCATCAGGCTGCGGCAAGTCTACGGCCCTGCGTATTATCGCCGGCCTCGGCGCCGCCAGCTCGGGCCAGATCGATTGGCCCTCGTCCAAGATCAGCTCCAAGGGACTGCCCGAAGGCGATATTGGCTTCGTCTTCCAGGAGCCAACCCTCATGCCTTGGCAGACGGTGTGGGGCAATGTCTACCTGCCGCTGCGGCTGCAAGGGGTTTCCAAATCCGCCGCGAATGACCGCATCATGGAAACGCTGGCTTCGGTCGGGCTGGCCGATTTCACCAAGTCCTATCCGCGCGAACTGTCCGGCGGCATGAAGATGCGCGTGTCGATCGCTCGCGCGCTGGTGACCAAGCCCAAGCTGCTGTTGATGGATGAGCCCTTCGCCGCGCTCGACGAAATCACCCGGCAGAAACTCAATGACGACGTGCTGCGCCTGTGGCGCGAGACCGGCATCACCGTCATCTTCGTCACCCATTCGGTGTTCGAGAGCGCTTTCCTCAGCAATCGCATCGTGGTCATGCGTGCGCGTCCCGGACAGGTCTATGCCGACCTGCCGCTGGTAACCTCGGCTTTGCGCGACGAACACTACCGCACCTCGGAAGAATATCGTGCCACCACCGACATGGTGTCGCGCGCCTTGCAGGAAGCCATCATGCGCGGAGCCCAGGCGAAATGACCGAAGCCGCATCACTCCATTCCTCCGAGGCCGGTACCGACAGCGCCGTCGCCATCGTGATCCGCCGCACCAGCGCCACCGAGCGCATACTGTCCGTCGCCATCCCCGTTTTCATGGTGATCCTCGCGGTCGCCGCCTGGCAGGCGCACATCGTCATCAATCAGGTGCCGCGCTACATCATGCCGGCGCCGCTCGACGTGGTGACGGCCTTGTTCACCGACTGGGACACCCTGTCGCCCTCGCTGCTGGTGACGCTTCGCATCACCATACTGGCGCTGATCATCGCCCTGATCGGCGGCGTCGGGCTGGCGATCATCCTGATCCAGTCCAAATGGATCGAACTGGCGATCTTCCCCTTCGCAGTCATCCTGCAGGTGACGCCGATGATCGCCATCGCGCCGCTGCTGATCATCTATATTCGCGACACACCGACGGTGCTGCTGACCTGCGCCTTCATTGTCGCCTTCTTCCCGATCCTGTCCAACATGGTCTCGGGCCTCAAGAGCGTCGACCACAACCTGCTCAACCTGTTCGAACTTTACGGCGCCAGTCGCTGGCAGACGCTCATCCATCTCAAGCTGCCCAGCTCGCTGCCCTATTTCGCCGCCGGCCTGCGCATCGGTGGCGGCTTGTCGTTGATTGCCGCCGTGGTAGCCGAATTTGCCGCGGGGTCGGCCGGCAAAGGCTCCGGCCTTGCCTTCCGCCTACTCGAATCTGGTTACCGGCTCAATTATCCGCGCCTCTATGCGGCCCTGTTGCTCCTGATGGCGACTGGCGTAGCGATTTTCGCGCTGACCTCGCTGATCTCCTGGCTGCTGCTGCATCGCTGGCACGAGAGTGCCATCAAGCGGGAGAACTGAGATGGCGATCACAATTCCTGCCGACGGACACTATGTGCTGGCCAATGCCAGCGTGCCGGAATCGGTCATGGACAATGCCGCATCGGGTGCGCTGGCTCGGGTGGACATTACCGTCGCCGACGGCATCGTCACCGCGATATCGCCAGCCGGCACGGCACCGGCGTCCACCGCCATCGACCTCGATGGCGGCATCGTGCTTCCAGCATTCGTCGACCTCCATACCCATCTCGACAAGGGCCATATCTGGCCGCGCAAGCAGAACCCCGATGGCACCTGGCTGGGCGCCCTGATGGCTGTGCTCGACGATCGCAGTGCCAACTGGGCCGCCGCCGATGTCGAGCGGCGCATGGATTTCTCGCTCCGCTGTGCCTATGCCCATGGTACAGCCGCCATCCGCACCCACCTCGACATGGCGCCGCCGCAGCACGAGATCACCTGGGACGTGTTCGAGGCCATGCGCGAGCGCTGGGCCGGGCGTGTGGAACTGCAGGCCGCGGGGCTGATGGGGCCGGACACGATCCTCGATCCGGCGGCGCTGCGCGCTATCGCGACGCGCGCCAAGCCGGCCGGGGGCATCCTCGGCGGCTCGACCGCTGTGCATCCGGAAAACCGCACCATCATGCGCCGCTTGGTCGAAATGGCCGGCGAGCTCGGCCTCGATATCGACCTGCACACCGATGAATCGCCCGATCCGGCCGCCAATGCGCTCGAAAGCCTGGCCGAGGCGGTGATCGAGACCGGCTTCACTGGCAAGGTCACTGCGGGCCATTGCTGCTCGCTGGCAGTGCAGTCTGACGGTGTCGCCAAACGCGTGATCGACAAGGTGGCGCGGGCTGGCGTAGCCGTCGTCTCGCTGCCGATGTGCAACATGTACTTGCAGGACCGGGACAACACATCCGGTATCCGCACGCCGCGCTGGCGTGGAGTGACCCTGCTCAATGAACTTAAGGCCGCCGGCGTCCCCGTGGCGATCGCCTCCGACAATACGCGAGACCCCTTCTACGCCTATGGCGATCTCGACGGCTTCGAGGTTTTGCGCGAGGGTGCCCGCATCCTCCACTTCGATCACCCGCAGGCCGACGCTTTTGCCTGGGCCCGTGCGGTCGGCGCCGATCCCGCCGCGATTGCCGGCTTTGGCTACACCGCCACCATCACCGCTGGCGCACCCGCCGACCTGGTGCTGTTCGGTGCCCGCACTTGGACCGAACTCATGTCGCGCCCGCAATCCGACCGCATCGTGCTGCGCAGCGGCATGGCTATCGATACTACCTTGCCTGACTATCGCGAACTCGACGACTTGATGGGACAACGTCTATGAGCATTGCAGCTTTCCGCGCCGATCTCGGCGATATCCCGGTCGAAGACCATCCCCGCATTGTCCAGCAGCGCAGCCGCGATCACTATTGGTACTCGCCGGTTCTCAAAGCCAAGCTCGATCATGTCACCGCCGAGATCGTGGTCTCGCCGCGCAGCAATGACGAGGTCAAGACCACGCTGGCTGCCGCCTACAAGCACGGCGTCGCCATCACGCCGCGTGGGGCCGGCACCGGCAATTACGGCCAGGCCATGCCGCTGTCGGGCGGTGCCATGCTCAACCTGATGAGTATGGACAAGGTGCTCGACATCAAGAAGGACCGGGTGCGCGCCCAGGCCGGCGCCGTGCTCGAACAGATGGACCATCAGACCAAAGCCGCCGTCGGCGGCGAACTTCGCTTTCACCCATCGACCTACCGCATGGCGTCGATCGGCGGCTTTATCGCCGGTGGGTCCGGCGGCGTCGGTTCGGTGCGTTGGGGCGGGCTGCGCAATCTGGGCAGCATCCTGGGGATGAAGGTCATCACCTGCGAGGCCGAGCCGCGCGAACTCGATCTCGAGGGCGAAGACATCCTCAAGGTGGCCCATGCCTATGGCACCAATGGCATCATCGTCGAAGCGGAAATGCCGCTGGCGCCGGCGCATGACTGGGTCGACATGATCGTCGGCTTCGACAGCTTCATAGCCGCCGCCCGTTTTGCCGAGGCGGTGGCGCTCCAGGATGGGCTGCTGGTCAAGGAAGTCTCGTCCTATGCCGCACCGATCCCCGAGGCATATTTCAACCGCCACAAGCCCTACATCAAGGCCGGGCAATCGGTCGTGCTAATCATGGTGGCGCCGGTTTCGGCCGCGGCGATGACGCTGTTCACCAGCCACCACAAGGGCGAGATGCTGTATCGGTCCGACCGGGCCAGCGAGGAAGAACTCAAGCGCTTGCCGCCGGTCTATGAGCTCGCCTGGAACCACACGACGCTCCGTGCCCTCAAGGTCGATCCCACGATCACCTATCTCCAGACCCGCTACCCCACCATCGATCACGTGCAGAAGATCGTCGACCTGCTCGGCGACGAACTGCCCATGCATATCGAGATGACGCGGCAGGACGGCATCGTCACCTTCGCCGGCCTGCCTTTGGTGCGGTACACCACGGAAGAGCGGCTCGAAGAGATCATCCGCATCCACGAGGACAATGACTGCAACGTTTTCAATCCGCATCGCTATACGCTCGAAGAGGGCGGCATGAAGCGGACCGACCAGAAACAGCTCGATTTCAAGCGCGAGGCCGACCCCAGGGGCATCCTCAACCCCGGCAAGATGGTGGCCTGGGAGAATCCCGACTTCGACTTTGGGGCGGGCAAGGCCTGGCTGTTTGATGGTCTAAATCCAGTGCATGCAGCCTGATGCGCGTCCACGTCATCCACGCCCATCCGGTCGAAAGCAGCTACAACCGCGCGCTGTTCAATGCCGTCGTCGATGAGCTCACGGCCAAGGGCCACGAAGTCGATGCGCTCAACCTCTACGAGGCCGAGTTTGATGCCGTGCTTAGCCGCGAGGAGCGCCTCAACTATCACGACGTGCCCGGCAACCTGACGCCGGCGGTCAAACCCTTTGTCGATCGGCTGATGGCGGCCGAAGCCCTGGTCTTTGTGCATCCGGTCTGGAACTACGGTTACCCCGCCATCCTCAAAGGCTATTTCGATCGTACCTTTCTGCCTGGCGTCTCCTTCATCCTCGAAGGCGGCGGTGATCGCGGCCGGCTTATCCCCAATCTCAAGAACATCAAGAAGGTCGCCTTTGTTACCACCTATGGTGGCAATCGCTGGCGGACCATGGTCATGGGCGATCCGCCGCGGCGCCTCGCCCGTCGTTGGGCCTGGGTCACCTTCCGCACCCGCACGCCACCCAAATACCTGGCGCTCTACGACATGAACAATTGCACGCCGGACCAGCTGGCGGGGTTCATTGCAAAGGTGCGGCAGGCCATGTCGGCATTCTGATAATACAGCTGGGCTCTCAGCGGCGTGCATGCCTGGGTCAGCCTCGGTAGGGTCAGCGGGGTGACAGTTCGCTACGGTTGACGAATGAGACAAGCCCGCCGCCACTGTTTCGTATCCGCGTTCAGCACGCTTGCGGCTCCGAATGGACGCCATTAGGTTCGCGCGCATGAGCGCCCCCCAATTTGTCTACAAGATCGCTACAGAATTCGTGTTCGGCCCAGCCCGTGGCCAGCCGGCTTTTGCCGGCATGCCTATCGATGCCAAGGATGGCTACATCCATTTCTCCTCGGCCGAGCAACTGGGTGAAACCCTACGACTCCATTTCGCCGGGCAAAGCGGACTGGTCTTGCTGGCGGTACAAAGTGCAGAGCTTGGAGACAGCCTGGTTTGGGAGGCCTCGCGTGGCGGGGCGCTGTTCCCCCATCTCTATGGTGGGCCTCTGCCGACATCTGCCATCGCCTGGGAGGCGCCCATCAGCGTCGCCGCCGATGGCTCCTGCGATCTGCCGGAGGCAGTGCGATGATCCTGTCTGCGCTCTCGCCATTGCTGCGGATCCCGGCTTTGTCCGACATTACCCAGCAGACTCTGCTCAAGATGGATGCCGAAACGGCGCATGGCGCCACCATCACCGCATTACGCCTGGGGCTGGCACCGGAGCAGAGCCATCCTGACGGGGCAGAACTCCACACCACGCTGTGCGGGCTCGATCTCAAGAACCCGGTCGGCATGGCGGCCGGCTTCGACAAGAATGCCGAAGTGGCGCGGCCACTGGCGCTGATGGGCTTCGGCATGGTCGAAATCGGCACGGTGACCCCGCGGCCGCAGGTCGGCAATCCCAAGCCACGGCTGTTCCGTGTCCCCGCCGCCGATGGCGTCATCAATCGCATGGGTTTCAACAACGAGGGCCACGAGGCGGCCTTTGCGCGGCTCAAGGGCCAGCGCGTGCCGGCAGCGCTCGGGGTCAATATCGGCGCCAACAAGGACAGCGATGATTTCGTCGCCGACTATGTGCTGGGGGTGAAACGCTTCGCCGACCTGGCCGATTATCTCACCGCCAATATTTCCTCACCCAACACGCCCGGCCTGCGAAACCTGCAGGCCGACGAGGCCCTGCGCCGTCTTCTCGGCGAGATTCTCGCTGCGCGCGCCAAGGCAAAAACTCGTGTGCCGGTCTTCCTCAAGATCGCGCCCGATCTCGACGAGAAGGCGCTCGACGGCATCGCCAAAGTGGTGCTCGCCACCGACCTGGATGGACTGATCGTCTCCAACACGACGATTACCCGCGATGCTGTTGCGGGCATGGAAAACGCCACTGAAACTGGCGGCCTCTCCGGCAAGCCGCTGTTCGATCTTTCGACGCAAAAGCTGGCGCAGGTCCGTCAGCGAGTCGGCCATCTACCGATCATCGGTGTGGGCGGCATCCACTCGCCGCAATCGGCCGTAGCCAAGATCGAGGCCGGCGCCAATGCCATCCAGCTCTATTCGGCCATGGTGTTCGGGGGGCTTGACATGCTCGACCGCCTCAAGCGCGGACTCGCGGCAGCGGTACGGGCCGAGGGAAAAACCAACATTGCGCAATTGGTGGGGACGAAGACGGACGATTGGGCAAAGGGCAGGGCGACGGTCTAGTTAGGTCTTTGCCACGCCCTCGTGGTTCGAGGCGCTGAAGAAGCGCACCTCACCATGAGGGCTGTTCTTAACTCGGTAAATTAGTAGTCCTCATGGTGAGGTGCGAGCTCTTGCGAGCCTCGAACCACGAGGGCTTGGCACGGATCAAGCCTTCTCCGACCCAATCGAAAACAGTGCTTCGAACTGGCCATCCTCGATCCGAGCCGCAGCAATCACCGCCTGCGTTCGGCTGTCGACATCGAGTTTCTGCAGGATCGCCGAGACGTGCGCCTTCACGGTCGCTTCCGAGATGGTCAGCTCATAGGCGATCTGCTTGTTCATCAACCCATCGCTGAGCATCATCAGCACGCGCACCTGTTGCGGCGTCAGCGTCGACAGCCGGCGCATCAGCGCCGTATGCGCATCATCGCCGCCCAGCGTCGTCCCCTCAGGCACGAAGACTTCGCCTGACAAAACCGTCTCGATGGCACGGCGGATCTCGGTCGGCCCCACCGATTTGTGAAGATAGCCAGCGGCCCCCAGCTCGAAGGCGCGCCGCACCACTGTGCTATCCTCCACTGCCGAGATGATCATCACTGGAATATCAGGATACTGCGCGCGCAGCAGCAGCAGCCCGGAGAAGCCGCGCACGCCGGGCATGTTGAGGTCGAGCAGGACGAGATCGCAATCACGGTCGGCGTCGAGCGCTGCGCTCAGTCCCGCCAGGTCGCCGGCTTCTTCGACGGACACCGTGGCATCGCCGCCAGCCAGCGTCTGCCGCAGGGCCGCCCGGAACAGGGGATGGTCATCGACGATGATAATGCGGCGGCGGGTCATCGTTTGCAGTGGCTCCCCGTTACGTGCCCGTCGGTCAAGTCCCGACTCGGACACGCTAAAACCCCAGAAAATCAGCTCTCAGAGGCATTTGCTCTTGCATAATGCGGCAATGCTTAACGGGTTCTTTACCATGTTTTCCCAAGAGTAACCGTCATACCTTCGTGTTGAATCGCGAGGGGACCGTCTTTTGATGACAGGTACCGCTCATGGCCCGCGCCTACTCAATCCAGGATATGTCCGACCCGGCTAGCGAACCGCAGCCAGGCGAGTGGCAGGCCCTGCGTGGCGAACTCGTCGCCCTGCTCGACCAGGTCGAAGGGCGCTACGCCCGCGTCGAACAACCCGAGCCAGCTCTGTCCGGTCTCGCCCAGCGTGTCCGCAATCTGCGCGACCAGGTCGTCGGTCCGGAGCCGTCCGTCCGTCGCCGCGAGGCTTTGCGCACCGTCAAGCGTGCCGTCGATCGCTTCAGCGAGCGCGACGAGCTGGGCCATGCCGAAGAGCCCGATGCCCTGACCAGCGCCATCGCCGAAATCCGCGGCCGGCAGATGTCGGGCACATCAGCCGCAGCGCTTGGCCGTCGCGTCGGCGACATCCCCGAATTCCGCGAGCTCAATTCGCTGGTCGGCGGCCTGTCCGGTCGTCTCGAACGCCTCGAAGGCGAGCTCAAGGCGCAGCGCAACAACAATGGCAGCGTGCGCGAAGTCGCCAGCCAGGTCGAACAGTTGACCCACGTGGTCGAGCTTCTGGCCGGCGCAGTCGGCGAGACGGGCCAGGTCAAGCGCCTCGAATCCCAGATCGCCGCGCTTGGCGCGCTGATCGAGGAGGGCCCCAAGGTCGACCTCTCCGCAATCAATAAGCGCCTTGATGATGTCTCGGGCACAGTCGGCAAGCTTGCCGAACTTCAGGCCCAGCAGATGGAACGCGAGATCGCGCGCGAAGACCGCAAGGCGGCCGAGCCGAAGGTCGAGGGCGCCGGCACCCTGATGCCGGCCATGCATGCCATCGAAAAGAGCGTGCGCAACGTCTATGACCGCATCGACTCCATCGAAAAGAACGTTGCGCTCTCCTCTGGCGATTTCGAACGCCTGACCTCCGAAATGGCCTCTTTCACGCAGGCCATGAAAGACCGCGAGGCTGCCCCGAGCAAGCTGGTCGCCAAGGTCGACGCTTTGGCCGCCCGCATCGGCGATTTCGAGACATCCAATGGCGATGTCGTTGGCCTCAAGCAGGATATCTCCGGCTTGCGCGATGCCGTGCTGGCCGGCATGGAGCCCCGCTTCACCCGCATGGAAAGCCAGATCGAGGCCCTGTCCGAGCGCATGTCGGCCCCTGTGGCCGCCGCCGATACATCCGAAGTCGAAAATCAGCTCAAGCTGCTGATGCAGCGCATGGACGAGACCGGCGCCCAGCTCAATGGCCTGGCCAAGCTCTATTCTACTCCGAGCGACACCACCGACATGGAAGCCATGGCGACCCTGGTCGCTGAGCGCACCAGCGATGCCGTGACCCGCAAGGCACCGGCTCCAGTTGCCATGTTTGGCCCAGATAGCCTCAAGAGCATTGAGGACCGTCTCACCGGCCTGATCAAGACCGCCGGCAAGACGCCTGACTATGAGGCGCTTGCCGCCATGGTCGCCGAAAAGACCTCCGAGGCCGTCGCCAGGTCGACGCCATCAGTTGCCTCCAGCGGCATCAGCGAAGAAAGCCTCACTGCGCTCGAAGAGCGCATGAGTGCACTGCTCAATGTTTCGGGTAAGGACACGGCGGAACGCCTGGCCAGGCTCGAAGCGGCGCTGAGCGCCCGGTCCGAGCGTCCAGCTCAGGTCAGTGCGCCAATCAGTGCGCCCATGCAGCCAGCGCGCCAGGCGCCTCCGGCCGCTGCGCCCGAAGAAGCGCCTGTCGAAAGCCGCGGCGAGCGCCTCGAAGCCATGTTGGCCGCCCTCGGCAGCGGCCCGTCGCGCGAGGACGCCATGCCGGCCAATCCGGCCGATGACGCGCCGCTGCTCGATCCAGGCTTCAAGGATGCAGGTCCCGTGCGGACCGCCCTCGATGCCAAGGCCGCCTTGCGTCCGCCTGTCGCAGCCGAACCGGTCGTGGCTGCGCGGCCGCACTTCGATCCGGCCAGCGTCGAACGTCCGCCGCAGCCGCAATCGAGCTTTGCCAGGACCGATCTCGATCCCTTCGCGCCCGTGGTTCCTACTGCGGCGCCATCGGTCGACGCGCCCGTCGCCACCAACAGCACCAGCACCTTTGTGGCGGCTGCCCGCCGGGCCCAGCGCGCCCGCAGCGAAGCGCCCGCGCCGGCTGCGTCGAGCAACTCGGCGATCGGCCGCGCGCTATCGCGGTTTATGCCCGACAAGTCGGCCAAGCCAGCCGAAGCGGCTGCGGTCGAGCCCGTCGTCGCCCCGCCCAAGGCTGAAAAGCCGGCCAAGCCGGTCAAAGAGAAGAAGGTCAAGGCTGCTGCCGCCGAAGCACCGTCCATGGCAACCTCCGCGGCTGCCATCGACGCAGCCGCCGACAAGCCAAGCTTCCTGACACGCTATCGCCGCCCGTTGCTGCTGGCCGCGACGCTGGTCGCCGTTTCCATGCTGGCGCTCAACCTAGTGATGCAGCGCATGGCCCCGGCTCGTGCCCCGCAACCCGCTCCTGCCGTCGAAGCTCCGGCAGAGACACCATCTGCCGAGCCCACCGCATCGCAGGACGTCTCACTGGTCAAGCCGGAGCCGCGCATCATCGACATGGTCGACAATATTGCGACCGCCTCCATCCCGGCCACCGGCTTTGCGCGCAACGCAGTCGCCACGACGGCGATGCCGCCGTCGATCATGGCCAATTCGGGCAACGGTCCGCAGATCACGCCAGCCGATGTCGCCGACGATGCGCCGTTGGAGACAGCGAGCATTGCTTCCGCAGACGGGGCACAGCCGCAGACTTTCGAGCTGCCGGTTGAAGGCGTTGGCCCGATCGAGCTGCGCCAGGCGGCCGCCGATGGCGATGCCAGGGCCCAGTTCGAAATCGCTGCCATCTTCACCGAAGGCCGTGCCGTCGAGCAGAATTATCCGGAAGCCGCCATCTGGTACGAGCGTTCTGCCGCACAGGGCTTCGTGCCGGCGCAATACCGCCTTGGCAATCTCTACGAGACCGGCACCGGTGTCGAAAAGGACCTCGAGGTCGCCAAGCTCTGGTACCAGCGCGGTGCCGAAGCCGGCAACCGCATGGCCATGCACAACCTGGCTGCCCTCTATGCCGGTGGCCAGCTGGGCGAACAGCAGTTCGAGACGGCTGCCGAGTGGTTCACCAAGGCCGCCAATCTTGGCATGACCGACAGTCAGTTCAACCTCGGTATGCTCTATGCTCGCGGCCTCGGCGTCAGCCAGGATTTCGAGCAGTCCTACAAGTGGTTCTCGCTGGCTGCCCAGCGCGGCGATGCCGATGCCGGCAAGGCTCGCGACGATATCGCCAAGTCGCTCACTGCCGATGCGGTCAGCCGCGTCAACGAAGAGGTGACGACGTGGGTGGCACAGCCGATCGATCTGGCCTCCAACTTCGCGCCAATCGGCACCTGGTCGGCCAGTTTCCAACCAGGCGAGGCTATCACCACGTCTGACGTCGTCACCAAGGTGCAGCAGGCTCTGGCGCGACTGGGCTTCGATGTCGGCACGCCTGATGGCGTGGCGGGTCCCAAGACGGCCGAGGCCGTCAAGGCCTTCGAGCGCGGCACCGGCATGAACGAAATCGGTACAATCAACCCGCGGCTGCTTGCGGTATTGGGCAGCCAGCCCGTCTGACATCAAAGCTTGGTTTGACACCGGCGCGCGTCCGACCTAAAGCCCCATGAGTATTAAGGTTCCCACCTGAAAAGGTGGGACCTTTGACCTATTATTGACGCAAGATGCTGTAGGGTCTTCGCGTCGCTGCTTTTCAGACGGAACAGGGTCTTGCAGATCTATCTGCCGATCGCCGAGCTTTCCGTGAACCTCTTCTTTCTCGTGGGGATCGGAGGGGCGGTCGGCTTTCTGTCGGGCCTGTTCGGCGTCGGCGGCGGATTCCTGCTGACACCCCTGCTGATTTTCTCCGGCGTGCCTGCCCCGGTCGCCGTTGCCTCGGTCACCGGCCAGGTCGTCGCGGCCTCAACATCCGGCGCCCTGGCGCATTATCGACGCGGCGCGATTGACCTGCATCTGGCGCTCTATCTGGTGCTGTCAGGCGTATTAGGCGCTTTCGGCGGTGTGGCGACCTTCGCCCTGCTGCGCGATGCCGGTCAGCTCGACCTGGTGATTTCGCTCGGCTTCCTGGTGTTGCTCGGGTCGGTAGGCACACTGATGCTGGTCGAATCCACCCGCGCCATTCTCAAGTCGCGCAGAGGCATCGTCGTGCGCGAGCGCCTGCCCAACCAGCATAGCTGGATCCATGGCCTGCCCTGGCGGGTGCGTTTCAAGAAATCGCGCCTCTATATCAGCGTGCTCCCCGTGCTGATCATTGGCCTCTTCATCGGTTTCGTTGGCTCGCTGCTCGGCATCGGCGGCGGCTTCATCATGGTGCCGGCTTTGGTTTATCTGCTGCGCGTACCAGGCAGCGTCGTCATCGGCACCTCGCTGGCCCAGGTTGTAGCGATGATGGCAGCGACCACGATCCTGCATGCCGTACAAAGCCAGAGTGTCGATATCCTCCTCGCCTTCTGCCTGATGGTCGGCGGCACGGCCGGCGCCCAGTTCGGCGCTTCAGCCGGCAAATACCTGCGCGGCGAACAGCTGCGCGGATTGCTCGCGCTACTGGTGCTCGCCGTTGCCATCCGCTTTGGCCTGTCTTTAATCATCACGCCATCCGATGTCTTCAGCATGGCCGTTGTCGGGACAACCACGCAATGACCCGCCTCATCGCAGCATTGCTGATCGTCCTGTCGCTGGTGGCGCCGGCCGGGGCCGAACGTCTGGTCTCGCAGCTGTCAAATGACACGGTGGAGATTACCTCCAGCTTCGATGGCGAGCGCATGACCTTTTTCGGCACGATCGCCCCCGATGCCGGCTCCGATGAGAAGTTTGTCGAAGGCCCGTTCCACGTCGTCGTGGTGGTGCTGGGGCCGACGCAGGATCGCGTCGCGCGCCAGATGACCCACAATTTCGGCATCTGGCTCAATACCGACCAGGTCAAGTTCGACAACTTCCCGAGCTATTTCCACGTGTTGTCGAGCGGCCGGCTGACCGATATCACCGACGTCACCACGCTGACCACCAACTACATCCTGCCCGAGGCTCATACGCTGGTCGGCAATGGCGACGACTGGTGGAAAGCCGCTGTCTTCGGCCGCCAACTGGTGCGCCTGATGAGCGAGCAGGGGCTCTTCGGCATACAGGAAAACGGGGTCAATTTCCTGTCCGACAATTTCTACTCGGCCCGCCTGACCCTGCCGAGCAATGCGCCGCCGGGCCCATATCTTGCCCTGACCTACGTGTTCAAGGACGGCGCCATCATCGCGCGCAAATCCGAGGGCTTTGCCGTCCGCAAGATCGGCTTCGAGCGTTTCATTGCGCTTTCCGCCGTGCAGACGCCGCTGGCTTACGGCATCATCTGCGTGATCCTGGCGCTGTTCACCGGCTGGCTGGGCGGCGTGATCTTCAAGCGCTAACCCCGCACCAGTCGCTTCGGGCTCACAGGATAGGTCCTGTCGCGCCCCAGCATGGTCACCTCCAGCGCCTCCAGGTGGAACAGCCCGAAAAACGGGGTCGACAGGATGTTGATCGACCCCGTCGACGACCCGTAGGCCGGCAGGATCATCAGCCGGTTGTCGTGTACGAAACAGGGCCGGCGTGTCGACCGGCCTTCCATGTAGATATGCGCGGCCGGATGCAGATGCCCCGCCACCAGCCCGACCGTGCCCCGCCGCGGCTCATGCGTCAGCAGCAGTCCGTCCAGCTCCAGTTCCGGCAGGCATTGCCCGCCCAGCGCATGGGGCCGCGGATCGTGATTGCCAGACAGCCAAAGCCACTCGGCCATGTCGGTCATCGTATCCAGGCGGGCGCGGTCGACGTCGCTCAACGTCGTCGTGCCCTCGTCGCGGTGGAAGCTGTCGCCCAGCGCCACCAGCCTTTGCGCACCTGTCCGCCGCATGTCGGCCTCCAGCCGCGCCAGCGTCATGCCAGTGTCGTAAGGCGGCAGCATCTGTCCGCGCCTGGCGAAGCTGCTCATCTTTTCCAGATGCAGATCAGCCACCAGCAGCGTCCGCTGCGCGTGCCAGAACAGGGCACCCGAGGGCAGGGGTTCGAAATTATGGCCGGCAAAGCGCAAGATCGGCGTCTCCGTGATCTCGGCTCGAGATAGAGGCTGGTTCAACTTTGCCCAAGGGCCTCGCGCATCAATTCATCGGCTGCATCAGCCATAGCCGATTCGCGGCCTTCCCCGAAAATCGGCTCCTTGCCGATATCGAGCATAACAGGCACGGCGAGCGGAGAAATCTGCAGCAGCGGCTTGTGGACGATATGGCCTTTGATGCGCCGCAGCATGTCGCCCAGCCGCTCGATATCGAGCAGCCCGCGCGCCGCATCGCGCCGCGTCGCCTGGATGAGGATGTGATCGGGCTCGTGCTGGTAGAGCACGTCATAGATCAGGTCCGAGCTCATGGTGATCTGCCGGCCAGATTTTTCCTTGCCCGGATGCCGCCGCTCGATCAGCCCGGAGATGATCGCGCAATTGCGGAAGGTCCGCTTCATCAAGGCGGACTCGTCGAGCCAGGCCTCGAGGTCGTCGCCCAGCATGTCCTCGGAGAACAGATCATCGAGCGACAGCCTATCGGTGCGGATCAGCGCTGACAGATCGCCCAGCCCCCAGATGGCCAGGGCATATTCGGAGGCCACAAATCCCAGCGGTCTTGCCCGCGCCCGTTCCAGCCGCCGCGTCAGCAGCATGCCCAGCGTCTGATGCGCCAGTCGCCCTTCGAACGGGTAGCAGACCAGATAATTCTGCGTGCCGCGCGGGAAAGTCTCGACCAGCAGGTCCGTGCGCTTGGGCATGACTGAGAGATCGCGTTGTAGCCGCAGCCAGTCGCTGACCTGATCGGGCAGCACGCCCCAGCTTTCCGGCGTATCGAGCATCTTGCGCACCCGCTCGGCCAGATAGGTCGACAGCGGAAACTTGCCGCCCATATAGCTGGGTATCTTGGGATTGGCCGATTGCGCCCGGCTCACATAGGCCTCGTTGTCCTTCATCCCCTCGAAGGCCACGATCTCGCCCCCGAACATGAAGGTATCGCCCGGCAGCAGCGTGCCGAAGAAATACTCCTCCATGTCCCCGAGCACGCGTCCGCCAGCCCCGATAGGACTGTTGCTCTGGCCCTTCTTGAGCCCGCGCGGCCGCACCAGGCGCACCTTGACCATCGGCTCTTCGATGATAGTGCCGATATTGAGCCGGTATTGCTGCGCCACCTGCGGATTGGCCACCCGCCATTTGCCATCCTCGGTCGGCTTCAGCCGGGCATAGCGCTCATAGGCCTTGAGCGCATAGCCGCCGGTGGCGACGAATTCCAGCACCCGGTCAAACTGCCCGCGCTCGATATCGCGATAGGGCCAGGCGCGGCGGATTTCGTCGAACAGATCATTGGCTGCGAACGGCTCGGCGCAGGCCATGCCCAGGATATGCTGCGCCAGCACGTCATAGCCGCCCGAGACGGGATCCTCACTATCCTGGTGGTTCTCCGCCACCGCCTCTAGCGCCGCTTCGCATTCGAGCACTTCGAAGCGATTGGACGGCACCAGCATGGCCTTGGACGGTTCATCCAGCCGGTGATTGGCGCGGCCGATGCGCTGCAGCATACGCGACGACCCCTTGGGCGCGCCCACCTGTACCACGAGATCGACATCGCCCCAGTCGATGCCCAGGTCCAATGTCGACGTGCAAACGACGGCCTTCAGCGCGCCCGATACCATCGCGCTCTCGACCTTGCGCCGCTGCTCCACCGACAGCGAGCCGTGATGTAGCGCAATCGGCAGCAGGTCGTCATTGACCGCCCACAGACCCTGGAACAGCATTTCGGCCTGTGATCGCGTATTGACGAACAGCAGCGTCGTCTTGTGCAGCTTGATCACCTCGTAGAGGTCGCGATGGGCATAGTTGGCCGAATGCCCGGCCCAGGGCAGCCGCTGCTCGGTCTCGAGAATTTCGAGCACCGGCGGCGCTCCACCCGATGCTATCAGCAGATGCGTTTCCCGTCCCGGCGCCGGCTGGGCGATCCAGTCGCGCAGCAGATCCGGCCGTGCCACCGTGGCGCTGAGCGCGGTGATCTGCAGCTGCGGCGCCAATCTGGCGATCCGCGCCAGGGCCAGCGACAGCAATTCCCCGCGCTTGGACGTCACCAGCGCATGCAGCTCGTCCAGCACGATGCGCTTGACTGAGCCAAAGAACAGCTCGGCATGCGGATGGGCAATCAGCAGGCAGAGTTGTTCCGGCGTCGTCAGCAATATCTGCGGCGGGTTGCTGCGCTGCCGCGCCCGCTTGTGCCCCGGCGTATCGCCGGTCCGCGTTTCGGCCTTGATCTTGAGGCCCATCTCGAAAATGGGGGCGTTGAGATTGCGCTGCACGTCCACCGCCAGTGCCTTGAGCGGCGAGATGTAGAGCGTGTGCAGCCCCTCATGCTTGCCGTCGACAAGGTCGATCAGCGTCGGTAGGAACCCCGCCAGCGTCTTGCCAGCCCCGGTCGGCGCGATCAGCAGCGCCGAGGCGCCGGCGTTCCAGCTTGCCAGCACATCAAGTTGATGCTGCCGCGGCGCCCATCCCTTTTGCGCGAACCACTCGGTAATGACGGGAGGAAGGACTGTCGGCACCGTGCCCCTACCCCTCATCCGCCCTTCGGGCACCTTCTCCCGCAAGGGGAGAAGGTGACGGAGCCGCGACGTCTCAGTCGGGAACCCTTCTCCCCTTGCGGGAGAAGGTGGCGCGAAGCGCCGGATGAGGGGGTAGACACCGAACTTGGCAAGTCACACCTACTGCAAATCACAAAAGAGCCTATATGATCGTCCAGCACCACAACAGGGCAGCGGAGGAAGCCATGACCGATCAACGCACCGAACCGCGGCCCAGTGCCATCGAGCGCTTCTTCGGCGGCAGCCCGGGCGGCGTCATCGTCCGCCTCCTGCTGATCTCGCTGGTCGTCGGCTTCATGATGAGCGTCTTCGGCGTCGACGTGCAGTCTGTCGTTCGCGACGCGGTCACCCTCTTCCGCGAAACGCTGCGCGACGGCTTCGGCATCTTCCGCAATCTGGGCGGCTACATCCTCACCGGTGCGGCTCTTGTCGTGCCGATCTGGCTGCTCATCCGTCTGAGCAAGGGGCGCTAATGGCGCCCGAACGCTTGAAGCTGACGCCGCAGCAAGCCCTGTCGCGGCTGGTGCCGCATATTCTCGAGCTCGAAAGCCAGGCGCATCGCCGTATCGCCATCGGCTTTGCCGGTGGCCCTGGCACCGGCAAATCGACGCTGGCCGCCGAGCTGGTCACCATGCTCAACGCCGTGCACCCCGGCAGCGCCCAGCTTGTACCCATGGACGGCTTCCACATGAAGCATGCCAAGCTCGAAGCCATGGGGCAGGTCGACTACAAGGGCGCCCCGCACACCTTCGAAGGCGCGGACTTCGTCAATTTCCTGCACCACCTCAAGACCGCGACGTCAGAGGTCAGCGGCCCGGGTTATTCGCGAAAGATCGAGGATGTGGTCGAGAACGCCTTCACCGTCGGCGCCGATGTGCGCGTGCTGGTCGTCGAGGGCAACTACCTGCTGCTGACCGAAGGCCCCTGGGCCGGCGTCAAGCCGCTGCTCGACTACTCGATTTTCATCGACGTACCCCGCGACATCGTCAAAGCCAGGCTGCTCAAGCGCCATGGCGAGGAGGGGCTGTTCTCCGAGGAGCGTAACCGCGCCCATATCGAGCGCAACGACCTCCCGAATTACGACCTTGTATGCCTATCGCAGGATCGGGCCGACGTGATCATTTCGATGGATGTGGAGCGATAGCGCATGAAGACCGCATCCATTGTTCTGGCCATTCTTGTCGGTGCGGTCGGTGTCATGATCGCCGTGACGAACAAGCCGACAGGCTTTGATCGTTGTGTTTCGATCATTAGCGGCGAGATCGAGGACCGGGCTCTGGCGACTGCGGCTACGGTCGATCCGCGCGACGTGGAAATCGAGGCGGCAAGAATTTGCGCCGGCGCTGCCTAAGACGGCAGACCATTCAACCGTCGCTGCAGAAACCGCCGTTCGGCCTCCTGCTGGCTGAGTGCGATGGCTTCGGCATAGGCGGTGCGCGCCTCATGCGTTCGCCCCGCGCGCCGTAACAGGTCGGCGCGCGTGGCGTGTAGCAGGTGGAACTGCGACAGGCTGCCGTCCGCATCAATCCTGTCAACGATAGCCAATCCCACCTCCGGACCATGCGCCATCGCCACCGCGACAGCCCGATTGAGGTCGACGATGGGCGAGGGCTCAAGTCGCAGCAGCAAGTCATAGAGCGAAACGATCCGTTGCCAGTCAGTCGCTTCAGCCGTGGCACTCTGCCCGTGCTCGGCTGCAATCGCGGCTTGGATGGAATAGGCGCCCAGCCGCCGCTCTGCGAAAATCTGCGCAACCAGCGCCGCCCCTTCGTCGATTTGAGGCCGGTTCCAGCGGGCCCTGTCCTGCTCATCCAGCGGCACCAGCTCGCCCGCCACATCCAGCCGCGCGTCGCGTCGGGCATCGTTGAGCAGCATCAGCGCCAGCAGACCCTTGGCATCCGGTTCATCGATGAGATCGTTGACCAGCCGCATCAACCTGATCGCCTCGGACGACAGGTCGGTGCGCAAAGGCACCAACCCTGATGGAGCCGAATAGCCGGCGTTGAAGATCAGGTAGAGCACATGCAGCACGGTCTCCAGCCGGTCCGCTAGCTCCGCCGGCTCGGGCACCTCATAGGGTATCCGCGCATCCCGGATCTTCGCCTTGGCCCGCACGATACGCTGGGCGATCGTCGTGGGCTTGGTGAGGTACGCCGCCGCGATGTCCTCGGTCGTCAGCCCGGCTATCTCCCGCAGCGTCAACGCCACCTGCGCATCCGGCGCCAGGGCCGGATGGCAGCAGGTGAAGATCAGCCGCAACTGGTCGTCGACGATGGTCTGAGGCTCCACCTCGAATGGTTCGTCCGGCACGTCCATGCGCAGGATCAACTCGTCCTGCGATCGATCGAACCGCGCCTTGCGCCGCAGCTTGTCGATCGCCTTGAACCGCCCGGTCGATACCAGCCACGATCTCGGATTGCGCGGCACGCCCTCGCGCGGCCACTGATCGAGCGCGGCGAGCCAGGCATCGTGCAATGCCTCCTCGGCCAGATCAAACCCGCCGAGCAGCCGGATCAGCGTCGCCAGCACCGGCCGCGCTTCGGCCCGATAGATCGCTGCAAAATCGGCCACTAGCCCAGGCCCGACTTGAAGTCCATCACCGGGCGCACCTCGACGCTGCCGATCCGTGCCAGCGGAATACCACCAGCAATGCGGATGGCCTCGTTGAGGTCTGCCGCCTCGATCAAGATGAAGCCGGCCACCTGTTCCTTGGTTTCGGCGAATGGCCCGTCCGTGGCCGATAGCTTGCCATTGCGGACGCGGACCGTGGTCGCGGTCTCAATCGATTGCAGCGCCTCTGCATGCACCATGTGACCGCTGCGCAGCAGTTTCTCGTCATAGGCCGCAGAGTCCACCTGGCACTGCTTCCAGGTTTCGGCGTCGATGGTGTTGAGTTCATTGCCGTCAAAGCAGACGAGGCACAGATAGCGCATTTGAAGGTCCTTTCTCCGATCCGTTCGCCATTGGTCGAACGGCAGATAGGGGATTCGACACTCGGAAGAGCGACAAATCGGAGACTAGCTCGCGCGCTTGGCAGGGCTGCGGCTTTGATTGGCCAGCCCGCTGATAGCGGCGCGCAGGGCGGCCGGCTTGACTGGCTTGGTGACAACCGCGATGCCACGTTCCTCAGCCAAGGTCCGCACGGCCGGGCTGCGATCGGCAGTCACCAGGGCGGCAGGGAGGTGCCCACCCAGGTTGTGCCGCAGCCATTCGATCGCATCGAGGCCTGACGTCTGGTCGAGGTGATAATCCATCAAGACGAGATCGGGATACCATCCCTCCAGCAGTCGCTCGCGGTCGATCTGCTTGAGTGACAGGGCCGTCCGCACATCGCAGCCCCAATGGCTCAGCAGGCCCTCCATGGCCTCCAGGATCGCCCGCTCATTGTCGACGCAAAGCACCTTGAGCCCTAGCGTGCCAAAGCTGGTTTCGGTCGGCTGCGGCGCCTCGGGCGCGGCCTTGATGCTGCGCGTTGCCGGAAGGAACAGCGAAAAGCGCGATCCGCGACCTTCCTTGCTATCGAGTTCCAGCGTCAGCCCCAGGGCAGCCACCAGGCGCTGCACAATGGATAGCCCCAGGCCCAGCCCCTGCGCCATGCGGGCGCCGCGCTCCAGCCGCGAGAATTCGGCGAACAGCAGCCGGTGCTGATCCTTGTTGAAGCCGATGCCGGTATCGATGACGTCAAGCCGCATGCGGCTGCCGCGCCGCCGCAGCCCGACCAGCACCTTGCCGCCCGGATTGGTGTATTTGATCGCGTTGCTGACCAGGTTCTGCACGATGCGACCCACCAGCGTCCGGTCTACCAGCACACTGGCCCCGGTGGCGACGATGCGCAGCGAGATATTACGCTCGCGCGCCATGGGTCCAAACTCCACTTCGATCTTCTTCAGCAGGTCGCGCGCTGCCACTGGAGCCGGCGCCGGTTTGAGCGCGCCGCTATCAATCCGGGATATGTCGAGCAGTGCCCCCATGATCTCTTCCACCGCCGTCAGCGACGCTTCGATGGAATTGGCGAGATCGGCCAGGCCCGTGGATTTGGCCCGCTCGATCAGCGTCGAGGTATAGAGTCGCGCCGCATTGAGTGGCTGCAACAGGTCGTGGCTGGCCGCTGCGAGAAAACGTGTCTTGTCGTGGTTGGCCGCATCGGCCTTGGCGCGGGCACTCTCGAGCTCGGCATTGACCCGCGTCAGCGCTGCGGTGCGCTCCTCAACGCGCGCTTCGAGCGACTGGTTGACCCGTTCCAGCTCCCGCTCGGCGCGAACCCGCGCTGTCACGTCGGCGAAGCTGATGACCAGGCCACCATCGGGCAGTCGGCTCGAATGAAATTCCAGCGTTTGCCCGGCATTACCGAGGCGCTGTGTGACCGTCACCGGCGAGGCCGTCAGCAGGTTGATCCGCTCGATGGCTAGCCTCGCCGCATCGCCCACGCCGAAATCGCCGCGATCGCCCAGGAACAGCGCAATATCGAAAAGTGGCGTGCCGGTCCGCACCAGTTCTTCGGGCAGCGCCAGCAGCGAATTGTAGCGCGCATTCGACATGCTCAGCCGCAAGGCGGCATCGAACACGGCAATACCCTGCGGGATGTGGTCGATCGCCTGCCTGAGGCTGGTTGCCGTGTCGCCGGCGCGGGGCATCATGGGGCTTTTCTGCCTTCCTGGGAGTGTGCCGAACTATCTGCCCACGATCAAACCTGCGCAAGACCAACTCTCGACCCATTGCAATTGCGGCACAGCTAATCAATTGTTAATGCCCGCAGCGTCGCGCGGGACCGCCTGGGGAAGCGCGGTATTCAGTACAAGAGGGCCTGTAATGTTCAAGGAATTCAGAGATTTTGCCATCAAGGGCAATATGGTCGATCTGGCGATCGGCGTGATCATCGGCGCTGCCTTCGGCGGCATCGTTTCGTCTCTTGTCGATGACGTCTTCATGCCCATTATCGGCATTCTCATCGGCGGCATCGACTTTTCCGGCATCGCGCTGACCGTTGGCAGTGCTTCGATCAATGTGGGCCTTTTCATCAACGCCGTGGTCAAGTTTCTGATCATTGCCTTTGTGCTGTTCATGGTGGTCAAGGGCATCAATTCGCTGAAGCGCGAAGCGGCCAAGGAGCCCGTCGAAACGACGCCGGCCCCAAGCAAGGAAGAAGTCCTGCTCACCGAAATTCGCGATCTGCTGCGCGCCAACCCGCGCTGAACGAGGCGGGCCGACCTGTCAGGGTTGGCCCCTTTCTGCTTCTTGGCGATAGGATCAAAGTCATTGACAGCTGTATTGTAGGTATATATACCCAATATTGTAGGTAGTTGGTCATACGAAGATTTCACGTCGGACGGCATGAACCCTTAGTGCAAACTACCTCTGCGATTCTCCGGAGGTCAGGCCCGACGTCGGCGCTGCCATAGGCAGTGCCATGAATGGCGGAGCTTTGCCGGGATTTTGCGATTGCGAACCTTGCCAAGGGCAGAGGCAACATGAGCGAAGAAATCTACTATCATTCATTTTTGAACCGCGACCGCTTGATCCATATCGTGGATCCCGACTTGGCGACCTGCGAGGCGCTGAGCGTGCTCTTCCGCCTGGAGGGCTTCCAGACCACGTTTTCACTCGACGCCAATCAGTTCGTCATGACCTTGGATCGGCGAAGGCCCGATATCGTCGTACTCAATCTCCGCGTGGGCGAGGAAAGCGGACTGAACCTGCTGCGGCGGGTCAAAGCCATGCGGACCGGTACGCCCGTCTTCATGCTGGCCGACCACCCACAGGTCGAGGCGGCGGTGACGGCGATGAAGCTGGGCGCCTCCGACGTCATCAGCAAGCCGATCGACACCGAGCATTTCCTCACTGTCATCCGCGATGCGCTGCGCCGCGACGTCCATCTGGGCGCCATGCAGGGCGGACGCCGGCCGGTCGAGGTGCGCGGCTTCTCCCAGCTCACACCACGCGAACGCGAAGTGCTCCAGCTGATCACCAACGGTCAATCCAACAAGGAAGCCGGCCGTGAACTGGGCATTTCCCCACGCACCATCGAGGTCCACCGGGCCCGCGTCATGGAAAAGCTGGGCGCTCGCAACACGGCCGATCTGATGAGAATCGTGCTGACGAGCTGACGAGTTGACGCCACGCAAACTTCCCAATTGCCTGCTTCCCTCCCGGGCCGAGGAGAGAGCAATGGTGGATATTCCAACGGATGTGCGACAGGTGACGTCCGCCTTGATCGCACTGTTCGATACGCATCTGCCCGGGCAGCTTGAAGCGTTCTATCTGACGGGCTCGGTCGCCCAGGGCGACTATCGACACGGGCTGAGCGATATCGATTTTGTCGCCGTGCTCGGCGCCCCGGCCGAAGTCACGACACTTTCCGCCATCCACGCCCAGCTGGCGCAGCCTTATCGCCGTCCTGACTGTGACGGCATTTACCTCCTGCCCGGCGAGCTGTCCGCGCCGCCTGCAGGCGAGGGCATCAGCGTGCGCGGTGGTCTCGTGCGAGCCGCATCAGGTGACGAACGTCATCCGGTTGCCTGGCTCATGCTGACCGATCATGGCATCGCGCTACGCGGTCGGCAGCCCGATAGCCGGTGGCTCGCGGCTGATCGCGCTGCGGCCATCGCACATAGCCGGCAGCAGTCATATTGGCGCAACTGGCTCAAGACGCGGCGGCGGCTGGCCTCGGTGGCCGGTATGGCGTTGCTCTCCGATGATGCTGTGACCTGGGGCGCCCTGGGCGTCGCCCGCCTTCATGCGACAGTCCAGACCGGCCATGTGCCTTCAAAGAGCGGCGCCGCCGAGCATGCCCTATTGGCATTCCCGGCCCATGGCCGCATCATTACTGAAGCGCTGCGCCTGCGCATCGAACCCGGTGGCCGTTCCGGCTACAGGACACCGCTGGCGCGTCGCCGCGACCTCATCCTCTATATGGACACGGTGATCGGCTCGGTCTAGGCCGTGCCGGTCGCGAATTACTTTGTCGATTGGGATTGTCGCCGATGGGATGGGAAGCGCTCGGGCAGTGGGGCGGCGACGTCGTTCGCATCGAACGTCTGGCTGGCGGGGTTGCCAACGATGTCTGGAGCCTGCGCATCAATGGGCGCCTGGCGGTCGGTCGTCTCGGCACCCGGAGCGATGCCGATCTCGCCTGGGAAACCAATCTGCTGCAGTACCTCGACAGCCACGGCCTGACCGTGCCGGCGCCGATCCCGACAACCGACGGTCGGCTGTTCGTCGATGGCCTGGTGGTGATGAAGTACCTGGAGGGTGGTCCACCTGAGACCGAGGCTGACTGGCATCGCGTCGCCGATACGCTCCGTCGGCTGCATCAATTGACCCAGGGCTGGCCGCAGCGTCCGGGCTGGCGCTCGTCGACGGACCTTTTGCAGTGCGACACCGGCACGCGCATCAATCTCGCCGCCATGCCACCCGAAGCGGTAGTTCGGTGCCGGGCCGCGTGGGCCAGGCTCACTGGACGAGCGACATGCGCGGTTCATGGCGACCCCAATCCGGGCAACGTACTCATGTCGGCAAGTCAGGTCGCGCTGATCGACTGGGACGAGGCTCATGTCGATGTCCCCGATCTCGACCTTGTGCTGCCTCATAACGCAGGCGACCTCGAAGGCATCGCGCGTGACACCGCCGAACAGGCTTCAGCCGCCTGGGAAGCTGCCGTCTGCTGGGATGACGATCATTCCAAAAGGCAACTCGCTCTGGTTCGCGCGGTTTAGCCGCTACAGCATCTTGCACATGTAGAGTGTGTTGCCGCCCATGAACGGCTCGCTGCGCTCGACCACATAGCCCAGACCCTGGTAGAGCCGCACGTTGGACGCGAAGGCCTCGTTGGTCAGCAGGCGTACCGCCGAACGACTGGCCTCCGCCGCGACTTGCTCGGCATGTTCAAGCAATCGACGCCCATAACCGCGGCCCTGCGCGTCGGGCGAGACAGCTACGTTCTCGATCCAGAGTTGGTCGTCATGCAGGACGGTCTCGATTAGGCCGACGAGCCTGTGATCCGCGCGCAGCAGGTCGATCCGGTGTTCGCGGACGGCTTTGTCATAGTCCGCCAGCATCGGGCGCGGCTCTCGCCCGATCACGGGCACCCAGCGGGCATAGGCCGCGCGAACGAGATCGCGGATTGCGTTGGCATCAATAGTTGTTGCGGTTCTGAAGGACAGGTCGAAAGTCATGAATCGACCATGCGAGACCGACCGGGGCCGGTCAAGCCGCTCAGCCGCCGATCGTCGGCAGTGTCAAGTCGCCACTCGTCAGCTTGCTCGCCGTGATCTTCGCGTCCGCCGGCTCGCGCGGCAGTTCCAGGCTGGTCCAGACGCTGACCAGCGCATGGCGCAGGGCGAAGATCATCTCGTCAGTATGCAGCGGCGTCGGCGTGATGCGCAGCCGCTCGGTACCCTTGGGCACCGTCGGATAGTTGATGGGCTGGATATAGATATTGTGCTTGTCGAGCAGCATGTCGCTCGCGGCCTTGACAGCCCGCGCATCGCCCACGATCAGCGGCACGATATGTGTCGCCGTTTCCATCACCGGCAGGCCAGCATCAGCCAGGATTGCCTTGGTCAGCCGCGCCTGGCGCTGATGCAACATGCGCTCGTGACCGTTTCCCTTGAGGTGCTCGATCGACGCCCGCGCCGCCGCACAGAGTGCCGGGGGCAGGGCGGTGGTGAAGATGAATTCGGGCGCATAGGAGCGCACCGCGTCGACAATCGCCTTGTTGGCGGCGATATAGCCACCCATCGCGCCAAAGCCCTTGGCCAGCGTGCCCTCGACAATATCGATGCGGTCCATCACGCCGTCGCGTTCGGCAATGCCGCCACCGCGCGGGCCATACATGCCCACCGCATGGACTTCGTCGATATAGGTCAGCGCGCCGAACTCTTCGGCCAGGGCGCAGATTTCGGCGATGGGGGCGACATCGCCATCCATCGAATAGACCGACTCAAAGCAGATCAGCTTGGGCCGCTTGCGATCGGCCTGCGACAGCAACTCGCGCAGATGCGCCACATCGTTATGCCGGAAGATTTGCCGCTGCATTCCCGATTGGCGCACGCCCTGGATCATCGAGGCGTGGTTGAGCTGGTCCGAATAGATGATGCAGTCGGGCAGCAGCCGGGCGATCGTGGAGATCGAGGCCTCGTTGGAGACGAAGCCAGAGGTGAAAACCAGCGCCGCTTCTTTGCGATGCAGGTCGGCGAGCGATCGCTCCAGCTCAACCAGCGGACGGTTGGTGCCCGAGATATTGCGTGTGCCACCAGCGCCGACGCCGAGCCGGCCCGCAGTTTCCTGCATGGCCGCGATCACCTTGGGGTGCTGGCCCATGCCCAGATAGTCGTTGGAGCACCAGATGGTTATTTCACGCTGGTTGTCGGCGTCGTCGCGATAGATGGCCTTGGGAAACTGGCCAGCAATGCGCTCAAGGTCGGCGAACACGCGATAGCGCTTCTCGGCACGAAGCGTGTCGACCGCATCTTCGAATATGCTGCGGTAATCCATTCACATGCCCTTCGCCCGGAACCGGCTTCACCGCCGATATCACCAGTCTACCGAGTGCTCACCCCGGCGCCTTGACATAGGTCAAATCGCCACGCGTCGACCCGTTCTATTGCTGCCTAAGCGCCGCAACATCAGAGCCGTTCTAAACTGCAAAATGCTGGCTGCCAATGCGCCAGAAGTTCGCAGTTGCATGAACGGCCCGTTCATCTCCCATTCGTGATCGGCTCAGTATTCACGAATTAACTGAGGGTGCGCCAACAGGTTGCCGTACGGCCCCTCTGGTACTACCATCACAAAAAAGCCCGAATTGGGTTTGTCGAGGGGTGAGTAAGTGAAGAGCTTTTCGTCTTCTAGTTTCGCCGGTGAGAATAGCAATGCTCTAGAACTGGCGCGTGCTGCCGTCAGCCGCGATCCGCAGGCGCTGTTCACCGATTTTCAGTGGTTCTTGTACGAAGGGCGGGACACTGTCTTCTTCACAGCCTTCTCCAAGACCACCTATGACAAGGATGGCCTGGGCAATCTCGTCGCCGAAATGGTCACTCTAGCGCCGCAACTGACGCACGGCTTTGTCGGCGCCCGTCCGGGCGAACCCTTTCCCAAGCAGATGCTGGACGCCATCACGTCGGTCGAGGTGGTCGACGAGTTAGATGGCTATCCTGACAAGTGGCTGAGCAAGTCCAGCGACATCTTTGCCCATGATGACCTGCCGCTGTTCCGCGTCATGGCGGCGGTACGCCGTGGTGGTCCCGATGCCCAGGGGCGGGCATCCGTCATTCAGGTGCGCTCCAGCCATGCCCTGATGGAAGGCTCGGATTCTGCCCTGCTGACCCGCTCGGCTTCGGCCGGTCACGGCACCATGTCCGACAAGCAGAACAAGCTGCCATTGGGCACGCGCCTCAAGAGCGCCTTCCGCGGCGGCATGATGGCCTTCATCTACATCGTGCTCGCCAACATCCTGGCTCCGGCGGACAAGCCATGGGGCTTCAAGACGCTCGCTATCAAGCGGCACCGGCTTCGCCTGCTCGCCAATAAGCTCGGCGTGCGCCAGCGCTCGCTGATGTTTGCCCTCGTCACCCATGCTCTCAATGGCGAGGGCGAGGAAAAGCTGCTGAGCAAAAAGGTGATCGGCGCGGCTTACACTATGCTCGATACCACGCGGAACAGCACCGACGACGACTTCTTCCGCGTACGGGCACTGGAAGCCAAGTTCACCGTCAATGAAGACTTCGTCGAATATGTCCGCGCTGTCGACGACACCGTTGCCCAAATCGAGCAGAAGGACATCACCAAGTTCCAGGTGATGATCAATTCGATGTTCAGGGCGGTCCGTCGGGTCAATCGCCTCGCCAAATTCCTGCCGGGCACCCGCTTCTGGCGCTTCAATGGTGGCCTGCATATTGTGCTGACCCTGGTGCCGCCGCACCGCACCTATGGGCCAATGACCAATGGCATGGTCGAGCCGATCTACTGTGGCGCCTGGCATTCGGCCGCCAATATCTGCACCTTCTGCCCCGGCCGCGAATATGTGACGCTCAGTTTCTCGATGGAAACCCGTCACATCGCCAACGTCGAAAAGATCGAGCGATTGCTCGAAGAGGTCGAAGCCCGCGACGTTGCCCCGCACAAGATGATGCCGTCGGTCGAGGGCATGTAGGACGAGACGTCAGACTCGAGGACCACGACAACGTCGTGGTCCGTTGACGTTCGCCAGCGAGCCTTCAAGCCCAAATGAGGTACGTACATCAAAGTGCACTTGCGGGGACGGTGCCGGCACGGTATCTGAGTGGGACTGCCTGTATTCTCGGGATATCCCTCAATGACCAGCTTTGCCCAATATCCCAGCCTAAACGATTGCCCCGTCATCATATCCGGCGGCGCTTCGGGCATTGGAGCCTCGCTGGTGCGGAATTTCGCAGCGCAGGGCGCCAAGGTCGGGTTCGTCGACATCGCCGAAGAGCAGGGCAATGCGCTGGCCGCCGACCTGGTCGCCGCAGGACAACAGGCGAAATTCCAACGCTGCGACGTCACAGACACCGCGGCCTATCAGGCGGCCATCGGCCATTTCGCCCAGGCCCATGGCGATGCGCTGGTACTCGTCAACAATGCCGCGCATGACCAGCGCCACGATTGGGCCGATGTCACCCCCGCCTATTGGGACGATCGCATGGCGGTCAATCTCAAGCACGCCTTCTTTGCCATCCAGGCCGTCGCACCTGGGATGATCAAGGCCGGACGCGGCTCGATCATCAATACCGGTTCGATCAGTTGGATGATCATGTCGCCGCGCATTCCTGTCTACGAGACCGCCAAGGCCGCCACCCATGGGCTGACCCGCGCCATGGCCCGCGAACTGGGCAAGTCCGGCATCCGTGTCAATTCCCTGGTGCCCGGCTGGATCATGACCGAGCGACAGCTGACGCACTGGCTCGATGCGACCGGCGAAAGGCTGATCGAAGACAGCCAGGCCTTGGCCGGCCGCGTCTATCCCGATGACGTCTCGCGCATGGCCCTCTTCCTCGCGGCCGAAGACAGCGCGATGATCTCGGCGCAGCAATTCCTGGTCGATGGCGGCTGGGCGAACAGCTGAACCGCCGTTCATCCTGCGTTCAGCCCCTTTGCTTCACCACCGTCCTGCCTTATTCAGTGGTCACCTACGGGCCACTCACGAATCCTTCAGGGGGATACCAATAATGAAGTCGAAGTTTCTCGTCGCGATCGCGGCGACGCTGGCGCTGACCGCCTGCACCACCACCAATCCCTATACGGGCCAGTCGCAGATTTCCAATACGGCCGGCGGCACGCTGATAGGTGCTGGTGGCGGCGCGGTTGCGGGCGCCCTGGTCGGCGCCGCGGTCGGCGGTGATCCGCGCATCGGCGCGCTGATCGGTGCCGGCGTTGGCGGCCTCACCGGCGCGGCCATCGGCAACTACATGGACCAGCAGGAAGCTGAATTGCGCGCCCAGCTGCAGGGCACTGGCGTATCGGTCACCCGCGTTGGCCAGAACATCATCCTCAATATGCCGTCCAACATCACCTTCGCGACGGATTCGTCCAACGTGAACCCCGGCTTCAACCAGACACTGGTTTCGGTCGCGCTCGTTCTCAAGAAGTTCGACAAGTCGATCGTCGACGTCTATGGCCACACCGATAGCCAGGGCGACGATGCCTACAACCTGAGCCTGAGCCAGAAGCGCGCCGTTTCGGTCGCCACCATCCTGGCCAACCAGGGCATCGATCAGCGCCGCTTCTATATCGAAGGCAAAGGCGAATCCTCCCCCATCGCCTCGAACGCCACCGAGCAGGGCCGCGCCCAGAACCGTCGCGTCGAAATCCAGATCGCCCCGATCAACGGCTGATCGTTCGACCAGAATGCGAAAGGCGCGACCATTGGGTCGCGCCTTTTTTTGTTGACTATGGCGTGCTTGGGACTGCCACCGGGACACCCGGTTCGGCCGCCGGCGCCACGACACTCTCGGCGCTCGGTGTACCAGGCTGCACATCCGTTGCCGGCGCACCCTGGAACATCTGCATCAGGAACAGCACCGCGACCACGATGGCCAGGCCGACAATGCCGTAGAGCCACCAGTTGGTCGGGCTGGTCGCCGCGACGCTTTCCTCATGCTCACCCGCCACCTTGATCGGCGAACCGTCTGGCACGTCAATGCGCGAGCCATTCTCGTCGATCAGCGCGTCGACGCTGGCGACTGTGGGCGCGCCCTGATTGGGTACGGTGGCCATCAGAAATCCCCCTTGATGACGGTATCGGTACCAGCGCCGCTCTGTACCCCCTGCCGCACTTCGGCAATGGCAGCATCGATCTCCCCGGCATCGAAGCCGACATCATCGCCTTCCTGCTGCGCGCCGGTCACATTGGCCTTGAGCTGATGCAGCAGCTCAATCTTTTCCTTGGCCGTGAACAGGCTGTTGTGAGCGATCTGGTGGGGGTTGAGATTGTCATGACCACCCATGCGGTCGCGAAGACTGTCGAACACCATGGCACGTCTCCTTTTACATTGTGGAGACTCAATGCGCCGCTGCGCAGGCGGTTCCGGCTGAAGCCAATTGGTTGCGCCCAATCACGTTTTTTTGGTCCGGAACCCCATCGCCGGACGTGACGTTGACCCTGCACACGAACCGAAGAGGAGCTCGAAAATGGCTTACGAAGACATTCGCAACGGCGCCGATGCCAACGTCAAGGAAACCCACGATCTCATCGCTTCCGACAAGGTCGAAGGCACCAAGGTTTACGATCCGCGCGGCGAGCACATTGGCTCGATCGAGCGCATTCTCGTCGAAAAGCGCAGCGGCAAGGTTTCCTATGCCGTGCTGAGCTTCGGCGGCTTCCTTGGCATCGGTCACGACCACTATCCGCTGCCGTGGTCCAAGCTCAACTACGACGAGAGCCTGGGCGGCTACCGGGTCGATGTGACCAAGGATCAGCTCGAGGGCGCGCCGAAATACGACAACGACGACGACGGCTACTGGACCGCCGAGAACGGCCGTCGCGTCTACGACTATTACGGTGTGGCTCCATACTGGATCTGACACCGCCAAGGCATTTTAGTACCTAGTGATTGCCATGCCGGCGCCCTTCAAGGGGCGTCGGCATTTTTGTTTCGATCAGGTGGGGGACAGTCGCTACTGCACCTCCGGCACCCAAACCATCATCGATCCCTGCCCGCGATTGGCCCACAAGTAATAGGGCAGGGCCGTCAGCGTGGCCGTATCATCCGCAGGCGGTGTCGTGCGATAGAGCGTCTTCCAGTCGCCCTCCTTGATCGCCAGCGCCTTGGCCTTGAGCGTCACCACGCCGTCGAACAGGTCGGCGCGCGTTTCGGCCTGTAGTTCCGCGCTACGCGGCAGCTTGAGCCGCTGCACACGGCCCCCGGGATTGTCGACTTCCTCAATGCAATAGACCAGCGGGCCGCGCTTCAGCGCCACACGGCCGGCATCCATGATGACGCCTGGATGCGCGTAGAGCCGCACTGCCGGCATCGGCAGGTCGAGGCTCACCACATCGCCCTTCGCCCATGTCCGGTTGATAGTCAGGTAGCCGTTGACGGTTTTGGATATATCCACCGCCTGACCATTGACCGACACCTTGGCCCCCGAGGACCAGCCCGGAATACGGAGCTTCACGTCAAACGCAGCAGGCGATGCCGGGTCGACGTGAATCTTGATGTCCCCACTCCACGGATAGGTCGACACCTCGCGCAGCGCCACCTTGGTGCCGGCAATCTCGGCGTCGGTGGCAATGCCGCCATAAAGGTGGAACGCCACGCCATCATCAGCGGTCGAGACGAAATACCCGCCCACTGAAGCCACCAGCCGGCTCACATTCATCGTGCAACACGGGCAGGTGTGCCAGTCCCAACGCGTTGGCGTGCCGTCGCTTTCCAGCGGATTGGCATAGAAATAGTGCTCGCCGTCGCGGCTCAGCCCGCTCAGCGCGCCATTGAACATGGCGAGTTCGAGGATGTCGGCATACTTGCCGTCGAGGTCCAGGTGCAGCATGCGCTGGGCCCAGAAGATCAGGGCCACCGAGGCGCAGGTCTCGGCATAGGCGGTCTGGTTGGGCAGGTCGAAATCGTGGGTGAAGCCCTCGTTTTGTGCCGATGGCCCCAGGCCTGCCGTCACATACATCTTGGTTTCCATCACGTCGTCCCACAGCACCTGGCAAGCATGCTTGAGGTCTGGGTCGTCAATCTCGGCCGCCAGGTCCGCCATGGCGGTGTAGAGATACATGGCGCGCACGGCATGACCGACCACCTTGTCCTGCTCGCGAACCGGCTTGTGGCTCTGGCTGTATTCGTAGTTGCTGAACACGTAGGGCTGCTTGCCTTCGCCAGCTTCCCGCGCCTGCCGTTCGATATCGAAGTAGTGCGGCTGCCGGCCGCGCTCGTTGATCATGTAGGTGACGAAGTCGAGGTGCTTCTTGTCGCCGGTGAGATAGTAGAGCTTCATCACCGCCAGCTCGATTTCCTCATGCCCGTCATAGCCACGCCGCTTGCCTGGCTCGGTGCCGAACTGGCTGTAGATGTGGTCGAGATAGCGCTCCATGACCTCGAGGAAGCGCCGGCGGCCGGTTACCTGGAAATAGGCTACGGCGCCTTCCAGCAGGTGGCCGGCATTGTACATCTCGTGGTTGTCACGCAGGTTGGTCCAGCGTTTCTCGGGTTCGCGTCCGAGATACCAGCAGTTGAGATAGCCGTCGTCGGCCTGCGCCTTTTCGAGGTCATCGACGATGGCCTCGATCTTGGCCTCGATATCCTCATCGCGCCGGTGGGCGAGGGCATAGCTGGCAGCTTCTATCCATTTGCCGACATCGCTGTCCCAGAACACCTGCACCGTGAAGCCATTGGGGTGGCGTGGAAAGCGCAGCGGCGGCGGCGGGCTCGGCAGCTTGATCGAATCCAGAATGGTGTATTCGGCGAGCTTCTTGTGCTGGCTGGGAATGGTGCGGGTCAGCACGGTCTCCAGCCGCTCATGCCAGAACTTGCCCTCGAGTTTGACAGCGGGGAAGTTGACGGGGGCGTAGCGGCTCATGGGGTCTCCTCTCGAGTAGTCTTTTTAGGTCTGTGTAGGGTCGGACGATTGCCGCACGACCAATGAGCATGGCAGCCGCTCGACGCCCTTGAAGCGCTCCCCGGCAATCATGGCGATGAGGCGCTCGCCGGCAGCCCGGCCCAGCGCGCGCAGGTTCAAGTCGACGCTGGTCAACGGCGGCCGCGCCGCCAGTGCCATGACGTCCCAATTGTCGAAGCCGACCACGGCGACATCCTGTGGCACGCGCAGCCCGCGCTCGCGCAGCGCGTCTGTGGCGCCACGGGCGATCTGGTCATTGCCGCAGAATAGCGCATCGGGCACTTCGGACTTGCCATCAAACAGCGCGTCGACCGCGTCGCGCCCCGAGGCCTCCGACCATTTGCCGTAACGCACATAGCCTGCAATCTCCGGCAGCCCGGCCTTGCCCAGCGCAGCCCGATAGCCCCGATTGCGCAGCGTCACGGCCTCGAATGTGTCGGGTCCGGTGAGATGGGCGATGCGTTTGCGCCCGCTGGCGATGAGATGCTCCACGCCCAGCACCGCGCCGCCGAAATCGTCGGGCACCAGGCACAGCGCATCGGGATCGTCGGTCTGCGAAAACACGTAGATAACAGGCATCGATTTGCCCGGCACCGCGATGGCTGGGCGCATGTCAGAACGTCGTGCGGTGACCACCAGCCCATCGATGCGCTTGCCGAGCAACTGGTCCAGATGCTGCTTCTCCCGCGCCGGATCGTCGGTGGCGTTGCACATGAAGACGGCGATGCCATGCTCGGCCAGCCGTTCCTCCAGCGCTTCCACGATCGGGAACGAAAATCGACCGAAACTGTCGGTGGAGAGGATGCCGACAGTCATCGACTTGGACCGATGCAGGCTTTGCGCCATGGCGTTGGGGCGAAAGCCCAGCTCCTGCGCCGCCGCGATCACCTTGTCCCGCGTCTCGCGCTTCAGTCGTCCATTGTCGTTGAGCGCCTTTGACGCCGTGCCGATCGACACGCCAGCCCGCTCCGCCACATCTCGGATGGTGGCCCGCTCCGGATAGCGCAGGTCGGTCGGTTCAGTGGTCATGGCATCCTGTTGGCGCGCGGGCGCGACGAAATGGAGTGAGCGGCGGCAAGGGAGTGCCGCCGCCCTTGCTGCCTTGCGGCGGCAATCTCGCTCACGACGGAGCAGATACCCGTCGAACGAAATTGGGAAAAGGTTTTCTCAAGCGAATATTTGCCATAGCCGGCGCCGCTGCACAACTCCCAAATGCCGAAATTGCACGGGGAGGGGGGCGCTAGATGTCCAGCTTGATCCACACCGGCGCATGGTCGCTCGCGCCCTCGGCACCGCGCACCTCCCGGTCCACCCCGGCATCATCAAGCGCTGCGGCCAGGTCGCCACTCAGCAATAGATGGTCGAGCCTTAGCCCAGCATTCCGCGGCCAGCGCTCCCGCATATAGTCCCAGAACGTGTAGATGGTTTCGTCGGGGTAGACCGCCCGGATCGCGTCGGTCCAGCCCCGTTCCAGCAGTACCGCAAACAGCTTCCGGCTCGCCGGCTGGACGAGGGCGTTATCTTTGTAGGACTTGGTCTCGTAGATATCCCGCGGTTCGGGGACGATATTGTAGTCACCCGCCAGCACCACGGGGAATCCCGTCTCGAACAGCTCCGCCGCGTGGGCGACCAGCTTCTCGGTCCAGTCCAGCTTGTACGAGAATTTTGGCCCCGGCTGCGGATTGCCATTGGGCGCATAGAGCGACGCCACCAGCACACCATTGACGGCCGCCTCGATATAACGCGCCTGTTTGTCGCCCTCCATGCCGGGCAGGCCGGTGCGCGTCAGCACCGGCTCGGTGCCCTTGGCGAGGATGGCCACGCCATTCCACGAACTCTCGCCCAGCCACACCGCGCCATAACCGGCATCGGCGAAAGCGGTGGCCGGAAACTGCCGGTCGCTCGCCTTGAGTTCCTGCAGGCAGAGCACATCCGGCGCGGCGTCGCCCAGCCAGTCCATCAGGTTGGCCAGCCGCTTGTTGACGCCGTTGATATTGTAGGTGGCGATCTTCACTTGGCGACGCGCTGCACCCAGGCCTCGAGGCCGGTTGCGACGGTCTTGAGGTGATCGGCCGTCGAAAAGCCGGACAGTGCTTTGCGCGGTTTCAGATCATGGTCGCCGTCTTCGAGCCACAGCAACTCGATCTTGGGCGACAGCCCATAGGTCTCGACCTCGTCGCGCACGCCGAACTCGTCCCGTGTCCCCTGGCAGATCAGCGTCGGTGTCTTGAGATCGAGCAGATGCGCCGTGCGCAACTGGTCCGGCTTGCCCGGCGGATGAAACGGATAGCCCAGGCACACCAGCCCTGCGATCCGCCCCGCATCGAACAGCGCATCGGCGACCATGCTGGCGACGCGCCCACCCATGGATTTGCCGCCAATGAGCAGCGGCCCATTTGTCGGCCCCAGATCGTCCACAGCAGCGATGAATTCCGGCATCACCTTATCCGCCCGCGGCGGCGGCTTCTTGCCGGCATCGGTCCGCCGGCTCGCCATGTAGCCGAACTCGAAGCGGGCAATGCGGAAGCCGTGGGCGGCCAGGGCTTTGGTTGTGGCATTCATCGAGGCCGAGTCCATCGGAGCGCCGGCGCCGTGGGCGAGGAGGATCGTAACGCGCGCATCTTCCGGGCCGTCAAAGAGGAAATTGGTGGGCATGGCTCATCCTGTCTAGCTCCCATCGCGCCACGCCCTCGTGGTTCGAGGCTCGCAAGGGCTCGCACCTCACCATGAGGGCCACTCCTGCGGTGTTTCAGTAGCCTCATGGTGAGGTGCGCCGTTTGGCGCCTCGAACCACGAGGCGTGTCACCCCACCTTGTTCAACATACGGTTCGCCAGCCCAATCCCCGCCCGCGCCCGTCTCGCCCAGTCGCTGTCATCATCCAGCTCAAGATACTTCCGCCACCAGTCCCGCGCCGTCGCCAGATCCCCGGCGTCATATTCCAGTGCACCAAGATTATAGATCGCGTCGGCATAGCTGGGATCGAGGGCAGCGGCCTTGGCCAGATGCTGCCGCGCCGCGTCGACCTTGCCGACATCGCGCAGCACCCCGCCCAGATTGAACCAGGCCTCTATGAACAGCGGGTCGCGCTTGAGTGCCGTCACATAGGCGAGCGACGCGCCGTCAAAGTCGTCGATCTTGCGCAGGCAATTGCCCAGATTGAACGCCGAGGTCGCGTCGGTATTGTCGATGCCAGAGCAATGCCCGTAGAGCGTCGCCGCCTCGGCAAACAGCTCCGCTGCTTCGGCATTCTCGGCCAGCCCGAAATAGTCCTCGGCCTCGTCGACCGTCTCGGGCAAGGCCAGCAGCCGTTGCCCGTCGAGTTCGGCCAGCGAATGGCTGTCGCGCGCCAGGATCTTGTTCTCGCCAGTCTGCAGCGTCAGCGCCGTCAGC
Source organism: Devosia sp. SL43 (assembly GCF_021729885.1). NCBI lineage: Bacteria > Pseudomonadati > Pseudomonadota > Alphaproteobacteria > Hyphomicrobiales > Devosiaceae > Devosia > Devosia sp. SL43. Next base: position 3,474,025 of record NZ_CP063401.1, read on the forward strand.
GAGCCCACCGGCCCGATCTGGTGGACCGACCGCGCAATGGCGCTCCAGCCAGCGCCTGACGCGACCAGCCCGGCATATTTCTTGGCGAGGATCACATCGCGAAACGAGTACGGCTCGGCGTGATGCTCGAACGCATCGAACAGCGTGAGCAGGTCCAGCACCTCGCCACCGAGCTTGGATTGGTCGAGCATCGATTGCCGGCTGATATTGGCGGGCGGGGTCTTGGCGAGGCTTCCGAGCACTCGCAAAAAGCCATTCTCGCTCAGCAGATGCGCCTGGCTCTCACGCGCCAGCTCCACCCGATGCTCGATCTCGGCTTCACCCTGCCGCGACAACAGTGTCCTGCCGAACACGACCGATGTGGTGCCACGCGTTATGCTGCGATGCAGGCGCCCGCCAAGCGAGGCGACCCTCTTGGCCGCAAGCCGCAGCGGGAAGGCCTTGAGCGCCCCGATGACGCCATAGCTTTCTCCGCTTGCCCGCATGCGTGGTTAGGCCTTCTTTCTGGGCGCCGCCTTTGCTGGAGTGGCGGCCTTGGATGCTTCGAGAGCAGCCTTGAGCGATGCCTTGGCAGCGGATTCCTTGGGCTCGGCCACCGGTTTGGCCTTGCTCTTGGCCGCCGGCTTCGCCTCGCCCAGGCTCGCCTTTAGCGCATCCATCAGGTTGATAACATTGCCGCGTTCGGGCGCCGCTGCAATGATTGGTTTGTGGCCCTTGAGCTTTTCCTTGATCATGGCCAGCAAGGCCACCTCGTAGCGATCCTCATAATCCTTGGGATCGAACTTGGTCACCTTCTGGTCGATCAGCTTCTGTGCCAGATCGAGCATTTCCGCATCGGGCTTGCCCACCGGGATATTGCCGAAATATTCGGTCGTGGCGCGCACCTCGTTGGGGTTGCGCAACGTGGTCACGAACATGCCGGTTTCGCGCGCACCGATGGTGATCACCCGCTCGCGGCTCGACAGCACGAGGCGCGCAATCGCTACCTTGCCGCTCTTGCGCAAGGCCTCGCGCAGCACGACAAAGGTCTCCTCCGCCATCGCCCCATCGGGCGCCAGGTAATAGGGCGCGTCCTGATAGATGACATCGACTTCGCTTTCGTCGACGAAAGCCTCGATATTCATCGTGTGGTTGGATTCGATCCTGACAGCATCGAGGTCTTCATCCTCGATGATGATGTATTGCTTGTCTTCGTACTCGTAGCCACGCACCAGATCGCTGCGTTCGACCAGACCCAGTTCAGGGTCAACCGGCTTCATGTTGATCCGGTTATGGGTGTCCTTGTGCAACTGGTTGAAGCCGATGCGCTCGGACGCGCTCGTGGCGGGAAACATCTTCACCGCACAGCTTACCAGGCTCAGCCGAATATGGCCCTTCCAACTCGCTCTTGGCGCCATTGCCGCCTCCTACGCAAAACTAAAGCAACTCGACAAATATTCATGCGGGCAGATCACGTGCTGACTCGTTAATGTCAGCCCACGGGTCCCCCGACGTGGTTAATAAACCCGGAAGAGAAGAGTAATTCAGGTCTGCTGGAGAGTCGATGGACTCCAGGTCCCGCCATTCGATTGGCGTCGAGGCCGGCAGATGCGCCCGCGCGCGCAGCGAATAGGCCGCAACCGCCGTCGCGCTGCGCGCATTGCGGTGATAATCGATGAAGATGCGGCCCTTGCGGTTCTGCTCGCCCATGGTGGTGACGAACGTGTCCTTGCCGGTGGCAGCCAGCTTGGTCGAAATGCTGGCACAGGCGGCGTGCGCCTTCTTCCACGTCAGCTTCTGCGTCGTCGGCACGACGATATGGATGCCCTTGCCGCCCGAGGTCTTGACGAAGGGCACCAGCCCCATGCCCTCGAGCTCGCCGCGCAGGTGCACCGCGGCATTGACGACATCACGCCACTGTACGCCTTCGCCCGGGTCGAGATCGAAGATCACCCGGTCCGGCTTGTCGATATGGCTGGCATGGGTGCCCCAGGCATGGAATTCCACCACCCCGAACTGCGCCAGGGCCAGATAGCCCTTGGCGTTCTCGACCGAGATATAGGTCTGCTTCTCGCCGTCCGAATTCTCGGTATCGAATTTGTCGATGCCACCGGGCATGCCGGTGAACGGATGGCGCTGGAAGAAGCAGTCCTTGCCCGTGGGGCAGCGATAAAGCGACACCGGTCGGTTGAACAGATGCGGCAGCATGTAGTCACCGACAGCGGCATAATAGACCGCAATCTCCAGCTTGGTCGGCCCCGACTTGCCGAACAGCCGCCGCGTCGGGTTGGTCACCCAGATGCCGGCGAGGTCGGCATCCGAGATAATCCGCTTGCGCGGCGCCGTCACGGCCGTCGTCAGCTCCGCCTCGCGCAGGCCCTTGAACACGGCGTGGCGCAGCATGCCGTCAGCGGTGATTGTGGCATATTGCACCCGCGCCTTCAGCGTCGGCCGCACCGGCAGGATTTCCTTGGGCGCGCCCTCGAGCGGTTCATCGATGCGCAAGGCTTCAAGCCGCTGGATCAGATCGCGCATGCTGTTCGCGTCGAACCCGGTGCCCACCTTGCCGCGATAGACCAGTTCGTCACCGACCCATTCGGCCATGGCCAGTGCGCCGATGCCGCCATTGGCCGCGCTTTCGCTATAGCCGCCGATCACATAGTCGCCCGTCTTGAGCGCCTTGATCTTGACCCAGCTGGATGACCGCCCATCGACATGCTTGCCATCGGCGCGTTTGGAGACGATCCCCTCCAGCCCCTGCTGTGAAGCGAGGTCATAAATGCCCTGGCCGTCGCCCTCCACATGGTCGCTATACTGGATCGCCGAACTGCCCGACGGCCCACCCAGCAATTGCGCCAACAGACCCTTGCGCTTGATCAGCGAAACATTGCGCAGGTCCCAGCCGTCCAGATGCAGCAGGTCGAAGGCGTAGAACACCAGCTTGTTGCCCGCACCCTCCGACAGCGCATCCTGCAGCTTGCCGAAGCGGCTGATGCCCTTCTCGTCCAGCACCACGATCTCGCCGTCGATCACTGCGTCCTTGCAGTTGAGCTCGGCAAAGGTATGCGGCAGGTCACCATAGCGCTTGGTCCAGTCCAGCCCACCCCGGGTGATGAGGCGGACGCCGCCATTCTCGACAAACGCCAAAGTGCGATAGCCATCGAACTTGATCTCGTGCAGCCAGGCCGTGCCATCGCTGTAGCGCGGCACCTTCTCGGCCGGGCTCGCCAGTTGCAATTCCATCGTCAGCGGCATCGGTGCCTTGACCGCGCCGGCCACCTTGCCCGGCTGCGGTTTGGTGCGCTTGACCGGGGCAGGGGGCGGGGCCACCAGCTCCTCGATCCGCCGCCCGGTCTTTACGCTTTCGGGCCGGTCGACGAGAATGTCGCCCTCGGTGCTCATGGCCGTGTCCCGTTCCTTGAACAGGATCCAGCCTTCCTTGCCCTTATCCTCCGGTTTGCCCTTCAGCCGCGCCAGCATCCAGCCGCCGCGCAGTTTTTCGCCGACCAGCCGGAACTTGAACGCGCCTTTCTTGAGGTCTTCGACCGGATCGCCCATCGGCGCCCAGGTGCCGGTGTCCCAGACGATCATTGGCCCGCCGCCATATTCGCCCGCCGGGATCACGCCCTCGAAGTCGATATACTCGACCGGATGGTCTTCGGTCGCCGCGGCAAAGCGCTTGTCCGCCGGATTGAGCGATGGACCCTTGGGCACCGCCCAGCTTTTGAGCACGCCGCCCAGTTCCAGCCGCAGGTCATAGTGGTCGGCCGTGGCATGGTGCTTGTGCACCACGAACCGGTTGCCCTCGTCAGCCTGGGCCCCCGCCGGTTCGGCGGTCTTGGAGAAATCGCGCTTGCCGCGATAGGCCTTGAGCTTATCGTCCGCCACGCTACTTGAGACCGGCCCGTTCCAGCCCGCTCACATAGCGATCGAGCAGATCGGGGTACATGAAGCGGAGGCTGTCGCGCACCGACGCGAGGGTAATGTCGCGCCGCCCGTCCATGAACTTCTGCAGTGCCGCCTGGGCCGCTATCAGGTCGCCCGCCGTGCCATAATAAGTCGCCAGATCACGATATGGCCAGGTCAGCCCCGGTCGCTCGGCCAATGCCTGCGTCGCGAACGCGATCGCCTGCTCTGTGCGCCCCGCCGCGAAATGCGCCAGGCCCATGCCCAGTGTCATGTTGAAGGCAAACGGATCGAGCGGGCTCAGCCGCTGCGACGCCTGGAACGCCTTGAGACCTTCCTCAGGCTGTCCCAGATAGACCTTGCCGAACCCCTTGCGCAGCCAGGCCCAGGCATGGTTGGGGTCGAGCGCCAGCGCGCGTTCTGCCAGCGCCGTAGCCTGCGCCACGTCACCGCCCGTCTGCATGATCGCCGAGGCCAGCGCGGTCATCGCCGTCGGATTGCCCGAGGCATTGCCCGACGCCATCTCGATCAGGTCGCTGGCGTTTCGGCGTTCCGCGGCGACATTGTCCGTCCAGTTATACGCCACCTGCTGTCCATGGGCCCACGCCGCCAGCGCCGCCGCCAGGCCATAGCCCGGCTCCAGTTCCAGCGCTTGCGACAGCAGGTCGATGGCCCGCCGGTTTTCATAGGGTTGATGCGCCCAAAGCTGCGGCATGGCCTGCATCACCAGGTCATAAGCCGCCAGCGTCTCGGTGCGCTTGGACATGGCCCGGTCGATTTCCGCCTGGCGGATCGACGGCTGGATGGCGCTGGCCACCAGCGCCGCCATATTGTCCTGCATGTCGAACAGCTCGTGCACCGTGCCGTTGACCTTGTCGGACCAGATGTGGTTGCCGGTATCGGTCTCGACCAGCTGCGCGGTGATGCGCACGCGCTCGCCCACCCGGCGCACGCTGCCCTCTACCACGTAGCGCACGCCAAGCTCTTTACCGACCTGCCGCACGTCCAGCGAGCGGCCCTTATAGGCAAAGGCCGAGTTGCGGGCGATGACGAAGAAGTCCTTGATCCGCGCCAGCGTCGCGGTGATCTCCTCCACCACCGCATCGGCGAAATAGGCCTGGTCGGCCTCGCCCGAGAGGTTGTCAAACGGCAGCACCACCAGCGACGGCCGTGTCGATGGCGGCACCAGAATCGGTTCTGCCGGTTTGGCCGCTGCGCCGAGCTGTCCGCTCGGATGCCAGACATAGATACGCACCGTCTTGGGGATGTTCTTGAGAATGGACGGACCGATATCGGTGAACACCAGGTCCGACTGACCTGCCATGTATTCGTACATCCACTTGGTGATCGCTATGCCGCCCGGCGGCGCCAGGCTCTGCACGCGCACGGCCAGGTTCACGCCATTGCCGAACAGGTCGTCGCCATGCACCAGCACATCGGCCAGCACGATACCGGCGCGGACCTGGAGGATTTCACCGCCCGGCGCGCGCAACTGGCGCGTATGCAATTCCTTCTGGATGCGCGCCACCCAATCAACCGCCGCAATGACGCTGTTGAACTCGGCCAACAGGCCATCGCCCATGGTCTTGAACACGGCGCCGCCGCGCTCGCCGATACGGTTGACGAAATGGGCATAGGCCCGGCGCACAAGACGAACCGTCTGCCGCTCGTTCGCTTGAACGAGACGCGTAAAGCCGACCACATCGATCGACACGATAGGGACCAGACGACGTTCAGATTTTGCCATGCACTATATAACCCGCCCCGGGTATGTCGGACCCATAGCAGCTTGGTTCGTGCAAGACGAGATCATGCCATTGCAATTATGTACGATTTCACGCTGAGTGTGGCCCGGCGGCCCATGGCTGCAGAGGAGCAGCAGGGCGTCGGCATGGGTCCCTATATTCTCGTTATCGACCAGGGCACGACGTCGAGCCGCGCGATCATTTTCGATGCCGACCAGGCCATTGTCGGCATGGGCCGAATGGATTTCACCCAGCATCACCCGGCAGCCGGATGGGTCGAGCATGTCCCCGAAGAAATCTGGGCGACGTGCCTCTGGGCCTGCAAGACCGCCATCCGCAAGGCCGGTATCAGCACCTTCGACCTGGCCGGCATCAGCATCACCAATCAGCGCGAAACCACTGTGGTGTGGGATCGGGCCACCGGTCGCTCCATTCACAATGCCATCGTCTGGTCAGACCGACGGACCTCGGAAACTTCCGCCAGGTTACGCGAGGCCGGCCATGAAGCGTCAGTACAGGCCAAAACCGGCCTGCTGCTCGATCCGTTCTTCTCGGCCACCAAGGTCAGCTGGATTCTCGACCATGTCGAGGGCGCCCGCCACCGTGCGGAACGGGGCGAACTGGCCTTCGGCACCATCGACAGCTTCCTGATCTGGCGGCTCACCGGCGGTCAGGTTCATGCCACCGACGCCAGCAATGCCAGCCGCACCTCGCTGTTCAATATCGAAACCGGGCAGTGGGATCCGTGGTTGCTCGATCTCTTCAACGTGCCTGCCAGCATCCTGCCCGAGGTCAAGGACAGCGCCGATAATTTCGGCCGCTCCGACCCGGCCGTGCTCGGCACCGATGTGCCGATCTACGGTGTCGTCGGCGACCAGCAGGCGGCACTGATCGGTCAGGCCTGCTTCCGCCCCGGCATGGCCAAATCCACTTATGGCACGGCCTGCTTCGCCCTGCTCAACACCGGCACCGATCTGGTCCTCTCTCGGAGCCGCCTGCTGAGCACAATCGCCTATCGCCTCGATGGCAAGACCACCTATGCCCTCGAAGGCGTCATCTTCACTGTCGGCGGCGCCCTGCAATGGCTGCGTGACGGCATGGGCATTATCGAGGATTGGAAGCAGGCCGACAGCATGGCCGCCGCCGCCGATCCGGACCTGCCGGTCTATATGGTGCCCGCCTTTTTCGGCCTCGGCGCGCCCTGGTGGGACAATGATGCGCGCGCCGCCGTCTATGGCCTGACGCGCGAAGTCCGCCGTCCCGAATTGGTCCGTGCCGCCCTCGAAGCGGTCGGCTACCAGTCCGGCGATCTGGTCGATGCCATGCGCAAGGATTGGCCCGGCGCACGCGACATCGTGCTGCGTGTCGATGGCGGCCTGGTCAATTCGGCCTGGACCATGCAGTTTCTCGCCGACATCCTCGATCGCCCCGTCGATGGTTCCCGCGTCGAAGAGACCGCCGCGCTCGGCGCCGCCTGGCTGGCGGGCTGGAAGGCTGGCGTCTGGCCCGACGCCGAGGGCTTTGCTGCCCGCCGCGAAGAGACTCGCGAATTCACCCCCCGCATGGCGCCGGCCCAGCGCGATCTCCGCCTGCGCGGCTGGCACGACGCCGTCCGCCGCACCCTGTCCAATCGGCCCCAGGCCTGAGCCTACTCGCCCGGACAGCCGTTCAGCATGAAGACGTCGAACGCAAAGAGATCGGGATTGGCCGTGCCGAACGTCTCGTTCATCAGCAGCGATCGACCGAACTCGGCGAAGAGCAGGATATTGGGCGCCGCCATGTCTGGCTCCTCGATCAGGGATGCCGTTTCATTGCCGATGGCATAGACCGGACCGCTCCACAACCAACAGGCATTGGGCCAATCGGCCGCCGCCTCCGGCGTGCAGGGCTGCGCGATCGAGCCATCCGGCCGGGCGTAGCGCCCCATGTTCCAGGCAATTTCTCCCTGATAGAGCGTCTCGATATTGGGCAGCCGCAGATCGAACAGCCCCATCACGGTAATGCCATCGGTCGACGTATCCTTGGGATAAAACTGGATGACGGCGCCGGACCGCTCCTCGGTATAGCTCGCGCGGTCGAGCGGGCATTCAACCGCATTGGCAAGGCCGCTGACCGTCAGCCACGCCAGCGCAACCAGCGATCGCCTGCTGAGCGCGCTCATCCCGCAAAGCATTCGATCATGCCCCTGGCATACACGACGACAGCTTCGCCGCCGTCCGCTGGCACTTCATAGCCCTCGATGTCGTAGGCGCCGCGATAGGTGCCTTCCTCATCGTCCTGGCCGCGTGTCGTCTTGATGACCAGCGTTGTCGACCCAAACGGGCCATCGCCCGCGCGTTCCTTATAGAACAGCACGTTGAGCGACACGTCATCGAGCCAGTACTGCACCTGATGCTCTGCCGCGAACCGCGTCGTCGCCAGATCGGTCCCGACACCAGGCAATTCGGCCACGATCTCGGCCTCGACCTGCAGCAGCGGCGCGCCATTGCCGTAGGGCACGATGCCATGCACGTCGACTGCCGCTGTGGCGTCGTCGGCCACGCAATCGAGCGTGCCGGTCGCGGCGGCGGGCAGGGCGCCGGCCAGGGTAATGAACAGAATGGGAAGGAGGGTGGTGACGCGCATTTTCGGCCCCGGATTTGAGTTGGCCGTCCCTACTGCGCCTGCGGTGAACTCCTGCCTACCGCATAATTCAGCCTGCGTTCAGCCGCTAATGCAGCTGGTGAGCGTCGAAGGCTGCGCTACGGCTTCGCTTTCACTCTCCAGCGCCGGCAGCACCGGGGAGAAGTCGTACAGCGCGCCGTCATTGTGGAAGACATAGGCCTGCCGCTCGAGCTTCGGCATCTCGACGCCGAAGACTTCGCTCAGCAAGATCCGGAACGTGTTGACCGGCGTAAAATCGCTCTCGATGATTTCGGGGTCGACGCCCGGCATGCGGATGGCGCTGAGTGTCGCCATTTTCTCGCGCAGTTCCTCCGGCGGCACGTCGCGCCACTCCACGCTGCTGATATCGGCGCCGAAATTCTGGATCTCCTCGCCCGCATACTGGGCCGGCCACGGCCCTTCATCGGATTGGAGGATAATGATCGCATCCCGGTCGCGCGCCAGGATCGTATCGACCATGCTGAGCGTGCTGCTATTGGCCAGGCACAGCTGGCCGATATAGTTCTCGGCCCTGGTACGCGCCGAAGCCTCCGCCACGCTGGTGCATTTGCCCTGGGCGTCGATGACGAAGGGTGGATGCGGCACCAGCATATGCGCAAATACAAATCGGGGCGCATCGGTCGTCTTCGCCTGCGACAGGGCGTCGAACTGATGGCGTATGCGCTCGCATTGGCGCTGGCGCGCGTCAAAGAACGGACTGCCAGTGCTCTCCAGCAACCTTGCCAGCAGCGCGTTTTCGCTGAAGCTGCGCAGGCTTTCGGGTACGGCGAAATACGAGTCGCTGCTATCGGCCAGCGACGAGTTGCGCGTCGGCTCCCACCAGGAACCCAATGTATCGACCTGATAGCCCAGAGCCTGCATGAAGTTGAACAGGCGGGGAGAACTCAGAGTCTCGTAGAGCGGGATCCAGTCATTGCTGCCCAGCCCGACGCCATCGGTGTCGACAAAGCCGAGATTGAGCGTCGAGGCGACCGAATGGGCGGTGCGCTGGTAAGCGGCGAAGGCATCGTCGGCGACCACGAAGCCGCGTTCACGCAAAGCCGTTAGGAACGCGGAATTGTCGTGACCATAGTGCCGGGCCATCATGTCGGCGCGTGCATAGCGATCGAAGATGACGAAGTAGATATCCGGCGTTGCGGCGGGCGCGACGCTGGGCTGTGCCAACGGCGGATAATTCGCGGCCAGTGCCGCACGTATGGCGCCGCGCTCCTGCCAGACGCCGTTCGTGGCGATGCTGCCAAGCAGCAGAACGCACAGCATGGTCAGGAAGATCGTCGTGAATTTCCCCGCCTCCGCCGCGACCTTGCCGCTGCGTAGGCACACGATGATGAGCCCGGCAAACACCGCCGCCCAGATCCAGACGCCGCCAGCAATCAGCTGCGTTCCAACGAGCCCGTCATACAGCAGGCCGATGGTTGCCAGCACCAGCACCAGGCCGCTCAGCGCTGGTCGGCGGAAGATGGCAATGGCCAGCAGTTGCAGCACCAGCAGCGCGCCAAACAGCATGGCAATGCCGAGCACCACGACATCGGGGCCGATCCGGTTGATGTTGACATACCAGATCAGCAGCGGACCAATGGCCGAAACCAGCGCCAACTGCAGGATCGACAGGGCCACGGATTGGGTGGTGGTGGAGCCTACGCGCGCCATGGTCAGCTGCGATCGAAACCATAGAGCATGCGGCCATCCGAGGAGATGGCCTCGCTGCTGACAATACGCGCCCGCTTGCGCAGGGCGGTCTCGAACTGCTCCTGGCCATAGTCGGGGAAAATGTCGCCGCGCAGCGCCAGCATGGTCTGGATCATCGGGTCGCTCTTGGGCACAAATTCCACAATGCCCTGCGGCGCGAAACCGGTGAGATAGTCCACCACTTCATCGAGCGGCACGTTGCGTCCGATGGCGAGGTGGTGCTCGACGGCCAAAGCCAGCACCGCATCAAAACGCGTCCGCTCGGCCATCGGCGCGCGCTCTTTGTTGCGCCAGCCGATGCCGGGGCTCGGATTGGCGGCATCCTGCCAAAGCGGCAGCAGGTTGAGCGTCTTGTCCCGGGCGCGCTGATGGGCTTTGTCGAGCGCCCCCTGGTCGAAGTCGAGGCCGACAGCCATGGCGGCGCCGGAGCCGAGCGCGAGCTGCGCATATTCGCCCGTATTGCAGCCGATATCGACGATACGCGCCGGTTTGACGCGCTTGCAGAACGCCGCGACTACACGGCGCTTGGCCTCATGCTCGGCGTCGGAGTAGCTGTTGTTGACGTCGTATTGCTGCCAGGTGGTGCTGTCGACGCCCTTGGGCTGCAGCGTCTCGATCCACTGCCGCAACTGCTGCAACAGGCCGAGATAACGCGCCTTGGGCAGCGTCACGTCGCGGGCCTGACTCAGGGCCACCGATCCTTGCTTTGCGGCGCGACCGGCCGAATAGGCCGGCGCCAGCACATGCGCCAGCACGCTGGGCGAAAACCGGCTGGACCATGGCAACATGGCCGCCAGGTCGCGGCTCTCGATGCCCTCGAGCGACCCACGGAACCAGTTCTGGTAGGCCACTCCGTTCAGCGCCTGCAGCAGCAGCGGATTGAGGAACTGCTGGCAGAACTGCCGGTGCCCGGCCCACACTTCGCCATCGCGATAGGGCCGGAACGACAGTGCATCAATGAAGACCGGCCTTGGCCCAATAAACTGCACATTATAGGCGCTGGCGTCACTGAGAACGAAGCCATGTTCCAGGCTCTCGATCTGCACGGACAGATGCAGCAGCGCCGCCGCCTTCAGCAGAGCAAACGGCCACTCATAGGGGTATGAGATAAACGGGATCGTCTCGTGCCGGACGATGAGACCGCCCGATTCATGGGCGATCGGCCAGTCGCTTTCGGCCACGATTTCGGTGCCGACCAGGCGCTGCGCGGCGATCAACTTGCCAAAAAGCGGACTATCGAGAAACTGGCGGAAACCCGGCGCGGCCGAGGGCGCTGCGGCGCGAAAAACCGCGTCTCCATGCGTGAAGACATACCCTGCCGGATCCCGGAAGGAACCCGCGACGCGTTGAACGTCACTCAATTCTTGTCGGAATTGACGTCGGTGACGTCACCCTTGGGTGCAAACATCGCCTTGATCTGCACCAGCTTGGAGCGGAAGGCAAAAAGCCCTGTCGCCATGGCTGCGATCAGGCCCTGAATGAGAATGCTGCCGGTGCCCGGATCGAGATAGGCCCATGCATCCACGGTCCAGAGCAATAGGTATGACCCGGCCAGGCAAGCGCGCTTCATGTGTAGATCCCCAAATACACCCTAGCTATAGCCGCTGGCCATTAATGAATTACGATCTCGCACGGCAAAACTGATGCTTTCCGCGCAAACCCAATTGCACTCGCATGCGGTCAGCGCTTTCGAAAACGGCTGGTTCCATATCGCTGGCGCGGTCAACGTCCGCTTCCGCCCATCAACTCAAACTGCGATCAGCGGCTGGTTCATAAATCGGGGCCAAGAGCTGGATCTCGTCGGCTGCGACACAGCGCGGATAGTCGAGAAATCTGCAGCGCCACCCCCAGAAGGGTGAGCCCGACGACCACGGGAAAAAACTGACCGTTGAGCCCCTCGACCAACGTGGTGACCGCGAGCGGCGCTCCCAATTGTCCCGCCAACCATCCCAAAGCTGCAAGCAACGCCACAACCGCTCCCAACACGCGCAGCAGGCCATAAAGGCGACTGCTGGCGATCAACAGCAGCGCTGGCATGGTCACCGCAACGATACCCAGTTGCATGGCTTCTATACCCAGATTGAAGCCCAAAAGGCTCATCATCATCTGGCTAGGTGACAGCTGCATAGCGGCCAGGGTGAACGAGAACGCCATGCCGTGAATAAGGCCAAATACGCCGGCCACCAGTGACTCTTGCCCCGCAAAGAGCGGTCGTAAAGCATGTATTGCGCTGATCAGAATTGTAGCGGCGATGGCGATTTCGACCGGCTGCTCCGGTAGTTCGAACGCCGCCAAGCTGGCAAGGACCAGGGTTAGGGAATGCCCAATGGTGAATGCGGTGACGATCCTGGCTATGGCCACCACGGTGCACCGTGCTCCGATATAGCCGCGCCAGCGGCCTGCGACAGCCAGCAATGGCGCCGGTAACAGCAGGACCAGCAGGAAAAGGACATGATCGGTGCCCTCCGCGATATGTGACATGCCCAGGCTGAACATGCTCGCGAACCCGGTCCAGTATGACCCGCTGGACAGGTCAATCGCCAATGGCTCAATCGCCCCATCGACCGGGTTCACGCGCAGGACGCCCAATTGCATGGGCGTCGCGTGCTCGCTTGCCAACAGGCCGTTCATCCAATCCTGTCGGACGACCACCAACGCCGAGTGCGTAACGACGCGATGCATGATGCCATCGTAGCGCAGCATGAAGCTGCTGGTCGCCATGCCCGGAGGGGGCGTGAGAACCAGATGGGCGGTGACTTCCGGAAAGGCGGCATCGGCCGTCGGCGACTGGTCCAGGGCGACGGAGCTCACTGCAACCGACCAGAGTGCCCCGTCGGTCGCCACGATTTGGGTATGCTCGGACAGATAGGCCGACAGTCGACTGGCCTCCGGAGGTATGGATGTCTCCGGATCAATCGCAAGATGAGTGCTAAGAGCAAGATCGAGTTCGATGAGCGGAATTGCAATTTCCGCCTTTACCACATCCTCCCCGATATCGAGGGTGATGATGGTGTTGGGCATCGGATGCGCCGAGGTCGCAGTGCAGGACAGCAACACAAGCAGCGCACCCGCCAGCAGGCCGATCATGCTCGGCGCCTAGAAGCTGTAGATTGCACCATAGTCCGTTTCATGATCACGCCAGATGGTGTGGTAGTGGATCTGGCTGGAATAGATCACGCCATCTTGGCAGACGAACTCGATCCAGACCCGCGGCCCGTCGATGCGGACATAGTCGGCATGATTGGCCAGCGTCGCATTGCCGGAGAAGGCGATGTAAGTCTCGTCGAGCTCGGCCTGATAGTCGGCCATGATCGCATCGGCGGTACTGGCCGCCGTATCACGCACCCATTCAGCGATGGCGGCGAGTACCAGTTGCCTTTGCGCATCGTCCAGCTCGGCCACGCGCAGCCCGACCTTGGTCGAAGGAAACTGTCCGTCAGCGCCAGGTCCGAGCACGACATCGGAGAATGCCGTGTCCAGCTTCGCCGCCGCCAGTTGATCTTCGCTGAGCCCTGCGAGCATTGCCACCATCGCGGCGCGGTCATCCTCCAGGGGGCCATAGATGCTGTCACCGCTGGTCCACACCTTTGGTTCCACACCGATGAAAGCAGGGGTGTCGCCCACTTCGACATTGCCACGATAGGTTTTCAGCAGCGCTAGGTGGTGTCCGCCAAACTGCAACTGCCAGGTCTCGCTCGCGCTTGGCTCGCCCAGGAAAGCGATGAAATAGGTTGTGCTCGAATAGCCGCCGCCCCCGCCAGCGGGTGGGGCGCCGGCCGCGCCAGCATCAGTTGGCGTGGCAGCGCCGTCTGGCGGCTGCTCACCTGGCGGCGTACCGCTACCTGGCCCTCCGGCACCGCTCGCTTGCGATGCGTTCAAAATATCATCGGCCATCGTGACCTGGGTCAACTCGTCATAGCCATCGTCGCCATAGTCGCTTGTTGCGGCCTTGATGACGGCCAGTGCCGCACTGACCTGCTCACCGCTCAAGTCGGATAGCTGCACGCCCACCCGACAGTTCGACCCACAGGGCAGGTTGGACCACGCAGTCGAATTCTCTTCGGTCATGGGCAGAACAACTGCAGACCGTTGCTCATCCGAAAGTGTGACGAGAAAGGCATTGGCCGTGCACAGGACGATTTCGACCTGACTGGGCTCGGCCTGACATTCTTCAGAAATTTGAACATCTTGGCCGGGCTGCGCAATACCCGTTGTGGCGACCGAGCCATCTTCGTTGAGAGTGGCGGTGGCATCCTGGCCCAAAACCAGGACCGGGTTGCTTGTCGTAAACGCAAGCCCGAGAGCGAAAACCATGGCGGCGCGTGCGATCATAACGTCTTGATCCCATTGTTGAAGCGGCACTTCAATTTGTAGCAGCCAAAGTCGGTGAAATCGACAGGCTCGGTGCGATGTGCACGGGAGTCCTCGGTAGCGCTCGACGCACGTTCGCTGGGTTGCGTGAAAGGACCAAGATCGCTGGCAGCGGCCTATGTGAGTCATGGCCATGTGGCGGCGGCCCAGCGACTGGAACGAGTTCCAGGCGTGCTCATCAATGTGACGGCAATCATCTTTCCGTCGGCCACATCGGCCAGCCGGGCGAGGAAGCCCAAGGCGGGCCTGGAAGGTCCAGCAATCAGATTGGCCGACACAATGACTTGAATGGTGCTGCCGGACAGGATTGAATTTCCTACGACGTCCGACTAAGCGTTGATTTTGTTAGCAAAATTCAGGCGCCAACTGCTGCGTGTGTACCAATGGTGTGTACCTTGAGCAAGACAAATTACACACGGGTCCGGAGACCCCCAGCCTGAGCTGAGGGCCTTCGGTATTTTGGCTACCAGTTGCCCGGCTGCCAAACGATTGGTCCGAGAATGCCAGCCCGTGGACGGACGATGTTGCCCAGGGTGTCCTGGTACAGGCCGTTGGCCGAGCGGGAATATCCCTTTGCCACAGCATCTGTGTCGATGTCGGCCTGACGACCGTGGTTGTAGGTGGTCCAGTCCGCTGCTGGGTTGTTAGCCTCGCTGGCAGCCGAGGCCGCAGCGTTGTTTGCCAGGGTGTTGGCACGCCACTGGGACCAGGACCGGAGGTCCTCAAGGCTCAACACCCGAGGCTTGCCGCCTTGGCTGCCGTTGGCTTCGCTCCAGTCCAGGGGAACGAACGAGAAGTCGTCCTTATTGACGATGAAGAAGTTTGACCCCCGCTGGATGACCGTCAGATCTTGAGGCGCCAGGCCCCGCTCCGACATCGTCACCGGGTTCTCGGCAGCGAAGCTGTTCAGGTAGGCATTGAGAGCATCCCTGACGTTTCCTGGGGCGTTCATCCCACCGAGGTCAAGGACTTGCCCCCGATACGGCATGAAGGTCTTCCGGGTCATCTCACCGGCCAACTGGACGGCTTTCGCTGGGCTCATGCCATTGGCTGCCACAAGCGCCTTTGCAACGCCTCCTATCCGCTGCTCAATGGCGTATGTGTTGCCCAACTCGTACCGCTGCTCGGGATCGTTCTCCCAGAGCCAATCCCAATCGGTAAAGTCATACGCTGCTACCTCCTTATCCAAGTCGGCCACGGCCTGCGGACTGAGCGACACGTTGCCCGAGTTGACCACCTGACCGGCGAACTGGATGGCCTCGCTGTCGTTCATCTGCAGGGTGCCGACGCCGATCTGGAAGGCCTCAATGAAGTCGCGGTCCTTGGCGTCCTTGACATGTGTCTGGAGGATCAGCGGGTTCTGCGCCGACACGGCCACAGCCGTCTTCAGCCGCTCGACCAACTGGGTCTCAGCCTCAGGGTCCATCTGGGTGCCTGGTGTGGCCTGCATGGCGATGCCATTGAGGGTTTCCGACAACCGCGGATTTAGCTGCCCCGCCTTACCGAGTTGCACCGTGTCATGGATGATCTGCTCCTGTGGGGTCTCGTTGTAGTTCCGTGCCCTCATGTCGGAGAGCTGCCCATAGTTGACCATAGCGGTTTCCCGCTGCTGGTCCGGGGTGATGGTTTGCTGAGCCCCGTTGATGTCCGTGTAGACGAATGGTCGGAGGTCGTTGAGGCTACCGCCGTTGAGCAGGGTCTGGAGGTTGTTGCCGTTTAGATCAGCCACCGCCAGGGCGTGTTCCTGGTTCCACGTCGCCCGCTGAATGTCGGCATTAATTAGATCCACCTTGGCCATGTACTGCGGGTTCTCCGCGAAGGACATCCCGCTGGGACCCTTAGCGTTGATGATGGCGGCGGCGTACTCAGGATTGGTTGAGGCGATGCGGGCGGCGTTGGTGAGGAGCTGGGCGTCTAGCGCCTTGTTGTCCACCCCAAGTGTCCCCTCGGTGCCCATGACTGGGTATGTACTGAAGAGGATGTCGGCTGTCTGCGCTGGGTCGCTGCCGTTGATCACGGCGTGTTTCAAGAAGCCCTCCATGCCGAGGTACGCGGCGTCTGTGCGCTGCTCGGTGGCCTGCTCGTTCATGCGGTTGATTCCGAACTGGGTGACCTGTTCACGGGCTGACCCAAAGGCCGCTGCGATCTGCTGGCCCATGATGGGATTGTCGCCGTACTTCTCCAGCTCAGCATTCAGCCACTTGGTGGCTTCCGCGTTGGGGTCACCAGTGTTCCAGTCGAACTCGGTCTGCATGTGCTGGGTGAACTCGGCAGCAGCGGCCTCGCCGTAACGCTGGCCTAGGAGCTTGCCTGCGGCGGTGTTCGCGAAGGGGTCGGCATAGGACGGGATGTTGCCCGCCCGCACCTGAGCCTTGATCTCGTCGTTGGTCATGCCATGGATGCGGCGTTCCTCGGCCCAGGTGTTGTTCTGCTGGACGAGAGGGGCGACCGAACTGGCAATGCTGCCGATCTGACCGACAGCCGAGGAGAAGAAGCTAAGTGCCGCTGCGGTGGCCTCGAAGCGACGATCTATGGATGCCTGTGCGGCTGCCGCGAAGGTGTCGCTGGGGAGTGGTGCAGGCTTGAGCTGGGCGGTGTTGCCGAACTCGGGGACCTGGATACGTGTCTGTGTCATGTCTGTTCCTTTGAAATGAGAAAGGCCCCCAGCGGGATTGCTGAGGGCCTGTGATGGTTGATGAGGGCGCTAGGGCTTCAGAATTGCTGGAGGCCTTCCCAAGCACGCGGAAGTGGTGGCGAGAGCTGGGGAGTGTTCGCCGCCGAATTGGCCAGTGCATCTGCCCGGATATTCACGGGGTCATCGGCGTGTCCGCGAACCCATTCCCAGGTGATGTCCAGGCCTTGGCAAGCGGCGACCAACTGTGTCCAGAGATCAACATTTTGAACCGGCTTTCCGTCACCCTTTCGCCACCCCCGCCGCTGCCATCCAGGTAGCCAATCGGTCATCCCCTGGATCAGGAGGCGGCTGTCGCTGCGGATCACTATTGGTGGCATCGGTCGGTCCAGCAGGTACTCAATGGACATCGCCCGGATCGCCTCCAGGGCTGCCGACATTTCCATCCTATTGTTGGTCGTGTTGGTCTGGCTCGTGCCGCACAGTTCGCGCTCATCGACAACCACGCCGTCTTTGAGCCACTGGATAACGGCACCCCAGCCGCCAGGGCCAGGGTTCCCGATGCAGGCGCCATCGGTGTAGATCAGCAACGTGGTTTGAGGTTTCTTAGTCATAGGTTTCCCTTCGCCCCGGTTCGCCGGGGTCTTGTGAGGTGATGAAGTTGCGTGTTGCGCCCCTATAGAGTGATGCAACACACAACGAGACTGGCGAAGGAGGGCAGAGCCCCCCTCCTGAGTGTTGGTGGAAGTTAGAAGTCGCTGTTGTCGTCAGGTCCGGTGTCGTCGAGATCAAGGCTGTGGCCAGCGGCTTGCCGGTCCCTCAGCCCACGGGCTTCTCCTAGGTAGCCCTTGAGGCCATCCTCGGTAGCCAGCCCCCGAGCGACGATGAGCTGTGCCCTGCGACTGACGGTGCCCTTGTTCACGCCCAGCGCATCCGCGACTTCCTGCTGGCTCACGAAGTTCAGCGACTGGAAAGCCTTGAGGGTCTGCACCAGGCTGTCCTCCTGGTCATCCTCAACCTTCCAACCGGTGTCCTCTAAGGACCACGTCTTGGGCGCAATGGTGCCGTCGCCCTTGGCACGGAACTTTGAGAACGCCGCAACAAAGGACGCCTTACCAGGTGTCGAGACGGCAGGCTTCTTCAGCCCCAGGATGACCTCGAACGTGGTGTTGAGGGCGGTCGACCCCCGTGGCTCCTGGCCGTCCTTCCTCGCATGATGAACAAGGATGGTGGTGATGCCCGCCGCCTTCATTCGCAGCAGGAAGGTCTGGACGGTCCGGAACGCGGTGGAGTCGTTCTCGTCGGCAAGACCATCAGCTACCGTCGAGAGGTTGTCGATGATGAGAACCTCCACTTTGTCCTTTCGGCAGCGCTCTAGGAGTGCCAATTGGTGATCCTGAAGGGTGATGTCGAAGAACTCGCTCTCCGGGTCCTGGGCCTGCCTAGCGATGACCTCCAAGTTGCGACCGGCAGCAGCGCGGTCCACCCGATCTACAGCCCCATTCCCCAACAGCATCCTCAGGCGATCCTGAAGGTCCATAAGGTTCATCTCGCCATCGACGATCAGGACCTTCCTGGGCTTCGGTGCGGTCCATTCCCACACCTTGCCCCCTCCGGCGATGGCAAGCGCCAGGGAGAGCGTGAGCATGGTCTTGCCCACACCTGACCCTGCCCAGATCAAGCAGCTCTCGCCGGTCCTGAACCACGGCTCTAGGACGTACTCGCGGGTTGGGAATTGGGTATCGAAGAGCTTGCCAAGGGAGACGCCCTTTAGGTCACCGCAGGCTGTCACTGGCGATGTCACAGCGGCCACCCTACTGCTCCCCCTCAGGCTTGAACGTAGGTGTCCCCAGAACCAGCGATAGGGCCTCGTCCTCCTGGTATCGGCGGCGCTGCTTATCCTCCAGCACCTTCTTGGCGATATGGGCCCCGTAGGTCGGCAGCCCGGTCTCCATCAGCACACCAGCAAGGGTCCTCATGGTCTTCGCTGAGGTGTCCCGGTAGTAGTTCTTCGGCTTGCCCTTCTGGTGATCCCAGCTCACCCCTACGCTCAGCGAGGGGGCATAGCTGCGGAACATCCTGGCCAGTTGAAACCCGAAGGCATCGACGGTGCCCTCGAAGCGGGACATGTCGAGTTCATGGAGGTAGCCCATGGCCATCACGGCAACGATGACCTCCCGACGGTCCTCCCGATTGCGCACCTTCAGGACCACCTCATAGGCTTCCCTTAGGTTGCGCTGAGCGGGGCGCCCGTTGGCGTAGTCCTGTAGGTATTGGTCGGCGTCCCTTACGAGACCCTCGAAGCGGCTCTCCAGCATGTCCCATACGGTTCGCTTAGAGCGGCTATCCAGCCACAGGCGCACTGCCTTGGCGTGGGGTTGGAGTTCGGTCTTGGTAACCGGCTTCTGTGAGGGGTGCCCGTGGCGGCGCTGGTGCTTCTGGTGGGTATTGCACAGCGCGGAGTATTGGGTGCGCGGTCGGCCGCACCCTAGGATTTGGCAGATGGTTTGGTCCTTTCGGTTCGGTTGGGAAATCGGGTTGTGTATGCCCTTGGGTCACCACAATGGTGTGTGGTGTCCATGGTTCACCTTAATTGGGATCGTGGCATCTATGGCGGCCCCTAATCGTCATCATCTCGGTGGAGACCGGGCGAGATGTGCGCGGGTATCCGTGGGAGGACGTAATTGGGGTCACCCCCTCCCACAGCAGGGCGGAGAGTGGAATCCCGTCATGCTACGGCCGACCCGGCCACGTTGCATTTCGAGGGCACCAATCCGTTTGCCCAATGGTGGCGTGTAGCAGCGGCAGTGGAAACCGAGGAGCGGGCTGGAGCGGAGTGCCGACGCTGTTGGTCAGCATTAGCAGGACCCTGGTGTCGCCCCGGATGGAACCGGCCAAGTCGCGGGGCGTAAGCAGCTCCAGCAAGGTTGGGGTGTACTTCCGGTAGTATTCAAGGACTGAAAGGTATGGCATTGCCCGCTCCTATAGAGCGCTATTGCTCTACTGGCGCGCATCAAAGCATTAACCCACGGCCCGTCAATCGACTTGGTTTTTTGATGACAGCATACGTTTGCACACTGTTGCAGTTGAGGGATGATAATCGCGGTGTGTCTGCCCAGTTTGTGTTGGCTGTTCAGAACAATTCATGCCTTTACTGCAACGGTATTTGACAGATTGTCGCACCTGCTGTGACTGCCGAGGCCGTCAGTTACCAACACGGTTACAGTCAGAGACTTTGTTGCTGGGTGGCCTCGTTTCCAGCGGAGCGGCGCCGATCTCGTGCGAAGTCAGACAGAGCTTCTCAACCTTCTCGGCCACCTCGTTGAGCGTTGCCGCCAGTCGGTTGACCTGAGAGTTGGTGCCTGCCAGTTCCGGCCCGTAACGGGTGATCAGGTATTCGCGTGTCTGATGAAGGCCACGCAGGTGGGCAGCGGTGCGCACACGAAGGCCTAACCCCATTTTGGTGGCGGCCTCAACCCGCAGAACGAGGTCATGCCTCATGCCCCTGACAACCGAAGGCCTGGCGCCGCCGCGCAGCAGTAGGGCGTTCAGGTAGAGTTCGAGTGCGTGGATAGCCGTTAGGCGGAATGGAGCCCAAGTTAGAGGCTTTCCCCGCTTGCCCTGCGCCACGAGTGCTAGGGCCGCAGTCCGGTACTCGTTGGCCAGTTCCAAGACCTGCTCAGGCGATGCGAGATCACCGGGGTAGTCCTTCCTGTCCGTGAGGGCATCCATGCTACCGGCCTCCTGCTTGGCCAGTGTAGTGCTGGGGCCGGACAGCACAACGACCACAGGCCTTACTGCTTAACGGCTTCCTTAGAACCTGCGTCCCAGGCCTCCAGGGCCGCGAGGGCCTTCCCGGGGTCCTCCTTGATGCGGAGTACGGTTTGCCTGGTTAGGCCTAAGAGGCGGGCGATCTCACTGGTGCCCGCCACTTCCATGGACAACAAGCGGATCACTGAGTCGTACTTCTCTCGGTCATAACTAGGCTTCCTGCCGAGGTACTCCGTCTTCTTCCTTTGAATGGCGGCGTTGGCCCTCGCTTCGTTGATACCGGCCCTCTGGCTCGCCTTAGTGGCCTCGTACTGGGCCTGCGCCGTCGCAGCCATGAAGCCAATTAGAGCGTCCCGCACGGCCATCTGTATGGGGTCCTCGGTAGCTCCATCGAAGGTCATGTTGTTGATCACCGTGCGGACCACGACGCCCCGCCGCATGAACTCCTTGATGGTGTCGGTTACGTCCGCGTAGTTGCGCCCGAGGCGATCCACCCAGCGCACCACCAAGGTGTCCCCATGTCGCAATAGGTCAAATAACCTCCGTCCTTCAGCTCGCTCACGGAGCGCGGTGGTGGCGCCGGAGACACCCTGATCAGCGACCACCTCGTCTATTGTGAACCCCGCCTGCTCGGCCTGGGTTCGTTGGTGGGAGAGGGTTTGATCGGCGGTGGAGACGCGGGCATAGAGGATCGTTGACATGGCAGCTCAGGGTGTCCGTAACGGTACTGTCCGTTAGGTTGCATGTCCGTTGATCTGCGTCAACCCTTACGGACACCCTTTCGTACGATCCAGGCGATGTCCGCTGAGGTATACCCTAGCGGCCGTAAACCTGAGCGAGAGAATCGCTAAAGGTATGACCAAGCTCGCACAACTCGCTGTTTAGGCCGGCTCTTCCGATTGCCTGCGGCAGCTTGTTGCAATTGGGTTGTGGCAGGGGTGCAACCCTTCCTTGCCGCAGTGGGCTGGGTGGGGTACGGGGGGGCCCCCCTCCTTTTGCTATTGGATACCCGCTCAGAATTTTGCTCCGAAAATTCCGGTCTGCCACCATGTCTAGGGCAACGGTTGTCCGGGTACCCGGTTTCGAGGCGCTAACGGTCTAGGCCTTCTTGTGGCAGCTTCTGGGGCGATTCTGAGCGGCTTTGCTGTCGATATTGGACGAATCGTGCTCCCTCATACTCATTGAGTTCGGGGGGCGCATTAATGACTTATGATTTCGGTCGAATGAATGGGGCTAGTTTCGAACGACTGGCCAGGGCGCTCGCCTTTAAGCACTTCGGTACATCTGGGGTAGTTTTCTCGTCCGGCGCCGATGGTGCCCGAGATTTCACTATCGAGGGAAAGATCCGTGGATATGAAAGCAAATCATGGGATGGTTATCTTGTGCTTCAATCCAAATATAAGGAGCACCAGGGTCAACGTGACGATGTCGATTGGCTAATAGGTCAGATTAATGCGGAATACCAAAAGTATGCGAATCCGGATAATGGACTACGGGCTCCAGAATACTATGTGGTGGTTACAAACGTTCGGCTGTCTGGCGCAGATGGTCTAGCCAACAAGAAAACCGGAAAGACGAGAACTGGCGGCTACACCAAAGTGTCCAATGTTCTAGACACTTGGAAAGAAATTGGAGTCAAGGGCTGGGACATCTGGCACGCGGACAAACTGGTAGATCTTCTGAATGACGCTAGCGAGGTCAGGCAGTCCTTTGCCGCTTGGGTAACCCCAGGCGACATTCTAGCCAAGATACTCCATGATACAAAAACCCTTCGCCCCGAGTTTAAGCAGACGATTGGCAGAGCAATTAGGGTGTCTCTTCATCGTGACCAGTTTGCGCGGCTCAAGGATGCAGGCAGCGTGAACGACGATCAAATCCGGACCAGTCAGGTCTTTATTGATCTCCCCTTACCTACCCCCCGAAATTCAGATCAGAGCATGGCGAAATTTGTCGTGTCGAGTCTGATAGATAGAGCAAAGGAAAAGCTCGACCCCGATAGTCTTGACAAGGATGCGTCTATACGGGGTTCGGGACAGTCGCAGGACCGCAATAAAATAGTACTAGTTGGCGGTCCCGGGCAGGGAAAGTCTACAGCCACCCTATTTTTAACCCAGATCTTTCGAGCGGCTCTGGTTGATAAAGATCCGGCTACGCGCCGCGACCATAACTTGAAGAAGCTGGTTCCTGAAGTCTTGTATAGGGCGGCTTCGGAGAGGATAAATGCGGACGTCCCACACCGGTACCCGCTGAGTATCTCCCTTCCGCGGTTCGCGGACGCAATCTCCCTGGCAAGGAAGGAGACGCGGGCGCTCCCTTCGCTGCTAACCTTCATTGCTCAGGAACTTGCAGTGGTTAGTGACGGGGATGTATCCAGAGCCGACATTCGAGAATGGCTAGGACTTCACCCGTGGCTATTGGTTCTTGATGGGCTTGACGAAGTACCATCAACAGGAGAAAGGCCGGCTTTAATTAAAGCAATTAACAGCTTCTTCTCCGAGGTGGCTGAGGCCAATGCTGATATACTGACAATTGTTACAACAAGACCGCAAGGCTACAATAAAGATTTAGATCCCGAAATATGGGAGCACTGGCGTCTAGCAGAGCTCTCTGTAAAGCAAGCGCTGGACTACGCCAAAGGGTTTGGAGAGGCCAGATACAGAGACGATAAGCATCGGAGATCCGAACTTCTCTCCCAGCTCTCGGCCGCTTCTAAGCAACCGGCAACCGCGAGATTGATGACCTCGCCGTTGCAGGTGACCATCTTGCATTTCATCGTTGACACCGGAGGCGGGGTGCCGGCTGCCAGGTGGACACTATTCAATGAGTATTTTGAGGTATTGAAGCGTCGAGAAAGAGCAAAGGGGGGAGAGACCCAACGGGTTTTAGAGCATCACTGGAACCAACTCGGCCCCCTGCACCATCGGATCGGTCTAATCCTTCAATCTGATAGTGAGCACGGAGGAGGAGCCGGCGGAAAGCTGTCCCACGATAGATTGAAGGGGATAGTTAGGTCTTACCTGCAGTCTGAAGGCTTCGCCGAAGATGACCTTAATGCAAGGGTTGACGAACTGATGAGTCTGGCTTTGCACCGCCTAGTCCTTCTTTCTACGCAGGAGGAGGGGCAGGTGCAATTTGATGTCCGATCGCTGCAGGAATTCATGGCCGCCGCCGCGCTGACATCTGGGGATCAAAACCTTATGGAGTCGCGGTTAGCGCACATTGCGGGCAAGACCCACTGGCAGCATGTTTTCCTTATTGCAGCTAGCCGTTGCTTTGCTGACGACGCCTTCCACTATCGGCGTACCGCTATCGTCAGCATCGCAAGGCAGCTCGATGCATCAGAGCCCGACATAGTTGTGAGAAACGGAGCCAGACTCGCTGTAGAACTGCTTGCAGATGGCATCGGCTCTGATCACCCGATTTCTCGTAGGCAACTACTTTTACATAGCCTCGACACACTCCAACTTGGAGAGGACATGATAGATGAAAAATTGTACTCTCTGTGGGATGAGGCGACACTAGATATATTGCACCGTAAGACCGAAGAGCTTCTGAAGCTTAACGGTCCAGGCGCTCGTGCTACGTGGTTATTGTTGATCAGCGTCGCCAAAGAACATCCAACGTGGACAATGGGGCTAATCAGGTCACACTGGCCCGAGAATCCTGTCGAGGCGCTGCAGATACTCGACAGCTCGACCCTGCCTTGGCATCCCGAGATTGATGCACTGGCGGTCGAAGCGCTGATGCGCGCTGGTCCTTCCGCTGTACGGCAGTTGCCGCAATTGCGCTCCCAAGCAAATCGATTTCGTGAAAAGGGCTCAGCCTTCGCAAGTCTTCTTTGGCGGTTGTTCGAAGAACGAAACGCCTTGAATGCCTCTGTATTCTTAGCAGATGGTGGCTTCCACATTAAAATATCAAGGATACATCAGGAAAAAAATGTACCCGAAATCGATAGTGATGGTGCGAAAGACTGGCGGGTAGTTCGCTTAGCCAGTGAATTCTCACAGAACCCTGGAAAGGATTTATTGTCTAGAATTCTCGTCGAGATCGCTGACGGGTATTTCGAGACGGCGAAGTTACTCATAAATCGACTGCCCTGGCCCTTGGCCTCTATCCTGCATGAGGCGGATACTGCCGAGGAACTGAAGGATTGGTCCGACCGGGTCGCTCTTGGTCACATAGGGGATGGCACAGACTGGTCGCGGGCTGAACGTCGGTGGCAGAAGGTGGGCATCGTCGAACAGGACTTGCTGGAATTGAGAAAAGGGGTGTGGTTTTCCCATGACGTTGCTCAGGTCGGTTGCCCGCCGTTCTGGACTTATTCGGTTAGCCCTAACTCCAACAACGTACATGTAGCGGACATGTTCTCGGCAATTTCACATGAAGTTAGCCGCACCAAAGATGCAGACATTTTGTTGGGCGCAGCGATGTTTGCCCTCCGCGGTTCCCTATCAGAAGATATACACGATGAGGATTTGGTCCGCCGTCTGTTCGACATTGCGGTGGGCAAGGGGCGTGGCAAGTACGGTAGCTTGTCAAGTTTAGTGCACATAGCAGCCCATGACTCCGCAAGATGCGGTAATTTGGCGTTGCTTCTGCCCGAAATACATATCGTCAATCTGCGAGAGGGGAGCTTTTCAGTTTGGAAAGACGTCCTTGATGGCAATCCCGGCTGTCGACCAATTTTGCGAGCCATAGCTGCAACTCTGGTAGAGTGTGACACGGAAGCCGAGCTAGAGGTGGCCCTTCGCCAACTCGATTCCTATGCTTTCATACACCAAGCCGGTGACGCCGATGGTGTAAGCGAGGCTGTTGCTGTTATCAGGCTTATGTCTGGCCTGAACGACAATATAGAAACCGACGTAGAAGCGATATTGTCGGCCCATCTAAAATTGGAGTGCGGTTCGCTGTTCATGGCCGCATTACAAAGTGACTACATTAATCCCTCATTGGCGGCGAAAGTTCTGATCAAATTTATCAAGGCCTTGGAGGATGCCAGCGAGGACGTACCTGCTCTTGTACTACAGCAGTTGCGGAAAGCGCTCGATAGTCGGCGGTCCGAGTTCACAGATCAGGCTACCTGGATTTCCTCATTCAGACTTCCTGAAGATGCCTATGAATTTCTACTCCCCCTCCCCTCCAACACTGATCTCAGAAGAATTTGACACTGCAGCGATAAAGCCAGACCCAATCGAACTGACACCTGAGGTGAGAAGGGGCGAGGAAGCGATTGGAAGTTCAGCGGCCAATGACCGCTTTCCCCATGCTGCGGCCTGAAAGCAAACGTTCGGAATCGGGTCCAAAGCGGCCTTAGCACCGACCGACTTACTTACCTCGTTAACCCATCATTTACTTCGCAAGCGCATGGTCTCGTTAATCACTTGGTAAGGAGACTGCTTTGCGGACGTTGGGAACGGCGCTGGCCGTTATTGTCGTCATGTCCTCTCCGGTCGTGGCAGAAGACAGCAATGTTGTATTGGCGAATACGCCTGGCAATCGGCAGGTAAATGCGTCCCCGAACTTATACCCGCTTGAGTGGCAGCGCCGCCTGCTGGCTGTACAGTTAGCCTTTGCGGCCACCCTCCCGAAGACCGATCCAATTGAAACCGGCTCGATTACTCCTCAAGCTCAATGACCTCGAGTGGATCAAATGAGGCGCCTCTTTTGATGCCGCTGGTAAGCTGGTTCGCATCGAAAGCGGTTCCCACGGATGACTTCAGGTAGCACTGCTTGAGCCTTGAGTCGTAGGTGAAGGCACGGCACGCAGTCTCGTCTACGCAGGCCATCCTACACTCGCCAGGCGAATCCACGCCCCTTTCTGGTGAACTTGCGAAGTCAGCCCCACTTAGGCCTTGGCGGGCAAGAACGTCTTGGGTCGGGTCAATTGCCCCAATTGTGTAGGTAGCGGCCACTTCATTACCGGGGGGAAGAAAGACCCCTGAGAGTGCGTCTGCGTAGCCCTCAAGCCGATTTACCCCGGACTTTAGGAAGCAGTTGGGTCCACGTGTGATGCTTGGGTTGGCGTTGAAGGTAAAGGCCAGGCATTGGTTGTCCTCCATACAGGCGGTGGCACACTGCACGGCGTCCTCTGAACGCTCCGAAGATATGTCATTCCCATAGAAATCCAGCCCGCCATACAGGGCGATCCTAGGACCAAACGACTGCGTTGGCACGGGGGCCGTGGGCGTCGTGGTTTGCGGTTGCGCCCTGGTGTCCGTCTTCGCAACCTTGGTGTGGATCGATGTCGTTGACGGGCTGGCTGGCGGTGAGACCAGCGCTAGGTTGGCCGTCGTCAATACGACTGGGCCCAGCCTGTTGATGTCGAGGGTGTCGATTTCGCTAGCGGAGAAGACGTACATCTCTTCGCTGGGTGTTCGGAACATCCTCGTCACCACCTCAGTGGGCGTGTCGAACTGTTCAAGGGCTTCAATGACATCGGAAACTGTCGATTGAACTCCAGAAGGGTCATCCACGCCAAACATCTGGTGAACGCCCAGCTCGCCTTCTGCCAACCGCTCCTTACCCGCAAAGAATATGTAAGCGCAGGAGGAGTAGCAGCCGAAGCCCTTTGGTACGGCCGTGCTGAGACCCCGGCTGTGTACGTCCCCGGCAACGATCAGCGCACTTGCGACGTACCCGCCAGGGCTACCCAGTACCAATACCTTAGCGTCGGGACGGGCCGCCGCCGCTCTGCGGAATTCGAGTGGCGTGTTGATGCCAATCTCGCCGTCCAGCAGGATAACGTCCTGCATGTCGTCGAAAATCAAGAACGCTCCGATGCGCTCATCGGCAGTCGCCAGGCTGGGGCCCGCAAACACAAGCCACAGCAAGGTCATGAACAGATTGACTACTCTCATCGGCGTCCCCCAAGTGAATGATGGCGCACAAGTTTTCATGAGTCGAATCCTAAGTTTGCCTGCGTAGTCACCTGCTGAACTGGCATCGGTTCAGTCCTGAAATGCCCTGATCATGGCCTCCGTTACGTCACCTTCGTAGCAAATTGGACTGGCACCGCCAGGTCTTGAATAGGCACTCCTCCCCCCGCATCGACGTCCTGCCCTATCGACGTTGTAGGGACATGGGCAGCTTCCGGAGTATGAGTTGACGCTACCCTCTATGATCAATCTCACGATCTCAGATCGAGGACGGCTGTCCTCAATTTGAGACGGCGCCACTTGCGCAGGTTTGGGGGCAACATGGGGTGTGACAGGTGGCGCGGTCGAAGTAAAATCGCCATGCACCCACCCCTGCTCCCCGCCACCTGCACTGACTCTTAGCCACTGGCCCCTGGACTCGAAGACTTGAAGGGCGGTCCCTGAAGGTAGCGTGGTTATCTTTGCGCCAGTCGTGTCCGGAGTTTGGCGCAGGTTTAGGCTTGAAGCAGTCACGTATCGGATGACGCTTGGTTGTGCTGGTGCCTCAGAAGGTGGGGCGTTTGGTGTCGTGTTGGCAGGCAGGGTCTGCGTTTGGCGCGGCGGGGCATTGGAATTGTGGTCACCCGATGTGAGTTTGCCGCACTGCGTCAGCCCCCAGACCAGAAGTCCAACGAGCACCCAGCCCCCAAACGCACTCCCTCTGCGGCCCGCCACATGCTCCCCCAAGGGAGAGATGATGGGACACGGCCATGTGAGAGTCGATTGGTAAGTCTTCGGGCACCGCAGCCGCCTTGCTAGGGGCGGCGCCTTCGGCCCCCACTCACCCCAATAGCGATCAGGTGCAGGCCGAGGCTGGTTAGAATGGCTATAACAGCACGGCCCACGTCAGCAGTTCCCAGGGCAACCGGCGCCAGCACAAGCGATGCCACCAAGGCTACCGCCAGGCCGTTGGCAAACTGAGCAATTGTTCGGCGTGCTTCGCGATCCAGTTTCATCATCTTCCTCCTAGCTTCCCCCAGCATAATTCCCACTGGCCGTTGGGGGGATAACGGGGATAGCTTTGATCGGAGGAGGCTAGGATGAAGAACGAAGGGTAGACGCAAATTGAGTCGAGTGCCGAACCACCCCCAAAGACCGAATTTCCTGGAGCTTACCCAGTTCGGGCTAACCTACGTCGTCGGCGAACCGGTGCGCTCGGAGGATGCGAGGCGGTTCCTGGAGGACTTTGATCGGCAACTCGCCAAGATGGACGAGGAAAAGGACACCAAGACCGCAATCGCCGGGGCCGATCCAAAGCGTGTGTAACCTCTACTCCGTCACCACCAACGTCGAGGCAATCCGGGCCTTCGTCCGCGACATGCGGATCGATGAGGCGACCGTGGGCAACTTCCCGCCGCAGACGGGCATCTTCCCCGATTACCTGGCCCCCATCGTCCGCAACTTCGGTGACAAGTGTGAGCTGGCCAGGGTCCGTTGGGGTATGCCCACGTCCTCGGTGGCGCAATTCGAGGCAACCAAGAAGCGGGCCCAGAAGCTGCAACAGAAGTGGGGCCGTGACCTTACGCCGGATGAGTTCAAGACCCTCCTGCAGAACGAGCCTGATAGCGGCGTGACCAATGTCCGCAACACCTCCAGCAAGCACTGGCAACGCTGGTTGGCGCCGGAGTTCCGCTGCGTCGTGCCCTTCACCTCCTTCAGCGAGTTCAACAGGGAGGAAGGAGGCGACATCTGGTTTGCCTTCGACGACAGCCGCCCGCTGGCCTTCTTCGCTGGCATCTGGGCAAGGCAGTGGACAAGCGTCCGCAAGGTCAAAGAGGGCATGATCACAACGGACCTGTTTGCCTTCCTGACTACCGAGCCAAATGAAGAGCTGCTGCCTATCCACCCAAAGGCCATGCCGGTAATCCTTACGACGGCTGCCGAGGTGGAGACCTGGATGACGGCGCCCTGGGAAGTCGCCAAGGCCCTGCAACGCCCGCTTCCGGACGGCCTACTCCGCATCGTCGCACGCGGCGCTAAGGAGGACCCACCGCCGTCCCCTACGCCTCCCGCTGGGCCTTCCCTGTTCTGATCTGCTCCTCCTCCTCGACCGTCAGAGCGCTCTTGCTGGCCAAGGGGTTGTAGGGTCGGAGATGCGCCGTCGACTCGGAGGACGGGAGCGGTGGGGCAGCGTCAGGGACGTGCCAGTCGATGTCGATATGAGGAGTCCCGCAGTACGGGCACTTGCAGCGGTGGGGCAGCCGGGCCAGAGGGAAATCGTCACCCAGCGCCGCGATGAGGGACAGGATGTTCAGCTCAACGGTCTCAGGGCAGGAATCGATCTTCTTCAGGGCGGCGAAGCGTCGATGGCAGGTCAGGAAGGCTCGCCAGCCACCCAGCCGGGCGTTCATGAGCTTGCCCCAGGTCCAGCCCGGCACCTCGTAGACCAGCACAGAACAGGTGACCGCGCCGTAGGTGGCCGCACGCACACAGCCCTTCACGGCTGCCGCTTGCCGAGCGCACTCGTGTAGCGTGGTTTCCCCACCAAATCGTCGGATCATGTCCGCTCGCTTGACGGTACCGTTGCGCCGACATGCCCGGCACTCAATGCCAAATTCGGGTGCCTCCAGTTGTTCCAACTTGGTCAGCCGGGGATCGATGGCCATAGGTCAGGTTCATTGCATGATCGTCAGGACGCCACGGTCTAGGTTTTGAGCAACCCTGTAGGGTGCTGATAGGCGGAAGCGCCTGCCTTCCTCGCCGTACTCGGCAAAGCGGAAACCGGCCGCCAGCAGGTCAGCGGCCTCCTCCTTCGTCAGTTCGAGCGTGCGAAGGTCACGCTTACCCAGGACGGTGCTGTACGTGAGCATGTTTTGACTCGTGATGTTCGTTCTTGTTATGTTCTAATTCTCATTGCTTCCAAGAGTCCAGCCCAGGGGGACATCAAATGTGGAAACCGCAGCAGTCAGTTGGTCAGCGTCCGAACAAGTAGCGCTATCAACTTCCTCGTCTGATCTGCATGCTTTCGCTAGAAGGCGTGACCGCCGTCAGTCTACCTTGGCTGAATGTTAGGAGCTTAGCGTTGGCAATTTCCGGTAGCGTGCGACTCAGGCCAATTAGGCTGGCCCTACTTGTTGAACCCTCTGACCTCGTCTCAATCCGCCGGTTCATGCGACTAAGCACCTGCATCTGGGGCGGGCGTCATAACCCTATTGTCACGATTGGTGGCGAGGACGGGGGCCTATCCCGCAATGGCTCGACCGCCAAGGATTTGATCGACCACTTCGAGCCAGATGTACTTGTGGAAGCGAAGGCTGGAATGGCGGAGTCGCTTGGCTGGAGTAGCGAGCGCAGCGGGTTTGGAACGCCACGTGTCTTGCCCTTGAATCAATTCTATCGTGTCGAGAACGAACGTTGGATTGAATTCCCGGCATCACTCGGAATCGAAGGGGCGATGCACACGTTGTATGAGAGGGAATTCAGATTCCAGCGACGGCATCCTCAGTCTTTCTTGGCCTTCGAGCCGTCCGAAGACGCCGGAGCATTTTTCGAGGCGGTGGTAGGTACTTTCCCGGCCGACAAAGAGCTTGGGCGCTTTTATGAGACCTACTGCGAGGTGTTCAGTGCCGAGAAGGTGCCGGCCGATGTCGATGCTTACAAGCGCTACCTTAGTGACCACTATCTCGGGCCGCATTGGGTAGCGTCAAACGACCTGGAACTACACGGCGGCGACGGCTGGCACCCGCAAATGTTCGTATTCGACCCCAACAATCCGGCAGACTTGGTAGGGTTTTGGAATTTCCGGCTGATGAACCGCGCAGTTCTGCCGATCAACTCGCATTGGATATCGGATGTTGCGGAGTCGCTGCGTCAGGACATTGTTGCCAACCATCGACCTCTCCCGGGAAATTCAAGCGGCATCATGATTTCTACCGATGTCAACCTTGCTGGGTCCCTCGGGCCGAAAGTGGAAGGTGAATTCGTGCGTGCGATGGAGGGCCTCGATCCGCAAGCCTATCGGCTGGTAAATCACGATCCGAATGGGCTTGGGGGGCGTGGTCGATTTGGCCGGGACAGGATCATCGCAGCAGCGGAGTCCGCTTCGTTCAACGAGGAAATTACGGAGGGGCGGTATGTCAAGATACCAACGCCGGCACCAGACACCAAGAAGGTGCCCTATCCCACCGGTCACTGGGCGAATGTCCTAAGGCTGGAGTCTCGTTGGCAAGACAGCTATGCGACCGCTTACCCCTACAACCTCTGGTCTCCCGGGTATCCCCGACTTCTGTCTGGCGACCCTGTAACGGTTACCAGCGAGGGCGTCGTTAGCCTGCATAGTGGGACGATCGGCTACACCCTACTTGAACCCCAATTCGGGCGTGACGCCGTGGTGGGATGGCTGAAGACACACAACATTGAGGCCATTCCTTCTGACGCCGGCAGAGTCGCTGCCGAGGTCATCGCCGCCGCTGGCGGGCTGCGGGGGAGCGGTATGTATGCAGACGCGGAAACACTCCGCCTTTTGAACAAAATGGCTTTGAGTGAGCGCGAAGGCGACGGCCCTCGTAAACAGAAGCCGGACAAAGCAATGCCCTTTGCGGCAATCGAGCAGCATTTCAAGGCCCGTGAGGCCCGGTCATTTGGTTACTGGAACAGACTTGATCACTTTCTAAAGCAGTCGGTCTTTCGTGCAGGATTGGGGGTGCAATGTCCGAATTGCGCTCACAATAATTGGTACGACCCAAAGTCGCTCGACGATAGGCTAACTTGCGCCCGGTGCTTGAAGACCTTTTCTTTTCCTCAGTCTCCTGACGGGCTTCGGCGGCTCAACTGGCTCTACAGAGTGGTTGGGCCCTTCGCAGTGCCAAACTTTGCCCAAGGTGGGTATAGCGTTGCGCTCGCATTGAGACGACTGTGGAACGATGGCGAGCAGGCATTCACATGGTGTACTGGCCTCAATTTGAAGCCGTTGAATCGCGAAATCGACTTCATAGCTTTCCTTGAACCCCGTGGCCTGGGGGCCTTCGAACCCTCGAAGCCGCCCTTTCTGGTCCTGGGAGAGGCTAAGAGCTTTGGACGAGAGGCAGTCACGCAGGCGGACATTGACGGACTAATGCTGGTAGCCGCCACGCTACCGCCAGCCGTGTTAGTTATGGCGACATTGAAGGAGATCGAGGATTACACAGAAGAAGAGCTGCGCATCCTCACCGAGTTCGCGAAGTGGGGTCGACGAGAGCGAATAAACGGCGTGCCTCGAAATCCGGTAATGGTCCTGACGGGCACTGAACTACTCACGGACCACGATCTGCGTTCGGTTTGGAAGCGCAAGGGCGGAAAAGCCGCAGAGCTTGCAGGGCCTGCCTACCGCATGTTTCGAAACCCCGTGGAACTTGCTGAACTGACACAGCAGCTTTATCTCGGACTGCCCGATTTCTGGGAAGATCTGCGTCCAGCTCCTGTGGCGCCGCCAGCAGCGCCCAAAGCAGAGGTTGTCGACGACCAAAAGCCGCCGGAAGATGGCCAGCGTGGTTAGAACTGTTGGACTGGATTGGTCTGGACGCGCACCGACCAAGAGGGCAAGTAAACGCCGCCATGAGAGATACGACCCCTAGTCACTTTAGCGCTTCATAGAAACGCTATTGGAAGCTGCGCCCACTGCAAGGGGGCGAACTTTCTCCATTGTTGGTCGCCAACCCGTGTCCTCAACGTCGAACCTAGGGAGCTTGTTGATTTCGGCATCTACCACAGACGGTGCCCAATCGCCGTAACCCTCGCGGGCGTCGGTCTGAGATCTACTACCCATCATGTAATCACGGGCCTCCTTGTCCATCTTGCAGATGCGAGTCAGGGAGGTGAACGTATGACGAAATGCGTGGTTCGGGCGGTTTTGTGGGGCTATAATTCCAACCTCCTCCGTAATCCAAGCTGCCACTCGATCCGCGCTGTCCTTTGATCGGTGGTTCGTCTGCGCGCGCAAATCGGTACCCTCGGGGTAGGGGGTATAGAATGCAGGACCGTCGCCGATTTCCCTGAACATCTCCACCAGCCCTAACTCAACTAGGTGTTTATGAATGCCGACAGTCCAGGCGTTTTTCCCCTTGGTGCTGCCATCTTCGGGCGTGACGAGCATGTAGGTGACGTCACCTTCAACACGAAGGCTGCGCCCTTGGAACTGCGTAACCTCGCTTACCCGCATACCGGTGTATGCGCATATCCATGGAACCCAAAAGATCGCTCGCTGGTAAGGAACCGCAATATCCTTGGATGTGCCCTGAAATGTGGCCTGGAGAATGGTACGGGCCTCATCGATAGTATAACCTTTTGGGCGATTGCTGCTCGGTGCGTCCCGTTCGTCGCGGATGCCACCCGCCACGCTAACGGCCAGGTCAAATTCTTTGACTCCATGATTGAGAGCGACCTTCAAACTGGTGAGGTACTGGTCATTGATGGTCTTCCTGGCCAAGCCGCGCTCAATTAGAGCGTCTCGCCATCCCCGCACATCGGTCTTCGTAATCTTCTTTGCGTCGTCGTGACCGGTGAACTTCACGAAGTCACGAAGGCAGCGGCGGTACTTGTCGAACGTGTCTGCACGCTGGGACTGGGTCTTCTGCTTGTGGTCGATGAGTGCGAACAGAGAAAGTTTGGAACTGCCACGGGAGGTTTGCTTAGCTACGCCAATGCTTGGATACTTGTCGCCCCTGGTGTCTGAGCTGAAGTTGCCAGTCGACCGCTTGAGCAACAATTCGGCCGCGTCTCGCAACGCCCGCTCAAACTGCTCCAGTAGCTTGCGCCTAGTGCTGTCCGTCACTCTCACCTTTTGGTGCATGAGGGTGGCATCAACAAACCCACCAAAGCGACTCTCCATCGCCTGGAGGTACCGCTGTTCTTCTGTGCCAATGAAAGGGTAGGGTGTCTCGCCGTTGAACGCCCTGAAGTTCTCTTCAATGACCCGTGACCAGATTTCCGGATCACCTGGATCATCCTCCAGCCTTTGGAAGGCTCGGAACGCCTCGCCAGCCAAGGCAACGATCTCTTTTAGCGTCAGGTCCTTCGGGGCGGCCTGAAGCATCGCCCACACGGCCTGGAACTGCCCGAGTGCTTCGGTGGCACGAATCCTAGCTTCTATTGGGCTTTTGGTGCCCAATGAGACCTTGATGAAATCGCCTAGCTTCAGCCGAGAATTGACCCCAGCAATCGTCACCTCCACAACTTGGCCCTTTGCGATAGGCAAAATCTTAGAAGGGACTCGCTGGCGCAGCCAGTAAACGCCGGTGCTAGGGTGCTTCGTCGGACTAGGCATAGAAAGACTCACGTGTACCACCTCTGTGTACCAACAGCGGCGGCAGAACCTTCAACAAAATCAATTATATGAACCCGATCAACGGGTTAAAATGGTGCTGCCGGACAGGATTGAACTGTCGGCCTCCCCCTTACCAAGGGGGTGCTCTACCACTGAGCTACGGCAGCATCTGGAGCGTTGTCAGAAAAAGTGGTGGCCACTTTTTCGGTTCGACAGCGCGACCACTATATTTGTTGCGCGGCAAAGGTGCCCGGCGCGACGGGGGCTCCTTTGCCATAGGGTCTGGCTCGACGCAAGGCCAAAAAACCACTATCACCCGCTCTGGGCCAACACACAAAATCCCCTCGCACCGATGAGCAAATCCGAACAAGCCGCCCAGCGCGACCAAAGATTGGCCGCAAAGCTCCGCGAGAACCTCAAGCGCCGGAAGGGACAGGCCAAGGCACGCGCCGAATCTGAAGCGCAAGCCCCCCATCCCCAGCCGGCCCCCGAAACGGTCACGGTCAAGAAACCGTAAACCATTTTCGGGCGACTATCCTCCCCGGTGTGCTAAGGCATACCAGCGCTGAGTGCGGCGAGTCTGGCTTACGTGGCAACTAGGACTTGGCCTACCTCCATTTCCAGGTAGAAGACCCCAACAGGGGTCGCCATATAGGACAAGACTGATGGACCGTATCCGTTTGATCGGTGGCAACGAACTCAATGGCGAGATCCCGATTTCGGGCGCCAAGAATGCCGCCCTCCCGCTCATGATCGCCTCGCTGCTGACCGATGAACCGCTGGTGCTGCAGAACGTGCCGCGCCTGGCCGACGTCAAGCTGCTCGAGCGTATCCTCGAGAACCATGGCGTCGACATCGCCGTGCATGGCCGTCGCCGCGGCGAGCAGGAAAGCGTGGGCCAGACCATGACCTTCCACGCCGCCGACATCGTCGACACCACGGCGCCCTACGACCTCGTCTCCAAGATGCGTGCCAGCTTCTGGGTCATTGGACCGCTGCTGGCTCGCTGCCACGAGGCTCGCGTCTCGCTTCCGGGCGGTTGCGCCATCGGCACGCGGCCGGTCGATTTCTTCATCTACGGTCTGGAGCAGCTTGGCGCCAGCATCGAGATCGATGAGGGCTATGTGGTGGCAAAGGCGCCCAAGGGCGGCCTGATCGGCGGCCTCGTGCATCTGCCGAAGGTGTCGGTGGGCGCGACCCACACCATCATGATGGCAGCCACCCTGGCGCGTGGCGTTACCACGATCGAGAACGCGGCCATGGAGCCCGAGATCGACAACGTCGCCAATTGCCTGATCGCCATGGGTGCCAAGATCTCCGGCGTCGGTACCCGCACGATCACCATCGAAGGCGTCGAAAAGCTGCACGGCGCTACCATTGACGTCATTCCCGACCGCATCGAGACCGGCACGTTCGCAATGGCCGTGGCGATGACCGGTGGCAATGTCCTGCTCAGCGGCGCACGTGCCGAGCACTTGCAGTCGGCGCTCGACATCCTCGGTCAGGTTGGGGCGACCATCACCAATGAGGTCAACGGCATCCGCGTCCAACGCAACGGCAACGGTCTGCAAGCGATCGATGCCGAGATCGACCCATTCCCCGGCTTCCCAACCGACCTTCAGGCGCAGTTCATGGCCCTGATGACCCGCGCCGATGGCGTTTCGCATATCCGCGAGACCATCTTCGAGAACCGCTACATGCATGTGGCCGAACTTGCTCGCTTCGGCGCCGATATCAAGGTCGATGGCCAGGTTGCCACGGTCACCGGCGTCCCCCAGCTCAAGGGTGCCCAGGTGATGGCCACCGATCTGCGCGCCTCGGTGTCGCTGGTCATCGCCGGCCTCGCCGCCAAGGGCGAAACCGTGGTCAACCGCATCTATCACCTCGATCGCGGCTTCGAACGCCTCGAAGACAAGCTCAGCCGCTGCGGCGCCGAGATCGAGCGCATCGCGGGTTAGTTATCGATGGCGTCTTGGTGACCCAGGACGACCGTAGATCGACGCCCCGCTTTCCGGGCCGACCCGCCACCCCCTCCCACCCTCCCCCTTGAAGGGGGAGGGGCCGTCCTGTGGGTTGAACTGGATCGCGCCAAACGAGTTGAGGGACACCTCCCCCTGGATGGGGGAGGTAGTGCAGCTAGGCCCATAGGGCCGTAGCGAAACTAGGTGGGGGTGGGGCCACACACTCGAAGCCCCAACTTATCCATCTTTTCCCCACCCCCAAAAACGCCCGTACACTCCCCGCATCACCCCACACGGCGGCCTGCAGGCGAACAGTGGTGGGGTGAGCCGGGTGGGGATTTTGCCTTCTCCCACAGGTTCGCGTTTCGACCGTGAGAGGCTATTGACCTCCCGCCGCCGGAAACGTTCCAAAAACCGGCACCCCGAGACGGCTTCCGTCTCACTATTTAACTTTACCAGAGGCGAAAGCCGTCTCGGGGTCCGCCCTCGCTGATGCGACTATCCGATAGCCGCGACCCAGGCGGCGTTTCCGCTCGCCATTTTTCCACCCCCGCATTGCCCCCATGCCGCCAAACTTGTAGATCGGAGGCGGGGTGACCAGATAGGGTCGTCCCCAATCCAAAGGCCGACCAGATATGACCGACCTGAAGCTTCTCGCGCTCGACACCGAAGACCTCGAAGTCATCTCCACCCATGTGCAG
The DNA here is from genome assembly GCF_021729885.1 of Devosia sp. SL43. Taxonomy (NCBI): domain Bacteria; kingdom Pseudomonadati; phylum Pseudomonadota; class Alphaproteobacteria; order Hyphomicrobiales; family Devosiaceae; genus Devosia; species Devosia sp. SL43. Next base: position 3,511,598 of record NZ_CP063401.1, read on the forward strand.
GACGCTGTCGTGCGCGTCGCCGACATGGGTTATGCGCGCGGCGACCGCCGCTTTGCGCTGCTGATGAACCGTTTCGACTGGGAATCGGGCAAGGGCCGCCGCGACAAGGGCATCCGCAAGCGGGCAGCCCTCCATTTCGACGCCGTGCAGTCCGTCGTCACCAATGGCTTCGATCCGACTTCCCCCGAAGGTGTGCTCGAACTGCTCGCCATCACTTTTGCCACTATCGATGGCCCGGCCGGCATTGTCGAACTGAGCTTTGCCGGCGGCGGCACCGTGCGTCTCGGGGTCGAATGCCTCGAAGCCCGCCTCTCCGATCTCGGCGCCACCTGGGCCGCCGCGGCCAAACCCGCCCACGCCCTCGACTAAGGACTTCTGATGCCCATTCGCCTCGATAGCGCCGATGCCGATTTCGAGCAGCAGTTCCAGAGCCTGCTGTCGGGCAAGCGCGAATCCAGCCAGGACGTCAACGACACCGTTGCAGCCATCATCGCCGATGTCCGCGCCCGCGGCGACGACGCCGTGGTCGAACTGACCAACAAGTTCGACAGGGCCGGCGTCAGCGCCGATACGCTGCAGATCACCGAGGCCGAAATTTCCGCCGCCGCAGACCGAGTCACCCCGGAGGTCCGCGCCGCTCTGCAATTCGCGCATGATCGCATTCGCGCCCATCACCAAAAGCAGAAGCCGGTCGATCAGGTCTATACCGATCATCTCGGCGTCACCCTCGGCTCACGCTGGACGCCGGTCGATGCCGCCGGCATCTATGTCCCCGGCGGCCTCGCCTCCTATCCGTCCTCAGTTCTGATGAACGCGGTGCCCGCCAAGGTGGCCGGCGTCGAGCGCATCGCCATGGTCGTGCCGACGCCCAATGGCCAGATCGCTGCCGCCATCCTGCTCGCGGCCCAGATTGCAGGCGTCACCGAGATTTACCGCATCGGCGGTGCTCAAGCTGTCGCGGCCCTGGCCTATGGCACCGCGACCATTCCCAGGGTCGACAAGGTCATCGGCCCCGGCAACGCCTATGTCGCAGCTGCCAAGCGCCAGGTCTTCGGCCAGGTCGGGATCGACATGATCGCCGGCCCATCTGAAGTCCTGGTCATCGCCGATGGCTCCGCCAACCCCGCCTGGATCGCCGCCGATCTCATCGCCCAGGCCGAGCATGGCGGCGGCGCCCAGTCGATACTCATCACCACCGAATACGGCGTGGCCGATGCCGTCGAGGCCGAGGTCGATCGCCAGCTCTCCCTGCTCCCCAAGGAGAACATCGCGCGCGACGGCTGGAACGAATTCGGCGCCGTCATCACCGTCGCCTCCCTGACCGAAGCGGCTACCCTGGCCAACCGCATCGCCTCCGAGCATGTCGAACTGGCGATCGACGATCCGCAGTCCCTGGTCTCCGCCATCCGCCATGCCGGCGCGATCTTTCTCGGTCACCACACGCCGGAGGCCATTGGCGATTATGTCGGCGGCTCCAACCACGTGCTGCCCACCGCCCGCACCGCCCGCTTCGCCTCGGGCCTGGGCGTGCTCGATTTCATGAAGCGCACCTCGATCCTGGGTTGCGATCCGTCCTCGCTGTCGGCCCTTGCCGAAGCGGCTGTCATCCTCTCGGAAGTCGAGGCCCTCGATGGCCACGGCCGTTCCATTTCCATAAGGCTCAATCGTTGAGCATCTCGATGGGGACAGAGGCCAAGGCGGCCAACACCGATCGACTGGTCACCGTTACGCTCGACCCCAATACCATCACCTCGATCAATCCTGACGAGGTGCATGAATGGCGCATCGCCATCTACGACCTGCTCGAGGACAACAGCTTCCGCCCGGCCCGCGTCAAGGCCACCGGGCCTTATGCGCTCCACATGTCCATCGTCGGCAATTCGATCGTGCTCGATGTGCGCAATCCCGAGACCTTCCAGCCCATCGCCGCGCACTACCTGTCGCTGACCCCATTCCGCCGCCTCATCCGCGACTATTTCCGCATCCGCGACGCCTATTACGAGGCCATCCGCTCGGCCCAGCCGTTCCAGATCGAAACCGTCGATATGGCCCGCCGCGGCATGCACAACGAGGCGGCCGAACTGCTGCGCACCCGGCTGGACAACAAGATCATCATCGATCTCAACACTGCCCGGCGCCTCTTCACGCTCATCTGCGCCGTGCAGCCCTATGCCTCACGTATCGACGAGGCGACCAGCGAACTGCCCTCCGTCCTCTTCGTCTGCTCGATGAATTCGGTTCGCTCGCCCATCGCCGCTGCCCTTGCCCGCCAGGCCTTTCCCGGCCGCATCATCGCCCGCTCGGTCGGGGTCAATGGAGGCAAGGCCGATCAGTTTGTGCATGCTGTGATGGAAGAGATCGGCATTGATATGAGCGTCCATACGCCCCATATCCTCGATGAACTCGTCGCCAACCGGTTCGATCTCGTCATCACCCTCTCCGATGACGCGCCCGAAGCGGTCAGCCGCAAGGGCCTCGAGGCCGGTGCGGTCGAGCATTGGAAGACTCCTGATCCGTCCCTGGTCGAAGGCAATCGCGAGCTCGTCTTGAGCGCCTATCGCGAGCTGCGCGACAGTCTCAGGAAGAAGGTTCGGGCCCGTCTGGAACCACTGGTTTCCGGTGGTTCACAAATCCATTGAATTGAAGTAGGTTCCGCGCAATTTCCGACCCCTGGCGCGCCAATCCGAGCTGCGCGGGGTCTTTCTGGAGACAGTATGGCTAAGGAAGAAGTGCTCGAATTCCCGGGCGTGGTCGTCGAATTGCTTCCCAACGCGACCTTTCGGGTCAAGCTGGAGAACGAACATGAGATCATCGCCCACACCGCCGGTCGCATGCGCAAGAATCGCATCCGTGTCCTGGCTGGCGACAAGGTCCTGTGCGAAATGACGCCCTACGACCTGACCAAGGGTCGCATCACCTACCGCTTCAAGTGAACTGAGAAGCCCGCATGGCAAGCCGTCCGGATCTGATCCTGGCCTCCGCCTCGCCGCGCCGGCTCGCTCTGCTCAACCAGATCGGCATCGAGCCCGAGCATCTGGTGCCCGCTCATGTCGACGAGACCCCGGAAAAGGGCGAGCTGCCGCGCAAGCTGGCAACGCGCCTGGCCGATCTCAAGGCTCTGACGGCCCAACACAAGGCACGCTCGGCCGGCTTCGGCCAGGGCGCCATCGTGCTGGCCGCCGATACCGTCGTGGCCGTCGGCCGCCGCATCCTGCCCAAGGCCGAAACCATGGAGGAGGCGACCGAATGCCTTTCCATGCTCTCCGGCCGCGCCCACCGGGTCTATACCGCGCTGACGGTCCTCACGGCCTCCGGCGCCAAGCGCCAGCGCCTGGTCGAGACCCGCATTCGCTTCAAGCGCCTCTCCACCCGCGAGATGGAAGCCTATCTGGCCAGCGCCGAATGGCGCGACAAAGCCGGTGGCTACGCCATCCAGGGCATTGCCGGCGCCTTCGTGGTCAAGCTCTCCGGCTCCTATTCCGCCGTTGTAGGCCTGCCGCTGATGGAAACTGCCCAGTTGCTGGCGGGTGAGGGCTACCCGGTCCACTTCAACTGGCTCAACCAGTCGTCCGGCGTCTGATGCCTGCTGCAAAAAAGTGCCCCATCTGCAGCAAGCCGACAGTCGAAGCCTACAAGCCCTTCTGCTCCAAGCGTTGCGCCGATGTCGACCTCAACCGCTGGCTGACCGGCAGCTACGTCATCCCGGCCCGCGATGATGAGCCATCGGCGGAGAACGACGATTCTATCCCCGACCACAACGAAGACGATAATATCTAAGCCTTCACCTCTCCCTCTGGGGGAGAGGTCGGCGCGCAGCGCCGGGTGAGCGGGCCTTGTTGGTAGTCGTGGATCTTGCCGAAACGGTCGCCGATAGAAGGAGATGGGGCACTTTGGTGCCCACGCGCCAAACTCCTTTTCCACAAGCCCTTTTCCCGCTTGCACCCTCAAAACCCATCCCCTATAAGGCCGATGGCTTCAAGCCGGGCGGACCTCCCGCCCCGTTGCCCGGGTAGCTCAGTTGGTAGAGCAGCGGATTGAAAATCCGCGTGTCACTGGTTCGATTCCGGTCCCGGGCACCACTACTTTCCAAATCGTTCGCCCCCTGCGCGCCATAGTGCACGCGCGCTTACTCCGCCGCGCCCCGCTCCTTTGCCGCGCCCGAATGCTCCGCGTCGTCAGGAGCCTTTGGCAGGAAGCGGCGGGTGAAGGCGCTGAAGCTGTCGATGTAGGTCAGCAGCACTGGCACCACGACCAGGGTCAATGCTGTCGAGCTGATCAGACCGCCGATCACCGCATGCGCCATGGGCGCATTCTCGCCGCTGCCGGCATGGAGGTTCAATGCCAGCGGCAGCATGCCGAAGATCATGGCCAGCGTGGTCATGATGATCGGGCGGAACCGCGTTGCGCCGGCCTCGACCAGCGCCTCGTAGAGGTTCTGGCCGTCCCTGACGTGCTGATTGGCATTGTCGACCAGGAGAATGGCGTTCTTCACCACCAGGCCCATCAGCATGATGAAGCCGATGGCCGAGAACATGTTGAGCGTCGAGCCGCCAACCAGAAGTCCCACCATTACGCCGATCAGCGCCAGTGGCAGCGAGCCCATGATGGCGACCGGCTGCAGGAAGCTGCCGAACTGGCTGGCGAGAACCAGGTAGATGAAGATCACTGCCAGCAGCAAAGCCGAGCCCACCGCGCCCATCGTATCGGCGATCTGCTCCACATCACCGCCGAAGGACGTGCGATAGCCGGTTGGCAGGTTGAGACTGTCGACCGCCTGCTGCAGCTGCGGCGAGACAGTGCCCAACTCGACCCCTTCGAGATAAGCCTCGATGGTGACGCCGCGCTGCAGATCCTGCCGGTTGATCGTCGCCGGTCCGGTGCTTTCCACCACCTCGGCCACCTGGCTGAGCGTGATCATCTGGCTCGATCCGGTGGCGCCTGATTGGGCAATCGGCAGGTTGCCGATCGCGTCGACGTCATTACGCAAGGTCTCGGGCAGTCGCACAACGACCGAGTAGACCTGACCATTCTGGGCGGTCCAGTTGGCGACATCCTCGCCGCTGATCAGCGGCCCGAGCGTTGCGACGATCTGAGCCATCGAGACGCCCAGATTGTCGGCCAGGTCACTGTTGATCCGGATGCCGACAACCGCCTGCGCCTCGTCGAGGCTCGACGTAATGTTGATCAGGCCAGGTATGGCATTCAGCTTCGCCACCAACTCGTCGGACAGCCGATCGAGGACACTGAAGCTTTCGCCATAAAGCGTCACCGAGACCGGTGCCGACGACCCGCCCAGACCTGATGCCGAGGAGACCTGGAACTCCGCGCCCGGAATGGCTTCCAGCGCGCGGCGGATGCCGGGCATGAACGCCTGCGGCGTCACGCTGCGCAACGTCTTGTCGATCATGGTAACCGTCAGGGTGCCGCTATTGGCGCCCGACGCGGCAAGCCCGCCGCCAATTGTCGAATAGGTGCGCTCCACCTCTGGATAGGCGCGGATGATGTTCTCCGCCTGCCGCAGCTTGGCGGCCGTTGCTTCCTTGGACGAGCCGGCCGGCGTTTCCACCGATACGGTGAAGATGCCGTTGTCAGTGACTGGAATGAATTCGACGCCCACTCGCGGAAAAAGCGCGATCGCTCCGACAAAGGAGAGCAGGGCGATCAACAGCACGGTCTTGCGGAACTTGAGGCTCCAGCGGATCAGCCCGCGATAGCCATTGGTGATCCACTCGAACAGGCGATCGAACTGCTGCACCGCCCTGCCGATCGGGCCGCGCTTGGCCTTGGGGTTGGCTGCCGGGTCGTACCAGACGCTCGATAGCATTGGGTCGAGCGTGAAGGCGACAAACAGCGAGATCAGCACCGCCACCGACACGGTGACGCCGAACTGCAGGAAGAATCGCCCCATGATCCCGTCCATGAAGGCCACCGGCAGGAACACGGCGACGATGGACAGCGTCGTCGCCATCACCGCCAGCCCGATTTCGTTGGTGCCGTCGAACGCAGCCTGCCGGTGCGACTTGCCCATATGCAGGTGTCGCGTGATGTTCTCGCGCACCACGATAGCGTCGTCGATCAGGATGCCCACGGCCAGCGACAGTGCCAGCAGCGTCATCATGTTGAGGGTGAAGCCGAGAAAGTTGAGCGCGATCATCGCCCCGATGATCGAGATGGGCAGCGTGAGCCCGGTGATGACCGTCGAACGCCAGGAATTCAGGAACAGGAACACGATGACGACGGCGAGGAGCGCGCCTTCGATCAGCATATTCTGCACGGCGTGGAATGAGTTCTCCACCGGCTCGGCATTGTCGACAACGACCTGAATGTCGACGCCGCCGGGCAGTTCTCCGGCCTGCAGCTCGGCAATCGCCTCGCGGATGTTTTCTGCCACCCCAACCGTATTGGCGCCCTGGGTCTTGAGTACGTCGATCGCCAAAGCCCGTTCGCCGTTGAGAATGGCCAGGCTGCTCGCTTCGCCGGTGCCGTCGACGATGGTCGCGACATCGCGCAGGGTGACGGGTTGCCCGCCCTGGTTGCCGACCGTTACGTCGTAGAAATCCTGTTCATCCTCCAGGCGGCCTAGCACCTGGATGGATTGCACGATGCTGTCGCGGGTAATCGAGCCGGCAGCGAGGTCGCGATTGGCGGCCTGGAGCGCATTGACCACGGCATCCGGGCTGATGTTGAAGGCGGCCAAACGGTCGGGATCGATCTCGATGTTGAGTTGGCGCGGCACGCCGCCGACGACCGAGGCGCTGCCGACGCCGTCGATATTGGAGATGCGCGTCGCTATGAGGTCCTCGGTCAGCGCGGTCAGGTCGCGCGGCGACAGGGTGCTCGAGCTGACCGCCAGGGACAGCAGAGGCAGGTCGCTGGGGTCGAAGCGCAGGATGCGCGGATCGCCGGCGGCGTCGGGCAACACCGCGCGGATCGGGTCAATCTTGTCGCGGACCTCCTGCAGCTTTTCCTGCGAGCTGGCCTCGAGGTTGAAGATCATCAGCACCATGGCCTGGCCGGACTGGGCCGTGGACTGGACGGTGTCGAGCCCGGCAATGGTGTTGACGGCGTTCTCGATGGGCTCGACGATGTCCGCCTCGACTGCCTCGGGCGAGGCCCCCGGATAGCTGACCACCACCGCGACGACGGGGAAGTCCACGTCGGGCAGCTGCTCGATCGGCAGGCGCTGATAGGAATAGACGCCGAAGACCATGATCGCGACCATGATCATGGTCGCAAACACCGGATGGTTGACGCTGATGCGGGTGAGAAACATCGGTTAGCCCTCCACCAGCGTATAGGCTTCGCCGGGTTGCAGCTCATCGAGCGGGGCCGATACGACGACATCCCCCGCTGCAAGGCCGGTGACCTCGATCATGCTGCCGCGTGCCCATTCGCGGACGGTCTCGACCGCTTGTCGAACAAACACATCGCCGTCGAGCTTGAGCACAAATTGACCCTCCGCGTCCTCGCGCAGCGCTGCTGCCGGGACAGCCAGGGCGTCGGTCTGTTCGCTGACCGTGATCTGCCCCGTCGCGAACATGCCGCCGCGCAGGTGGTTCTCGGCATTTTGAAGGTCGATATAGATCGGCACGGTCCGCGTTCCGGCGAGGGCCACCGGGTTGACGCGGCTCACCGTTCCGGCAAATTCCTGCCCATCGAGACCGGTGACGGTCACAACCGCACTCTGCCCGGCGATCACCCTGGCGCTGGAATTGACCGAAGCCGCAGCCTCGAACTCCATCTTCCCAAGATTGACCACGGTAAAGAGCGCCGTTCCGGCCTGGATGGTCTGTCCGGGCTCGACCGAGCGCGATGATATGATGCCGGCCAATGGCGACTTCACAGTGGCATTGGCCAGCGCCAGTTCCGCAGTCTCGACCGCGCTATCGAGCGCATCGACTTGGGCTTGAAGCGCCGCCGCTGCCGAGCGCGCCTGTTCCAGCGTCGAGGGGCTGGCATTGCCCTGGACCGCCAGCTGTTCGGTGCGTTCGAGCTGTTGCTGGGAGGATTGAAGCTGCGCCCGGGTGGCATTGGCGGTGGCGCGCTGCTGATTGAGCTGCAGTTCCAGCGTCGCCCGGTCGATCTGGGCGAGCACATCACCCTCCCGAACCGTATCGCCCGGGCGGACCATCACCGCCATCACGCGACCGGAAGCCTGTGACGACACATCGGAACGCTGGCTCGGTATGAGCGTACCCGTAACCTTGACGGTTTCCCGCAGGGTGGTTGGCGCGATCGTCAAAGTTTCTGACTGGCGGATTTGCCTGATAATGGCGGTTTCCGCCTCTGCCGGCTGCTCAGTTGGCGCTGCGCTCGGCCGCAGGAAGACGAACGCCACCACGCCTGCGATGACCAGTGCCAGGACGATCCAGGGGCCGATGCGACGCTTCGGCTTCAGACCCTGCGCCACCCGCTCTGCATTGCGCTTTTCGCGCCGGCTCTGCGCCCAGTCAGGCTTTTCGTGTGCAGTGCTCATTTGGCGTCCTTTCGCATCGTCCCGCCCGTGCGGAGGGAATTGGCCCAATCGTCCAGAATTTCGGCCGACTTTTCGAAGAATTCCTGCATGCCGGCGGCCCGCTCAGCGGCCTTGGCATCCTCATCCCGCATCTCCACGACACAGGATTGTATGGTCCTGGCATGTCGCTTGAAGCGCCCGGCGATTTCTCCGATCACATCGACATAAGAGAGGTTGGACAGCTGGTAATAGTCCTGTCGGTCTCCCGCATGCGCCGTGAGCCTGATCGCGCCGCGTCGCGCCAGCTGACGCGCATTGGTGCTGACGCTGGCCCGGCTGACACCCAGGCGCTCGCTGATCTGGCTGAGGCTCAGCTCATGTCCAGCCACGACAAGCAGGCCCATTATCCGCCCGGAAATGCGAGAATCGCCGCCTTCCTGGGAGATCAGTCCGAATTCCTCGACGAACCGCTTGGTTGCAGACATGCTGGTATCCTTCTGTTCATTCAATACATACTGAATGAACAAGACGAAGTAAACTCGTCGAGTCGCCCCCTGACATGGGCTGTTCAATGAGCCGCCATTGTCACACAATGACTTGCCGCTCGGCTTGTCCGTCTGCCCTTATTGCGCTGAAAGCCCTTTTCCATGAACCAGATCGATCTTCACGGCCAGACCGCTGTCATTACGGGTGGGGCCCAGGGCCTAGGATTTGCCATGGCCAAGCGCTTGATCGAGAGCGGCGCCAAGGTCAGCCTATGGGACACCAATGCCGATATGCTGGCGCATGCGACGGCCGCGCTTGGCGCAGCCGCGTCCAGCCAGGTGGTCGATATTACCGACTATCCCGGACTCGTTGGCGCACATGCCCAGGTCGAAAAGCACATCGGCCCGGTCTCCATCCTGGTCAATTCGGCAGGCATTGCTGGCACCAATGCAAGCCTGGAAGACTATGACCCGGACGAGTGGCGCCGTGTCGTCGAGGTCAATCTCAACGGCACCTTCTATGTCAACAAGGCCGTCATAACGGGCATGAAGGCCCGCAATTACGGGCGCATCGTCAACATCTCCTCGGTTGCCGGCAAGGAGGGCAATCCCAACCTCTCGGCCTATTCCGCCGCCAAGGCCGGTGTCATCGGGCTCACCAAGTCGCTGGGCAAGGAGCTGGCCAAGTTCGACATCGCGGTCAACGCCATTACCCCGGCCACCGCCAAGACGCGCATCCTCGATACACTCACGCCCGAGTTCATCGAATACATGCTGGTCCGCATCCCCCGCGGTCGCTTCCTCGAGGTCGACGAAGCCGCCGCAATGGTGGCCTGGCTGGTCAGCAAGGACAACAGCTTCACCACCGCCAGCGTGTTCGATCTCTCGGGCGGGCGGACGACCTACTAGCGCCGGCACCATGCCGGCCCGAGCTGCGGAGGGGCTGCTCAACGACTTCTTAGCGCAATCGGTAAAATCCACCCCATCTTCAGAACGCCGATTTCATTTGGCTCCCGTATTGTCGCTGCAGGGTTCGAGGGGGTCCGAGATGGTTCTGGCCGATAGCGCGCTGCTGCTGCGTCTACAGACCGAGGTACTCGAGGCAGTCGCGTGTGGCGAGCCGCTTCTGGCGATTGCCGATATGCTGTGCCGCCGCGCCGAGGAACTGGCGCCCGATGCGATCTGTTCCATTCTCTCGGTCGATGCCGAAGGCGTGTTGCACCCGCTGGCGGCGCCAAGCCTGCCGCTTGCCTATTCCAGCGCTATTGAAGGTCTTTCCATTGGACCCTGTAGCGGATCATGCGGCACCGCCGCCTTCCGCAACGAACCGGTCATTGTCACCGATATCGCCACCGATCCGCTGTGGGACGACTACCGCGGCCTCGCTGGCCCGCTGGGCCTGTCTGCTTGCTGGTCCAGCCCCATCCAGTCGCGCGATGGCCGCGTCGTGGCGACCTTCGCCTTCTATTTCCGCACGCCGCGCGCCCCCAACGACCTTGAGCGAAGCATCGTGGCAACCTGTCTGCATCTGTGCGCCATTGCCATCGAGCATGAGCAGGTGCGCGAGCGAAACTACCGGCTCGCCTATTTCGATGCGCTGACCGGCCTGCCCAATCGCGGCCATTTCAACGAGTTGCTGACCAGGCATGTGGGTATGGAAGAACCCTTCGGCCTTCTGCTGGTCGATATCGACCACCTCAAGGTGGTCAACGATACGGTTGGCCATGTCTTTGGCGATCTCCTGATCCGCACCGTCGCCGAGCGTATTGCGGCCGCCGATCCATCGCTCCTCGCCTGTCGTCTCGGCGGCGATGAATTCGCCGTGCTGGTGACTGACTGCGCCAATGAGCGCACGCTCAAGAATGCCGCGACGCGCATGCTGGCTTCCGTACGCGGCCTCATCCAGGCCGGCGAGCAGACGCTCGATCCGCATATCACCATTGGCGGCGCCCTGTTCGGCCCCGACGGCATCGATGGCGCCTCGCTCAGCCAGAATGCCGATTTCGCGCTGTACCACGCCAAGGAAATCCGGCGCGGCGGCTATATCCGCTTCAGCCCCGGCCTGCGCACCTCAATGCTTGAGCGCGCCAGCATGGTGCGTAGCGTCGATTCTGCCTTGTCCGAACATCGCATGCTGGCCCACTACCAGCCCATCGTCCGGCTCGAGACTGCCGAGATCGTTGGGCTCGAAGCACTTGCCCGCATGCAGATGCCTGATGGTCGCATTGCCTCGGCTGGCGAGTTCCACGCCGCCCTGGCAGATCCGCGCATCGCCTGGCAGCTCACTGGGCAGATGCTGGATCAGGTGGCGTCGGACATCCGCAACTGGCTCGACATGGGGATGGACTTCCAGCATGTCGGCATCAACGTCACCACCGGTGATTTCCAGCGTGGCGATCTTGAGCACCGCATCGTCGACACGTTCGAGCGCGCCGGCGTGCCGCTGAAGCACATCATCCTCGAAGTCAACGAAGCCGTCTTTATGGGCGGCAGCGATCAGATGGTGCCGAAGGCTGTTGGTGCCCTCCGCAAGAGGGGCCTGCTGGTTGCACTCGACGATTTCGGCACCGGTTTTGCTTCGCTCACCCACCTGCTAAGTTTTCCGGTCGATGTGATCAAGATCGACAAGTCCTTCGTCGATCGCATCGGCACCGGCCATGCCAGCGACGTCGTCGTCGGCGCCATCATCGACATCGCCCGCAAGCTCGATATGAAGATCGTCGCCGAGGGCATCGAGACGGCGGAGCAGGCCGAAGCGCTGAGCAAGCTGGGTTGCACGCTCGGGCAGGGCTACCTCTTCGCCCGCCCTGGCTCGGTCGAGGACACGACGCGGCTCCTGTCCATGTTCGCCCAGAAGCCCACCCAACGGCCCGAGCCATCCCAACGCCTTATCGCCTGAGCGGGCGTTGCAATTCCGTGCGGGCCGGCGCAATCTCGACTCGAAATATCTGACCCGACCAAAGTCGATGGGTGCAAGCCCGTGCTGACAGGACGGTGACAGGCAGCCGCTCTATGGTCCCTGTCACGAACGCAACGACGTTCCGGATATGACATGGGAGGTTCTATGAACAAGCTGCTCTTGGCCGCGCTGATTTCTGGCGCAATGGCCGTCCCCGCTTTCGCTGCCGACTACTCCATCATGGCCCCTGCTGCCCCCGGCGGCGGCTGGGACCAGACTGCCCGCTCCATGCAGGAAGCCCTCCAGGCCGATGGCATTTCGGGCAATGTGCAGGTCACCAACGTTCCCGGCGCCGGTGGCACCATCGGCCTGGCTCAATTCGTCAACGAATCGACTGGCAATCCTGATGCCCTGATCGTCGGCGGCTATGTGATGGTCGGCGCCATCCTGACCAACGCTTCGCCCGTCACCCTCGACATGGTCACCCCGATCGCCCGCCTTACCGGCGAAGCCATCGCCATCGTCGTTCCTGCCGCTTCCGACATCCAGACGCTCGACGACCTCGTCGCTAAGCTCAAGGCTGAGCCTGGTGCTGTCGCCTGGGCCGGTGGTTCGGCCGGTGGCGCCGATCACATCACGGCTGGCCTCATCGCCAAGGCCGTCGGTGCCGATCCGACCGCCGTCAACTACATCGCCTATTCGGGCGGTGGTGAAGCTCTGGCTGCCGTGCTCGGTGGCCAGGTGACCGTCGGCATTTCCGGCTACAGCGAATTCGCTTCGCAGATCGAAGCCGGTGAACTGCGCATTCTCGCCGTCTCCACCGACACCCGCGTCCCCGGCGTCGAAGCCCCGACCCTGATGGAAGCCGGCGTCGATGTTGCCGTGCAGAACTGGCGCATGGTCGCCGCTGCCCCCGGCATCACCGACGAGCAGAAGGCCGCCATCAACGCCGACATCGAAAAGATGGTCAACTCGGCCGCCTGGAAGACCACGCTTGAGACCAAGGGTTGGGTCAATACCTACCTGGCCGGCGATGCCTTCACCGCCCAGCTTGCCGCCGATACCGAGGCGACCGCCGCCATCCTGAAAGAAATCGGGCTGGTGCAGTGAGCGCAGGCGAACCCAATCTCTCGCGCCGCCCCGATGGGGCGGCGCTTGCCATAGCGGCCATTCTCGCCGCCATCGCTGCGGTCATCATCTGGCAGACCAGCCAGATGCGCGTGCCCCCCATCCAGGCCCGCGTCGGCCCTACCGTCTTTCCCTATATCATCGCAGGTGGCCTGCTTTGCCTGTCGGTCGGCACCGTTGTATCGGCCCTGCGCAACGGTTTCCCGGCGCGCGACAAAGACGATTTGAAGCCGATCTTTTGGATCATCGGCGGCCTCGTCGCTCAACTGCTGCTGTTGACCACCGCCGGCTTCGCAGTGGCCACCGGCATTCTCTTTGCCTGTACTGCCAAGGCCTTCGGCCGTGGTCCGCTCTGGCAGACCATCCCGCTCGGCATCGTCTTTGCCTTCATCGTCTGGCTGATCTTCGCCAAGGGCTTGCAGCTGTCGCTGCCGTCGGGCCCGCTCGAACGCCTCATTCCCTGATCGGAAGCCGTCACCCATGGATACTTTCGGACTTCTCGGCCAGGGCCTGATCGCCGCGCTCCAGTGGCAGAACCTCATCTATGCGCTGATTGGCGTGACCCTGGGCACTGCCGTCGGCGTGCTGCCCGGCATCGGCCCGGCGCTGACGGTGGCACTGTTGCTGCCCGTCACCTACAAGCTCGACCCGGCCGGCTCACTGATCATGTTCGCCGGCATCTACTATGGCGGCATGTATGGCGGCTCGACCACGTCCATCCTGCTCAATACGCCGGGTGAATCCGCCTCGATCGTCACCGCGCTCGAGGGCAACAAGATGGCTCGCAAGGGCAGAGGCGGTCCCGCCCTTGCAACGGCGGCCATCGGCTCTTTCGTCGCCGGCTTGATCGCCACGCTGGCCTTGGCCTTCGTCGCGCCCTGGGTGGTAAAGCTCGCACTGGCCTTCGGCCCTGCCGAGTATTTTGCGCTGATGGTGCTGGCCTTCATTACCGTCTCCGCTGCCTTCGGCGATAGCGCCCTGCGCGGCCTCACCGCGCTCTTCATCGGCCTGGGCCTCGGCATTATCGGCATCGACATGCAGACCGGCCAGTCGCGCATCACCTTCGGCATCCCCGATCTGCTCGATGGCATCGAAGTGACCACGCTCGCCGTGGCCCTTTTCGCCATCGGCGAAACCCTCAAGATCGCCGCCGACCGCAATGCGGTGAAAGAGGAAGTCCTGGCCGTTAAAGGCTCGGTCTGGATGAATAAAGAGGACTGGAAGCGCAGCTGGATTCCGTGGCTGCGCGGGACCGCTATCGGTTTTCCCATCGGCGCTATGCCTGCGGGCGGTGCAGATGTCGCCAGCTTCCTGAGCTACAGCGCCGAAAAGACCTTCGCCAAAAAGCCCGAGGAATTCGGCCACGGCGCCATCGAGGGCGTCGCTGGTCCAGAGGCCGCCAACAATGCCTCGGCCGCGGGCACGCTTGTGCCACTTCTCACCCTCGGCCTACCGACCACGGCCACCGCCGCCATCATGCTGGCCGGCTTCCAGCAGTTCGGTCTGCAGCCTGGCCCATTGCTGTTCACCAACAATGCCAGCCTGGTCTGGGCGCTGATCGCCAGCCTGCTCGTCGCCAATTTCATGCTGATCGTGCTCAACCTGCCGCTGATCGGCCTGTGGGTGAAGCTGCTGACCATTCCAAAGCCTTGGCTCTATGGTGGCATCCTGGTCTTCGCCACCCTGGGCACGCTGGGTGCCAATGGCGCCATGTCCGGCCGTCTCGGCCCGTTCAGCTATTCCTTCGAGCTGATCTTGCTGCTGACTTTCGGCATCCTGGGCTACCTGCTCCGCCGCTTCGGCTATCCCATCGCCCCGGTGGTGGTCGGCCTTATCCTCGGCCCCATGGCCGAGCAACAGCTCCGACGAGCGCTGGCCATCAGCCAGGGCGACTGGACGGTGCTGTTCCACTCGCCCATCGCCATCACGCTCTATATCGTGGCGGCAGCTGCCGTGCTGGTCCCGCTCTACTTCCGCCTCCGCGGCAAGGGCGCCATGCTGGCTTCAATGGCCAGCGACGAGGACTGATGCCACGACCTCGTGGTTCGACAAGCTCACCATGAGGTCTACTGCAAATGGGACACAACAGTAGACCTCATCCTGAGCCTGTCGAAGGACGAGGTCGTGCCCCAATGTAGACAAAACAAAGGCCCGGACGCCATCACTGGCGTCCGGGCCTTCTCACATTCAATCGACGACTCGGCGCTGCGTACAGGGAGGGAAACGCGTCGCCATTACGTCGGACCAAAAAGTTCTCACTTTTTGGACGACTCCGACAGCCAAGGAATTGAGCGCGGCTTCGGCAAAGCCGAAGCATCTAGCGCTCTCCAGACTACTAGAGCTTACCGATCGAACGGAAAGCGCCAGGATCGATACCGAGGGCCTTGAGGTGCTTGGCCTTTGGAGCACGCCCACCCTCGACCGCGTTGGAGACGGCAGCAGCACTGCCGAACACTTCCACGAAGGTACCAAGGGTCGCCAAGAAAGACTTGCGCGGGTTGCTCATTTGCCAGTTCCTCTAAAGACCAGACCGAATTGCCGGGTCGCTTTCATGACTAGACAAATGGGCTCGATAGGCTGGTTGTGCTAGGGGCAAAACCACACGCCAGCTATGCGATTAGTGCGCATGTCGGTGTCAAATTCCTAGAAAACGCCCGAATTTCCCCTGTAAGCTAAGACCTTTGTCCTATCCATGCGTCATGGGCATGGACGGATGCCCTTTGGAGAAGGATCTCTGCCACGTCACGGCTTGGGCGAAACGATCTCTCCCCACGTATCCAGAAACCGCTTCCGCCGCTGCTGATCGAGCGACACCAGCAATGCCGGCCCCAGCGGGATCGGCTGAATCACACCCTTGCCCCGGGCCGCAATCGCCTCGCTCGTCCACTCGCCCTCGGCGCCAGTGACCACCGAGCCAAGCGCCGTCTGCCCGGCCGCGACAGCCTGTCCCGCCGGCGACAGCGCAAAATCGACGAAAGCCTTGCCCAGGTCAGGGTAGGGCGCATCCCTGGGGATCAGCATCGATCGCGTCAGCACCAGCACGTAATCGTCCGGCACCACGATCTCGATATTGGCTCCCGCTGCCTTGCGCGCAAACGCATACGAACCCAGCACATTATAGCCCAGCGCCAGCGACCCATCGGCTACCCCGTTGAGAATGGCCGGGCTAGACCCCGAGAACTGCGCATTGACCCGCCCGAACGCCGCCGCCAGGCGCCAGAAGTTCGACGAGATCACCTGGTCTTGCGCCGCCAGCAGATAGCCCACACCCGAAACCGCAATGTCATAGGTCGCGATCAACCCGCGAAACCGCTCGGTCTGCGTCTCCAACATCTCCGCCAGCCGCAGATGCGTGCGCGGCACCTCGTCGGCACTGATCCGATCCGGATTGTAGATGATGACAGCCGGTTCGAACGTGAAGCCGAACACTTCGTTGCGCCAGTGCGCCCAGTCCGGCAGTCCGCCGAGATGGGGGCTATCATAGGCCAGCGCATAGCCATCATTGGCGAGCTTGATTTGCAGGTCCGACGCTGAGCTGATCAGCAGGTCCGGCTTCGGCTCCATGTCACCGGCCAGGTAGCGCTGATAGAGCGGCAGAGAGTCCGTCTCCTCGTAGACAACGGTCACGTCCGGCCGGATCGCCTGGAACCCGGCTATGAACTGGGCGAACAGCGGCGTGTCCGTCACCCCGACAATGGTCAGCACCGTATTGCTGCTGCCATCCAAGGCCGGGTAGCTGGTCGATACCGCCCGCGCATCGTCGGTCCCCGCCACCAGCAGGCACACGACCAGCGCCGCCAGCGAGCCCAAGGCCTTGCGCAACTGCTCCACCTTCGGATTGCGCCCCACCGTCGGCAGGTCGATCTCCACCACCAGCCCCCCACCGGTCCTATCCTGTAGCCGCAACGCACCGCGATGCGCTTCCACCACCCGCTTGACGATGGACAGACCCAGCCCCGATCCCACCGCCGAACCGCTTGCCGCGCCGCGCTTGAAGCGCTCCAGCACCAGCGGCTTCTCGCTGTCGGTAATGCCGGGCCCGCGATCGCTCACTGCCAGCCGCATCATCCCGCCCTCGACACTGCCGCCGATTTCCACCGGCCCATCCGAATAGACCAGCGCATTGTCCACCACATTGCGCATCATCTCGCGCAACGCCACGCGATCCCCACGCACTTGCGCTTCGGCCACAGCCTCGGGCAGGTTCACCACCAGCCGTCCCGCCTGGTCTGGGTCGAGCCGCTGCCGCACTTCGTCCACCACTAGGCCGAACGCGGTCGTGTCGCTCTCCTGGTTTTCCAGCCGATGCGAGATCGTCGCTTCCATCAGCAATTGGCTGACCAACTGACTGGCCTGCACCGCGCCCTGATGGATTCGCCCCACCCGCGCCCGCAGCGCCGCTGGATCCTGTTCGTCCATCGCCACTTCGGCTTGCGCCCGCAGCGAGGCCAGCGGCGTCCGCACCTCATGCGCCGCCTCGGCCACCAACCCTGTCACCCGCTCCATCGCGCTGCCCAGCCGCGCCATGAAGGCATTGAGCCCGCTCACCAGGTGGCTGACCTCCACCGGCACCGGCACGTCCACCGGCGACAGATCGTCCGGCGCCCGCCCGCGCAGCTCCTGCTCCAACTGGTAGAGCGGGGCAAACATGCGGCCGATGCCAAACCACACCAGCGCCACCGCCAGCAGCGTCAGGGCAATCACCGGCACGATGGCATTGGAGAGGATTTCCCCCGCCAGCGCCTCGCGCTCGGTCTGAGTCTCGGCCACATGGATGGTCACCCAGTCGGCGTCGCCGCCCGACGACGTCAACCGCCCGACGCTCGCCACCCGCACCAGCTCGCCGCGATACATCGTATCGGCAAAAACCGGCCCCGCCGATATCAGCTCCGGCAGTTCCGCCGACAGGTCCTCATATCCCGTCACCGCTCGGCCGCTTGGGTCTTCGACGGCGTAGAACACCCGATCGCGCCCGGAAAACATGCCGAATGAGGCAAATGGCAGTTCGACAATGACGGTATCGTCCTCCACCTGCACCGCCCCGGCAATCGTCAGTGCCGACGCTGCCAGCAATCGGTCAAACGCCCGGTCTGCGGCCCTTTCGGCATAGTCCCGGATGAACACGATCAGGATTACCGCCGCCGCCAGCAGCAGGGCGAGCGCGAGCGCGACGATGCGTCGGCGAATGGAGAAGGATCTAGCCGCCATGCGGCGCCCGCACCACATAGCCGACGCCACGCACGGTGCCGATCTCGATATCCGCGGCTTCCAACTTCTTGCGCAGGCGGGAGATGTGCAATTCCAAGGCGTTGACCGATACCGCTTCGTCGAAATTGAACAGCTGGTTCATCAACCGCTCCTTGGGCACCACCCTTCCGACATGGGTGACGAGGATTTCCAGCAGCCGGAACTCGCGCCGTCCCAGCTCCAGCGACTTGCCGCCGATACTGGCATTGAGCCCCGCCAGGTCCATTTCGAGGTTGCCGACAGCAAGCATGCTGGAGGTCTGGCCGCCCGTGCGTCGGATCAGCGCCCGCAATCGCGCTTCGAGCTCGCGCAGGTCGAACGGCTTGACCAGATAGTCGTCGGCTCCAAGGTCGAGAAGGCTCACCTTGTCGTCGATTTCCGAACGGGCCGTGATGACCAGAATGGGCGCCGAAAACTTGCGCCGCCGCAATTCGGCGATCAAGCCGATGCCGTCGCGATTGGGCAGCATCAGGTCGAGCGCCACCGCATCGAAATCGTCGCCTTCGGCCGCCGACACCACATCATTGCCGTCGCGCACCCATTCCACCGAATGGCCGGCGCTGCGCAGGCGTTTCTCGATCGCCTCGCCCAGGTCTTCATTGTCTTCGACGAGCAGGATTCGCATCGGCGCCGGTTTCTCCCCGGTGCCACACTAAGGATTTGGTCTGCCCCTGTCTAAAGGAGAGTGGTCATCATTGCCGCGGCAATGGCGACAATGCCGAAAGCCGCGATGGTCGCAGCCAGCGCCATGGACTGTGCCCGCTGCACATGTCCCGCCGTTCGCGCTCTGCGCTTGATGTCGCTGATATCGCGCTGGTCGTGTGTATCAAGGTTGGCCATAAAACAGTCCCCTCAGCCTGCCGATCTCTCGGATCGGACATTCCTGGGCAGCCGCGCTTGCGCTGTTTCTCACCCGCAGGACGAAGGGTAATCCCGCACCCGTCCGCCACGAATGCGATCCTCGAAATGCAGTTAATTTACATAAAATCCCACAGTTGCTCATCTTGTATGGAAGATGATTGATCTCCCCCGCGGATCATGGCAAAACCGGCTCCATGACCCATCTGCATCCAGACCGCCTGTTCCCCGCTTCTGAGCCCGCCCAGTCCATCGCGCGCGAGCTCTATCCCGAGGTCCGCGACCTGCCGCTGATCTGCCCGCATGGGCATACCGATCCGGCCTGGTTTGCGCAGAATGGCCGCTTTTCCGATCCGGCGGCGCTGTTTCTCACGCCCGACCACTACGTGCTCCGCATGCTGCGCAGCCGGGGCCTGAGCTACGACGATCTCGGCGTGCCGCGTAAGGATGGCAAGCCCGTCGCCAAGGGCAGGGATGCCTGGCGCCTGTTGGCCGCCAATTATCATCTCTTCGCCGGCACCCCGTCCAAGACCTGGATCGACCATTCGCTCGACTGGGCCTTCGGCATCAAGGACGAGCTGTCGCCCGAAACCGCTGACGCCATCTACGACACCATCGACGCCGCTATCGCGACGCCCGGCATGTTGCCGCGTGCTATCCTCGACAAGGCCAAGGTGGAGGTCATCACCACCACCGAATTCGCCCTCGATGACCTCAAGCATCACCAGTCGATGGAGGCCGACGGCTATCTCGGCCGGGTCCGCACCACCTATCGCCCCGACGATGTGACCAATCCGGAGCGTGTAGGCTGGATCGACCGGATCAAGCAGTTTGCCGACATCACCGGGGAAAACATCACCACCTGGAACGGCCTGCTCAACGCCCACCGTAAGCGCCGCGAGTATTTCCGCCGCTTCGGCGCCGTCGCCACCGACCATGGCATACCCACCGCCCAGACCGCCGACCTCGCCCCGATCGACAAGCAGACACTGCTCGATCGCCTGCTCACCGGCCAGTACAGCGCCGAAGATGCCGACCTGTTCCGCGCTCAGATGATGACCGAGATGGCGGGCCTGTCGGTCGAAGACGGGCTGGTGATGCAGGTCCATGCTGGCGCGCGCCGCAACATGGATCCGTCGCTGCTGGCCGAGCGCGGCACCGATCTCGGCGGCGATATTCCCAGCCGGGTGAACTATGTCGATGGCCTGCAGCCGCTGCTGGCCCGCTTCGGCAACGAGCCCAATTTCCGCATCATCGCCTTCACGCTGGACGAGACTAACTATGCTCGCGAACTGGCGCCGATGGCCGGCTTCTGGCCCTCGCTGATGGTCGGTCCGCCCTGGTGGTTCCACGATAGCCCGCAGGGCATTCGCCGCTACCTCGACCAGATGGTCGAAAGCGGCGGCTTCTACAATCTGGCCGGTTTCAACGACGACACCCGCGCGCTGCTCTCCATCCCCGCCCGCCACGACGTCTGGCGCCGTGAAGTCTGCGGCTTTTTGGGGCGCTGGGTGGGGGAGAACCGGATCAGCAAATCGACCGCGCGGGAAGTAGCCAAGCACCTGAGCTACCAGGCGGCGAAGGATGCGTACAAGCTGGGTTAGGGCCTGGAGTGGAGTTCACCCTCCCCTTGCGGGGAGGGTAGTGCAGCTAGGCCGGAGGCCTTAGCGGAACTAGGGTGGGGGTTCGAGAGCCCCGATATCCGGGCCAAACCACCCCCCACCCTTGATCCCTCCCCGCCAGGGGGAGGGTGTCGACTGAAACACTCAGCCGCAAAATCTCAAGGCGACTTCCACAGCACCATCAGCACGATCACCACGCCGGTCACCAGCAGCACCAGCAGTCCACTAAGCCCGTTCAGCACCTGCTTGCCCAGTGTCGGATGCGCCTCGTCGGCGGCGATGATGTCTGAGAGTCGCGCCGGTTCACGCCGGTCGTCATAAGGTTGATGCGTCATCGAAAGGCCTCCCTGTCAGGTCCTTGCTTGCCGTTCGATGATGCTGCGCCGTCAAATGTAACCAACCCTTTCCGCCCAAGGTCTTCTTGGCCATAGGGTTGCCATCCCCCCAACCGGCAGGCTTACCCACCCGTTACCGCCACCGTTTCATCAACATTTCGGGCAATGGCAGCTAGCGCTGTCGAAACGCAGCGCGCCTTCTGCTCTAATGAACGCCATGATGAATCAGTCGCCCGTTGAAACCGCGCTCAGCCGCGCCCTCATTCGCTGGTCCCTGACCAAGTCCACGCCGGTTGCGGAAACGCCGACCAGCTGGATTTTTCGCGTCGAGCAGAACGGTCGCAACTTCGCGGCGCTGAAGATACTGAAGGCCCATGAGACCGAGGAACGCCGTGGCTCCATGCTGCTCAACTGGTATGGCGGGGAGGGTGCCGCCACTGTCTTCGACATGCATGGCGACACCATTTTCATGGAATGGCTCGACGGGGGTACGCTGGGTGACCCCGTGCGGGCAGGCAAGGACGACGAGGGCACCATCGCTATCGCCACCGTCGTTGCCAGCCTCCATCGGCCGCGCGCCGATGTGCCCGAAGGTCTTCTACCGCTTCGCGAGCGCTTCCAGACGCTGTTCGATACCGATGTCCGCGTTTGGCCGCAGACGGCGCGCGACCTCTACGCTCGCGCCAGCGGCATCGCGTTCAAGCTGTTCGATCGCCCGAGCGCGCAGATTCCGCTGCATGGGGATATCCACCACGACAATATCCTGAGCTCCGACCGCGGTTGGTTGGCGATCGACCCCAAGGGCCTCATCGGCGATCCTGCCTATGATCTGGCCAATGTGTTCATCAATCCCAAGGGTGCGGCGCACCTCGCGGTCGATCCGCGCCGGATTGCCGCTCGCGCCGACATTCTGTCTGAACGCTTGCCTTATGGGCGCAAGCGCATACTGGGTTGGGCCGCAGCGCATGCGGCACTATCGGCCTGCTGGGAGCTCGCCGGTGGCAATCCCATCACCCACCAACTCGCCTGCCTGCCGCATCTTCTCAGCGCCTACGACCAGGCCTAGTCTCGGATCGATCATGCTCAAGACGACCCGCCGTTCCTTCCTGATCCTCGCCTCCGCCGCGATGCTCTCGGCCTGCGCCTCCACCATTCCCGTCCTGCCAAAGGGCGGCAGTTCGCCGGAAACGCTGACCGACGGCGAAATTCTCGCCGCCATCAATGCGGTGCGCAAGGCCAACGGCGCCCCGGCCTGGTCCTACAACCAGCGGCTCGAAGACGCTGCCCGTGCTCAGGCCCGCTTGATGGCGCAAAAGGATACGCTGAGCCACGATCTCGGCGTCACCCTGCGCCAGCGCGTCACGTCAGCCGGCTATCTCGGCGCCGTGGGCGAGAACGTCGCCAAGGGCTACACGAATTTGCAGGACGCCATCGAAGGCTGGATGAATTCGTCGGGGCACCGGTCGACGTTGCTGAATGGCAAGTTCGTAGAGTTCGGCCTGGCGGTAGCACGCAGTCCAAGCGGAAAACTGTACTGGGCGATGATTGCGGGTGGCAGTTTCCAGGCGTGGATTGGGTAGTCGGGAAGGTAGTCACCCCACCCACCGGCCGTCACCCTCGGGCTTGACCCGAGGGCACTATACTTGCTGAGAGTTCGACAAGTGCAGTGCCCTCGGGTCAAGCCCGAGGGTGACGATCGAGTGTGTTGGGAGATGCTGCGTAACCTCAAACCAGCAACGTCCGCCTTACCGCCAGATCCCAGCCCTTGATCTTCGCCTTGCGCTCCGCCCCATCCATCTTCGGCTCGAACCGCCGGTCCCGCGCCCAGCTTTCAGAAAATTCCTGCATCCCCGGCCACACGCCGGCTTTCGATCCCGCCAACCAGGCCGCACCCAGCGCCGTGGTTTCAAGGATCACCGGCCGGTCCACGGGCGCATCCAGCACATCGGCCAGAAACTGCATGGTCCAGTCCGACGCCACCATGCCGCCATCCACCCGCAGCACCGTGTCGCCGCCACCCTTCCAGTCCTTGCGCATGGCTTCGAGCAGGTCGCGCGTCTGGTAGCAGACCGCCTCCAGCGCCGCTTTGGCGATCTCCGCCGGCCCCGAATTGCGGGTCAGCCCATAGATGGCGCCACGCGCCTCGGCATCCCACCATGGCGCGCCCAGGCCGACAAAGGCCGGCACCATATAGACGTGCTGGCTCGGGTCCGCCGTGCGGGCAAGGGGGCCGGTTTCGCTGGCATGCTTGACGAGCTTCAGCCCATCACGAATCCACTGCACCGCCGCGCCGGCAATGAAGATCGAGCCTTCCAGCGCGTAACTCGTCTTGCCGTCGAGCCGATAGGCGATGGTGGTCAGCAGCCGGTTCTTGGATCGCACCATGTCGGCGCCGGTGTTGAGCAGGGCGAAACAACCCGTGCCATAGGTCGATTTCAGCATGCCTGGCTGGAAGCATGCCTGCCCGATGGTCGCCGCATGCTGGTCGCCCGCCACGCCCAGGATTGGAATAGAAGCGCAGAAATGGCTCTCCTCGGTCACCCCAAAATCGTCGGCGCAGTCCTTGACCTCGGGCAACAGCGCCGCCGGAATGTCGAACAGCTCCAGCAGGCCCTTGTCCCACTGGTTCTTGCCGATGTCGAACAGCAGCGTCCGCCCGGCATTGGTGGCGTCCGTGGCATGCACCTTGCCGCCGGTCAGCCGCCAGATCAGGAAACTGTCCACTGTACCAAAGGCCAGCTCGCCCTTCACCGCCCGCTTGCGCGCGCCCTTCACATTATCAAGCAGCCATTTGACCTTGGTGCCTGAGAAATAGGGGTCAAGCAGCAGCCCGGTTTTCTTGGTGACCGTCTTCTCATGCCCAGCCTTCTTGAGCTTGGCGCAATACGCCGCCGTGCGCCGGTCCTGCCACACAATGGCTTTGTGGATCGCTTTGCCGGTGGCCCGATCCCAGATCAGCGTCGTCTCGCGCTGGTTGGTGATGCCGATGGCCGCGATTTCCTTCGCATCGACCTTGGCCTCATTGAGGGCCTTCTTGATCGCCCAGACGACGGAGTCCCAGATTTCCTCCGGATCGTGCTCAACCCAGCCGTCCTGCGGAAAATGCTGAGTGAATTCCTTCTGCCCCGAACCGGCAATCGTCCGGTCCGCGGCGAACACGATGGCCCGGCTGGATGTGGTGCCTTGATCGATGGCCAGGATGTATTTGCTCATAGGTTTCCTCCCCGAGAGCTCTTCGGCTCTTCAGTGCCCCTTGCCCGCCAGATATCCTTCCAGCGCCGCGACCTCGTCCTTGCTGACCCGCAGGCCAATCTTGGTCCGCCGCCACAGCACATCTTGTGCCGTCCGCGCCCATTCGTTGGCAACCAGATAGTCTACCTCGGCGGCATAAAGGTCCCAGCCGAAATGCTGGCCCAGGTCGGCAACGGTCTTGGCCTCGCCCAGCAATGCCCGCGCCTTCGTCCCATAGAGCCGCGTCATGCGCCGCAGCATCGCTGCCGGCAGCCCGGCATAGTCCATCACCAGCCGCCGCACCTCGGCCTCGAAGGCCAGCGGTTCAAAGCCGCCGCCGGGCAGCTTGCTGACCTTGGTCCAGGCCGCGCCCTTCTTGCCGAGCACCTCTTCGACCTTCTCAAGCACCGATTCCGCCAGCCGCCGCGACGTCGTCAGCTTGCCGCCGAACACGTTGATCGCCGCGCCTGTGGCTGCGTCGCCATCGACTTTGAGCACATAGTCGCGCGTCGCCTCCTGCGCCGCGCTGGCACCATCGTCGAACAGCGGGCGCACGCCCGAATAGGTCCAGTGGATCTGATCCCGCGTGACCGGCTTGGCGAAATATTCGCTTGCAGCCGAAAGCAGGTAGTCGGTTTCGGCGTCCGAAATCTTCACATCCTTCGGGTTGCCCTCATAGTCCTGGTCGGTGGTGCCGATCAGGGTGAAGTCGTCCTCGTAGGGGATGGCGAAGATGATACGGCCGTCGGCGTTCTGGAAGATGTAGCAGCGATCGTGATCATAGAGCTTGCGCACCACGATGTGGCTGCCTTTGACCAGCCGCACATTATGCGCGCCGTTCTTGCCCATGGCGCCGGTGATCACGTGGTCGACCCACGGCCCTGCCGCATTGACGATCAGCTTCGCCCGCACCGTCTGCCGGCCGGCCTCCCCGTCGAGATCGACCCGCCAGCCACCGGCGTCGCGGCGGACGCTGGTCACCTTGGTGCGCACATGGATAGTGGCGCCCTTGTCGGCCGCGTCACGCGCGTTCAGCACGACGAACCGGGCGTCGTCCACCCAGCAGTCCGAATATTCAAAGCCCAGCCGATAGCCCGGCTTCAGCGGCTTGCCCGTTTCGTGCCGCGTCAGGTCCAGCGTCTTGGTCGGCGGCAGCAGGCGACGGCCGCCCATATAGTCGTACATGGCAAGACCCGCCCGCAGCACCACGGCCGGGCGCAGACCCTTGTGATGCGGCAGCACGAAGCGCAGCGATTTGATAATATGCGGCGCCGCAGCCCAAAGGACCTCGCGCTCCGACAAGGCTTCCTGCACCAGGCGGAATTCGTAATGCTCGAGATAGCGCAACCCGCCATGCACCAGCTTGGTCGCAGCCGACGAGGTACCCGAGGCCAGGTCGTTCATCTCCGCCAGCGCCACTGAAAAGCCGCGCCCGACCGCATCGCGTGCCACGCTCGCGCCATTGATGCCGCCGCCGATCACGAAGATATCGACGCTGGTCTCGCCCGTCATTTCACCATCCTCCACTGAGTTTCGTTTGTACGCGTTTGTATTTCGTTTGTGAAGGAACTTGTTTCGTTTAGTTGGGCAGAAGCACCATCCAAACTACCATACAAGATGGACATTGACCGAACCGCAGCAGGGGGCTAGGGCAGGGGAACCCTCCTGCTCCCGGAACCTCCGGCCATGCTCGCCATCATCAACGTCATCCTGCCGATTTTCGCGCTGATGGGGCTCGGCTATGGCGCCGTGCGCTTCCGCCTGTTCCCGGCCGATGGCATCAAGAGCCTGATCGCCTTCGTCAACAATTTCGCGACGCCCTGCCTGCTGTTCCACTCGCTGGTAACCAGCGATTTCCGCGCCGCCTTCAACCTTGCAATCATCGGCCCGTTCTATGTGGGCGCGATCATCTGCTTCGTGCTGGGTATCGTCATTGCCATGAAGGTCTTCGGCAATCGGCCCGGCGAAGCGGTCTCGGTTGGTTTTTCGGGCACCTTCACCAATACGGTGCTGGTGGGCCTGCCGATCATGACCCGCGCCTATGGCCAGGAGTCGCTGGCCACCACGCTCTCCATTATCGGCCTGCATGGCGCCATCCTGCTGACCTTGGGCATGGTCACCATGGAACTGATGCGCCGCGATGGCGCGCCGCTCGGCAAGACCCTGCTGACTGCCGTCAAGCGCGTCGGCTCCAACCCACTGATCTGGGGCATTGCCGCCGGCATGATCGGCTATTTCGCCGGCCTGCAACTGATCGAGCCTGCCGAAGCCTTCCTCACCATGATGGCATCCGCCGTGGTTCCGGCGGCCTTGTTCGGCATCGGTGGCGCGCTCAACGAATTCAAGTTATCCGACAACTGGAAGCAGGCGCTTGTCGCGTCGGTGATCAAGCTCATCGTTCACCCGGCGCTTTGCTATGTGCTGATGATCTGGGTGTTGCGCGTGCCCATGGACATTGCCCGCTACGGCATCCTGCTCTCGGCCATGCCGGCGGGCGTCAACGTCTATGTCTTCGCGACCTACTACAACCGCGGCGTCAGCGTTGCGACCAATACCATCCTCATAGCGACCGTCGCCTCCGCGGCGACGATCTCGGTGTGGCTGCTGATCCTGGGACACTAGTCCGGAGCGGCTTCCGCTTTCGCGGCCGCCGCCGCTTCTTCTTCGACCACCCGAATAAAGGCTTCGGCCATGAAGGCGTGCTCGCCTTGCGGCGCCATGGCCAAGTATTGCTGGTAGACGACCGTCGCTTCTGCGTAGCGCGCCAGGCCGGTCAGATTGTTGCCGCGTCGGTACACGATCTCCGGATTGTTGGGTGATAGCGCTTCCGCCAGGTCCAGTTGCGCCAGCGCGTCCTGGTAGCGTTCCAGCCTCGACAGGGCGGCAGCGCGTTCCAGCTGATACGCCAGGTTTTTCGCATCGATCAGCAGCGCCTGGTCGATGCGGGCCAGCGCCCCGGCAAAGTCGTGCTGTTCCATCAGGACACCGGCATGTTCGGCCTGCGCCGCAGCATTCTCCGGCTGGAACTCAGCCGCATCGCGATAGATACGGTTCAGGTTTTCGGTGTCGTTTCGGTCCCGGTAGTATTTGGCGAGGACGACGAGCGAGGTCTCGTTGCCAGGATTGACCTCCAGGGCTGCCCGCGCCATGTCGGCGGATTCGTCGAACCGGTTGGCGCCATAGAGCATGATCGCCACTTTGTTCTGGTAGCTTTCATTGAGGGGGTCGCGGCGGAACGCCTCGAGATAGAAGTCGCGCGCTGCGTCCATTTCACCGCGCTCCCAAGCCAGGTCGCCGCGTAATTCAGGTTCTTTGGGGCCCTCGCTATCAAGTTCCGTCACCCGATCGGCATAGGTCAGCGCCTCGTCATGCAGCGTCGGATCGCCCTTAAGGGTCGCCAATTCGCTGGTAACGCGCGCCAGGTTGGCCCAACCGATGATGAAGCGGTCGTCGATGGCAACGGCTGCCTTGTATTCCGCCGCTGCTCCCTCCCCATCACCCGCATTCCGCCGGATATTGCCCAGGATATTATGCGCCCATTCGGCGTCGGGATGGTTGGTCAGGATCAGCCGGCGCGCAATGGTGGCCGCATTGGTCGGATGCGCCGATGCCTCCGCCGCCAGTGCCGTGAAGGGATCGAGCACGGCCATGACTTCGGCGGCCGCCTTGCGCCAATATTGCGCCTCGGTGTCGCTGCGCATCGGCGGCAGTTCGATCACCTTGAGCTCGGCACCATAGATGCGCAGCCGCAGCGACACCCCGGCCGGCGTGCAGGCCGCATCGCTGCAGCGGAATTCACCGCTAACCACCGTCTCATGCAGATTGAAGAACTGTCGCGCATAAAACACCAGCGAATCCACCGAAATGCCGGCATCGGGAATGGCAAACGTCACCTTCTTGCCTTCGGGCAGCACGTTGACGCTGGATTTCTCCGAATTGGCCTCGACATCGATCTGCTGGATGCCATCCCACAGGCGGTTGGCCGCCACATCCGGTGTCAGCCCCGTCGCCTGCAGGCCACCCGGGATGCTGATCGACTGGATGAGGATCTGGTCGCGCGCAAACTGCGCCGCCACGAGCGGCAGCGCCATGGCCAACACGACCAGCAGCGCCAGGTTGATCACCACCGTGCGGAGCGAATTGGAATAGGTTTCGACGCCGGGAAGGCTGAGGCGCGTCCACCAGCGGGGCCTGGTCTGTTCGGCTGCAGCTTTCGTTGCAGGCACGGCCTTAGGCGCGCGCGCCATTAATGACGCCCCGTCATAGTGTTCGCCATGAAGAAGTCCCCTCGAAACAGCACTATAGATCGTCCGGCGCTGCGACGAAATCAATAGGCCATGCGGGAATATTGGGTCGTCTGGCGCTAGGATTGTTCAACCAGTTTCGCCAACTGCGCCGCGACAGTGCCCCAGCCATCATAAAAGCCGAGATCGTGATGTGTCTGCCGGTCTTCGGGGCTCTTGTGCATTACAACCGCCCGATAGGCCGTACCCAGATCGTGGTCGTCCAAAGTGATGATCGCGGTGATGAAGGGCTGCTCCGCCGGCCGCCATCCGCCGACCAGCGCATTGGTGAAAACGATGCGCCGCCCGTCGACCACGTCCAGGTAGCAGGCGCTCATATGCGGCCCGAAGGTCTCGCCCGGCCCTGCCGCGATCTCGGTTTGCATCGCGCCGCCCGGCCGCAGATCCATGGCGACGATCCGGCAGGTCTCCGGCTCGGGCACCCACCACTTGGCGAACTGCTCGGGCTTGGTCCAAGCGTCCCACACCGCCGACCGCGGTGCCTTGATGATGCGGGTGATTTCGAGATCGCGTTCGGGGTCGAGCGTCATTTCTTGTTGTCCTTGTCCTTGGTGACGAACTGTTCCAGCCGGTCCGTTCGGCCGTTCCAGATCGCCCGTTGTTCGCTCAGCCACCCATCCACCGCCGCCAGTCTTGGCCGGTCCAGCTCGCAATTGCGCACCCGCCCCACCTTCTGCGTATGGATCAACCCACTCTCTTCCAGCATGTGGATGTGCTTCATGAACGAGGGCAGCGCCATCTCGAATGGCTGCGCCAATTCGCCAACGCTGGCGGGGCCTTGCCCGAGCCGTCCGATCACCGCGCGGCGCGTCGGATCGGCCAATGCCTGAAATAGGCCATCGAGCTGTGTCTGATACTGTGCCATGAGGCTAAGTATCAGGACTCAATACTTAGCGCAATAGCTAACTATATGGATTGCTATGCGTCGCCTGCTGCTTGCCCTGAGCTTCTGCCTTGCCGCCGTCCCAACCCAAGCTGCCGAACTGTGTACGCTCGTCGCCGACGCCGCGACCGGTGAGGTGCTGCTGGAGCGCGGTGCGGATTGCGACACGCCGACCACGCCGGCCTCGACCTTCAAGGTGCCGCTGGCGGTCATGGCCTTCGATGCCGGACTGCTGATCGACGCTCGCAACCCGGCCGAGCCTTTCGTCGAAGGCTACGCCGATTGGGGCGGTGACGACTGGCGCCAGACCACCGATCCGCTGCGCTGGATGGACTATTCGGTCGTCTGGTATTCGCAGGTCACTACCCGCGCCCTCGGCGCGGACACCCTCACGCGATATGCCCGGGCCTTCGACTATGGCAATGCCGACTTCTCGGGTGATCCGGGCGCCGACAATGGCCTGGAACGCAGTTGGATCAGCTCGTCGCTCAAGCTCACGCCGCGTCAGCAACTGACCTTCATGACCCGCCTGGCCACGGGCCAGTTGCCGGTTTCAACGCATGCCATGCAAACCACGCTCGCCATCATGCAGCAGCGTCAGAGCGACAATGGCTGGCACATGGTCGGCAAGACCGGCTCGGCTTTTCCACGAAATGCGGACGGCAGCTTCAATCGCGCCCGTGGCTGGGGCTGGTACGTCGGCATGGCAACGAAGGGCGCCCGCACTCTGGTTTTCGTTCGCCTCAATCAGGATGAAAGCCGCCAATCGGTGAGCGGCGGATTGAGGGCTCGCGACGAGCTTCTGGCAGAGTGGCCAGAGCTGATGGCCGAAGTGCCAGCGCGCTGATTGCGCGCCGGCGCGGCCCAGATCAGGCTACCGCTGCGTCCTGATAGAAGTTGTAGCTCTCCGACAACGCGGTGGTCAGCGTGTTGTTGCGCTCGATGAACTCGGTCAGGAATTCGTGCAGGCCATGGGCGAAGATGGTCTCCATCGTCGTATTTTCGACCATGGCGCGCAGTTCGGCCGCGGCCACATCGCAGCTCTTGCTGCAGCCATAGAACGTGGCCAGGTTCTGCACCTGCGTCTGCACGAAGCGGGCACAGTAGAACAGTGAGCGCGGCATCTCCTGACGCAGGATCAGGAAATCGGCAATGTTCTCGGCCTTGTAGCGGTCGTGATAGACGTGCCGGTAGCTGCGATGGGCCGAGGCGGCGCGCAGGATCAGCGTCCATTGCTGGGTATCGAGATCGCCACCGACCATCTTGGCCTGCGGCAGCAGCACGTAATATTTCATGTCGAGAATACGGGCCGTATTGTCGGCCCGTTCGATCAGCCCGCCCGCTTGCAGGAACGCGAAGCCGTCATCGCGCAGCAGCGTGCCAAGGAACGCCCCGCGAAACTCGTGGCTGATCCGCTTGATCCATTCGAGCACTTCGAGCAGCTTGGCCCCGCGCACGTCGCGTGACTTGAGCTGGCTGAAGGTGAGCCAGGCGCCGTTGAGCGTCTCCCACATGTCGCTGGTAATGGCGGTGCGCACGGTGCGCGCATTGTTGCGCGCCATCATCAGGCAGGTTTGCACCGAGCTGGGATTGCTGGGGTCGAACAGCATGAAGTCGGTCACCGAAGCGACGTCGGCCACCCGGTCCTTCTTGGCCCACTCTTCATCGATTTCGGCCGCCTGCATCATCGAGATCAGGTGCTCGCTCTCGCCGCCCTCTCGGCGGCTGGTGAGGCTCATGCGATAGCCAACTTCGAGCAGGCGAGCCATATTCTCGGCCCGCTCCACATAGCGCGAGAGCCAGAACAGGTGCTGGGCGGTGCGTCCGAGCATGGTCATTCTTCCAGCACCCACGTATCCTTGGTCCCGCCACCCTGCGACGAGTTCACCACCAGCGACCCCTTCTTGAGCGCCACGCGCGTCAGCCCGCCGGGCGTGATGCGCACTTCGTCGCCGATCAGCACATAGGGCCGCAGATCGACGTGCCGCGGCGCGATGCCCGAATTGACGTAAGTGGGGCAGGTACTGAGCGCCAGCGTCGGCTGCACGATGTAATTGTCGGGCCGGGCCAGGATCTTCTGCTTGAATTCCTTGTGCATGGCCTTGGTCGAGGTCGGCCCCACCATCATGCCATAGCCGCCCGAGCCGTGAACTTCCTTGACCACCAGGTCCGCCAGGTTCTCCAGCACCCATTCGCGCTGGTCCTTATCGGTGCAGTTATAGGTCGGCACGTTCTGCAGCAGCGTCTTCTCGCCGAGGTAGAATTCGACGATTTCGGGCACGTAGGTATAGACCGCCTTGTCGTCGGCAATGCCCGTGCCCGGTGCGTTGACCAGTGTCACATTGCCTTGCGCATAAGCCTTGAACAGCCCCGGCACGCCCAGCATGGATTCGGGGCGGAACGTCTCGGGATCGAGATAGGCGTCGTCGATGCGGCGGTAGATCACGTCGACCCGCTCCGGGCCCATCGTGGTGCGCATGAACACCTTGCCATCCTCGACGAACAGGTCGGGGCCCTCGCACAGCGTCGCGCCCATCTGGTCGGCGAGGAACGAGTGCTCGAAATAAGCCGAGTTATAGATGCCCGGCGTCAGCACCACGATATTGGGCGTGCCGCTGGTACCTTCCGGCGCCACGCTTTCCAGCGTCGCACGCAGGTTTTCGGCATAGGTATCGACCGGTGCCACCTTGATGCGCTGGAACAGGTCCGGCGCCAGCATCATCATCGCCTCGCGGTCTTCCAGCATGTAGCTGACGCCGGACGGCGTGCGCAGATTGTCTTCCAGCACAAAGAAAGCGTCTGGCCCGGTGCGGACAATGTCGACGCCGATAATGTGCGCATAGACATTGCGCGCCGGATTGACCCCCATCATCTGCGGGCAGAACGCCGCATTGTTGAGGATCAGTTTTTCCGGGACGATCCCCGCTTTGAGAATGTTCTGATCGTGATAGATGTCATGCAGGAACGCGTTCAGCGCCTTGACGCGCTGCTCGATGCCCCGCGACAGCTCTTTCCATTCCTGCGCCGCGATGATGCGGGGGATCACGTCGAAGGGAATGACCTTCTCGGTGCCTTCCTCCGACCCATAGACGGCAAAGGTGATGCCCAGCTTACGGAAAATCGCCTCGGCATCGGCCTGCATCAGCGTCAGGGCCTTGCCCTTCTGCTCGTCCAGCCAAGCCGCCAGCGCCCGATAGGGTTCGCGGACGCTGCCATCCGCATTGTACATTTCGTCGAACGGCTTCGTGTCGGCCATTATGCTCCGAGTGGTAATACGGCTCGTCCCATCGCCTTCACATTGCTACACTTTTATTTCGTGCCGTCCAGCGGGTCGCTTCGGGTTTGTGAGGGCTTGTCTCCTCGCCCCCCGTCTTTATGGTGCCTGCCATACAAGCCAGCGAGTCCGCCATGCCCGTCGACATCCTCCAGACCCACAAGCTGCTCGATACCTGCGAGCAAGCCCTGGCCGAGCGCTACACCGTGCATAGGCTGCATGAGGCTGCCGACAAGGAGGCGCTGATTGCCGAACTGGCTCCCCGCATTCGTGGCATTGCCGGCGGCAATGTCAGCGCCGATCTCATCGGCAAGCTGCCCAAGCTCGAAATCGTCGCCAATTTCGGCGTCGGCTACGACACCATCGACACCAAGGCCGCCAAGGCGGCCAATGTGCGTGTCACCAATACGCCCAACGTCCTCAACGACGCCGTGGCGGAACTGACCATCGGCCTGATGATCGCCCTGGCCCGTCGCATTCCCCAGGCCGACCAGTTCGTCCGCCAGGGCAAGTGGCCCGGTGGAAATATGGGCCTGTTCACCGAACTGACCGGCAAGACCGTCGGCATTCTAGGCCTCGGCCGCATCGGCAAGGAGATCGCAACCCGCGCCCAGGCCATGAAGATGCGCGTCGTCTATCACGGCCGCAAACGCCAGCCCTCCGAGCCGCATATCTTCTACGACAACCTCACCGACATGGCGCGCGACAGCGACTGGCTCGTCCTCATCGCCCCCGGCGGCAAGGGCACAGAGCGCATCGTTTCGCGCGACGTCCTCACCGCACTCGGCCCCAAAGGCATGATCGTCAACGTCGCCCGCGGCACGCTGATCGACGAACCCGCCATGCTCGAACTGCTGCAGAATGGCGGCCTCGGCGGCGCAGCGCTCGACGTCTTCGAGAAGGAACCGGCGGTGCCGGAGGCCTTCTTCGCCCTCGACAATGTCGTGCTGTCGCCCCACCAGGGCAGCGCCACGCGCCAGACCCGCGACGCCATGGGCGCGCTGGTCGTCGCCAACCTCGACGCCCATTTTGCCGGCGAACCGCTGATCAGCGCGGTGGTGTGATGTCTGACGAGCGCATGGTCCGCATTGCCGAGATCGAGGTCGATCCCGCACGGCTCGACGCCTACAAGGCTTTGCTCGCGGAGGTCGGCAGGGCGTCGCTTGAGCTGGAGCCCGGCGTGCTGATGCTCCACTCCGTCTCGCTCAAGGATGCGCCGACGCATATCCGCGTCTTCGAGGTCTACGCCTCCCGCGCCGCCTACGAAGAGCATATCCAGACGCCGCATTTCCTCAGCTACAAGGCCGACACCGCCGACATGGTCACGGCGCTACACCTGATCGAGGTCGACCCGATCCTGCTGGCGGCAAAGTAGCTATTCCAGGTCGCCCTGCACGATCGTGCCGGCGGCATGCACGCAGAAGATCACCAGCCGGTCAGGACCCAGATTGGTGAACTTGTGCGGTACTCCTGATGGAACCACCGCGATATCGCCTGGCCCCACCTCGAACGTCTCGTCACCTGCCACGATCCGCGCTCGCCCGGCATGCACGAACCACGTTTCGGGATAGGGATGGATATGCAGCCCGGGTCCCTGGCCCGGCTCGTTGTCCACGGCAAAGAACGAAATATCCGTGCCATAGGCCGCGCCCTCGAACCGTACCGTCCGGCTCTTTCTCGCTGGCCGGTCCGCCGCCCGCAATACATGCACCATGATGATCTCCTCTTGCTCTATGCCCAGGCGACGAGCGTCGTTCAGCGATTTCGACAAGGATGCATT
Source organism: Devosia sp. SL43 (assembly GCF_021729885.1). Classification (NCBI taxonomy): domain Bacteria; kingdom Pseudomonadati; phylum Pseudomonadota; class Alphaproteobacteria; order Hyphomicrobiales; family Devosiaceae; genus Devosia; species Devosia sp. SL43. The sequence goes on from NZ_CP063401.1 coordinate 3,546,099, forward strand.
GCTTTATTGCGCAAGGCAGCGATTCCCTTCCGCGTCGCGACCCGCTAGCCTCACCACGTGAACAAGGAGACTGGCATGACCGAGTGGTGGCGCGGCGGAGTGATCTATCAGGTCTATCCGCGCTCGTTTCAGGACAGCAATGGCGACGGCATCGGCGATCTGCCCGGCATCATCCGCCGGCTCGATCATATCGCCAGCCTCGGCGTCGACTGCATCTGGCTCTCGCCCATCACCCAGTCGCCGCAGGCCGATATGGGCTACGATGTCAGTGACTATCGCGAGGTCGATCGAATCTTCGGTTCGCTGCACGATTTCGATAGCCTGATCGAGCAGGCCCATGCACGCGGCCTCAAGGTTATCATGGACCAGGTGGTGAGCCACACCTCGGACCTGCATCCCTGGTTCGAGGAATCGCGCCTCAACCGCACCAATGCCAAGGCCGACTGGTATATCTGGGCCAATCCGCTGCCCGACGGTTCCCCGCCCAACAACTGGCCCGCCGTATTCGGCGGTCGCGCCTGGGAATGGAACCCGACGCGCGGCCAGTATTACATGCACAATTTCCTGGCCAGCCAGCCCGACCTCAACTTCCACAATCCCGATGTCCAGCAGGCCGTGCTCGACGTTATGCGCTTCTGGCTCGAACGTGGCATCGATGGCTTCCGCCTCGATACCGTGAACTACTATTTCCACGACAAGAAGTTGCGCAACAACCCGCCCAACAAGGTCAAGAGCGAGCATCTGGCCTATGCGGTGAATCCCTACGACATGCAGGAGCACAAATTCTCCAAGTCGCAGCCGGAGAATGTCGATTTCCTGCGCCGCGTCCGCACCCTGCTCAACGAATTCCCCGGCGCTACCTCGGTCGGCGAAGTCGGCGACAGCCACAAGTCGGTCGACCTGATGGCCGAATACACCTCGGGCGGCGATACGCTGCACATGTGCTACGGCTTCGATTTTCTCGGGCCGCAATTCACCGCCGCCCACTTCCGCAAATGCATTGAGCAGTTCTTCAAGGCTGGTCCCGATGGCTGGCCATGCTGGAGCTTCTCCAACCACGACGTGCCCCGCCACATGACGCGTTGGGCCAAGCACAGCGCCAAGCCTGCCGATCTCGCCCGCCAATCCGCAGCGCTCGTCCTGAGCCTCAAGGGCTCGGTCTGTCTCTATCAGGGCGAAGAACTCGGCCTGCCTGAAACCGACCTGCTGTTTGAGGAACTGACCGATCCACGCGGCATCCGGTTCTGGCCCGAAGACAAGGGCCGCGATGGCTGCCGTACGCCCATCCCCTGGGACGAGGGCGATGCGCCCAATGGCTTCACCACGGGTATACCCTGGCTGCCGGTCAAATATGCGCAGTCTGCACTCAACGTCGCCAGCCAGAACGCCGACGCGAACTCCACTCTCGCCTTCTACCGGACCATCCTGGCCTGGCGCAAAGATCACCCGGAGCTGCTCGAAGGCGATATCAGCTTCTTCAAAACATCAGAGCCGATCCTCGCCTTCCGCCGCGTCAGCGGCGAAACCGCCATGCTCTGCGTCTTCAACCTGTCCGCGGAACCGCGCGAGGTGAGCGTTGGTGGCCTGACGAAGGACGCTGATGTCGAGACCGTCTCGTCCGGCGCGACACTCGCAGGCAAGACGCTGCAACTAGGCCCCAATGGCTACGCCTTTATTGCGCTGGATGCGACCAGCAAGGCAAAGGTGGCGTACAAGGCGCAAGTGCCATGAGGTGCTCTACCTCGCTCGGAGGGGCGAGGTAACTCCCTACTGCACCCGCTCATACGAATCGGGGTCGAAGAACTGCATCTCCTCGCCGCCTTCCGGCTTGAGCACAAACGCCCGGATGCAGCCGTTCCAGCGCTCCACCCGCGTGGCGTCCACGCCCAGCCGTTGCAGGGCCATCAGATCGAACTGGTTGCGCTCCTGCTCGGTATAAGGCTCGCCGATGCGCAGCCCGAACTCCACCACCATGCCGTTGTCGGTGGCATTGCAGAATAGGGCATGGGCGGGCAGCGTGGCCACCAGGGTCAGGGCAAGTGCGGCAAAGCCGGTGCGGACAAGCATGGCGAGAACTCCGTTCAACCTACTTCTGTGCTGCGATTGCGGCAGCTTCGCGCCGCCGGATCAGCACCACTACGGCGGGAATGGCAAAGCTCAGCATCAGCAGCCGGATCACATGATGGGCGGCGATGAACGCGGTGTCATAGCCGAGCGCTATCCCCAGCGCGCCCATGCCTTCCAGTGCGCCCGGCGCCAGCCCCAGCCAGATCTGGCCGTAGGGCATGTCGACGATCAGGCTGACGCCCCAGGCGATGATGGTGACGATGCCCACTGTCATGGCAGTCGCAATCACACCGCCCTTGGCAGCGGTAATGAACTCGCGCCGCCCAATGCCGGCAAAGCGCGATCCGATCAGCGCGCCGGTCAGGATGAACGTGATCAACACCAGCGGCGCCGGAATGGCCTCGGTGTAGAGCCCGCCCAGCTTGGCCGCTGTCGCAGCCGCCATTGCGCCCAGCACGAAGCCGGCCGGAATCTTGAGCCGCAGGAACACCAGTCCGACCACGGTGCAGACGGCCGCGAGGGCCAGAAGCTGCCAGATGCTGAGGAAATCGGTCGCCACTGGCGCCGGGAAATGATCGATCGGCAGGAAGATTGTGCCGATGGGCACGGCAATGGTCAGCATGAGGATGCGGATCACCTGGATGATCACAATCTGCCGCGCATCGCCGACACCTGACGAGGCAATCCCCATGACGAAGGACAGGTGCCCGGGAAACGAACTGAGATAAGCCGTCCCCGCATCGAGCTTGAACACCCGTGCCAGCATCCACCCCGTCGCCGCGATGATGATCACCAGCTCCAGCGCCAGCGCCGCAATACTGACCGGCCAGCTGGCAATCAGGCTCAGGCTGTCAGGCGCCACGCTGGCACCCATCGACATGCCAATCAGCAAGAACGCCACATCGCGCAACCGATCCGGCATGCCGATCGGCAGACCGAGCATGGCGCCTGCGGTCACCGCAATGACCCCACCCACCATCCAGCTCGCAGGGATGCCCAGGAGCGTGGCAATGCCACCGCCGGCGGCCGACAGGGCGATCGTGATGAGGGTCGGGAGGAGTTTGGAAAAGAGGGATGGAATGGAGGCTGTCATACGTATCTTGCCACGACCTCGTCCTTTGACAGGCTCATGAGGTCTACTCGGAATGCTGAGGTCGAACCACGAGGTCGTGGCACAATCACCCCACCGGCAACGCCCGTTCAGCCAGCCGGACCCAATAGCTCGTGCCCACCGGGATCACTTCGTCATTGAAATCATAGGTATCGGTATGCAGCTCGGAACTGTCGCCATTGCCGAGGAAAATATAGGCCCCCGGCCGCTCTTCCAGCATGAACGAAAAGTCCTCGCCGCCCATTGATGGGGCCACGTCGGCATCCACCCGCTCGGCGCCGGCAATCTCGTTGGCCACCGCAGCCGCGAAGTCGGTCTGCTCCGGCCAGTTGACCGTCACCGGATACCCGCGCGCATAGCGCATCGTGGCTTCAGCGCCGAAACTGCGCGCAAACTGCGGCACAAAATCGCCCAACCGCTGCTCGATCAGGTCCTGGATATCGCCATCCAGCGTCCGCACCGTGCCGGTAATCTTGGCCGTCCGCGAAATCACATTGTCGGCCTCACCCGCCTCCACCATCGTCACCGACAGAACCGCATTGGCCAGTGGGTCCACATTGCGCGACACGATCGATTGCAGGCCGACAATCATGTTGGCGGCCACGATGATGGGGTCGATGGTCGTCTGGGGCCGCGCCGCATGGCCGCCCTGGCCCGTAATGTCGATATAGAACCGGTCCGTCGCCGCCATGATGCCACCGGCGCGAATGCCGAAATGGCCCGTCGGCATGCCCGGCCAATTGTGCATACCGTAGAATTCGGCGATACCGAACTTGTCGACCAGCCCGTCGTCGAGCATGGCCTTGCCACCGGCGCCACCCTCCTCGGCCGGCTGGAAAACCAGCGCGATCCGTCCGTCGAAATTGCGCGTCTCGGCCAGGTACTTAGCCGCACCCAGCAGCATGGCCGTGTGCCCGTCATGCCCGCAGGCATGCATCTTGCCCGGCACGGTCGAGGCATAGTCCTTGCCCGTCTTCTCGGTCACGGGGAGCGCATCCATGTCGGCGCGCAACCCGATCGTCCGGCCACTGGTATTGCTGCGCCCGTTGATGATGCCGACCACACCCGTCCGGCCGATCCCGGTCACCACCTCGTCGACACCGAATTCGCGCAGCTTCTCCGCCACTATTCCCGCCGTCCGCTCGACTTCATAGAGAATTTCCGGATGCGCATGAAAGTCTCGCCGCCAAGCGGCGATTTCCTCGGAGAACTCGGCGATACGGTTGATGACAGGCATAGGAAAGTCCGAAACGGTCAATTCTGGGTCAGTGTCGCTGTCCCAATCGGTAAGGTCAACACTAGCATGGTTTTGTCGAGATGGTGCCACGCCCTCGTGGTTCGTGGTTCGTGGTTCGTGGTTCGTGGTTCGTGGTTCGAGGGTCGCAAGAGCTCCCGCCTCACCATGAGGGCCACTGTGAACTCGGTGTACCAGCAGCCCTCATGGTGAGGTGCGCTTCTTCAGCGCCTCGAACCACGAGGGCGTGGCAACGAACCCTCAGCACCCTTTTCCAACATTGGCCCCAGCCCTAGCCCAATATTCCCCCGGCGCGGCTTGCCCGTACCACCCGATTTTGCCATGACACCGGCAAGTTGCCGGAGAGCCCATGAAAATCCTGGTCGCCATCAAGCGCGTCGTCGATCACAACGTCCGCATCCGGGTCCGCCCTGACGGGACAGGGGTGGAGACGTCGGGCGTGCGCATGTCGATGAACCCGTTCTGCAAGCACGCTGTCGAGGCGGCCGTGCAGCTGGGCGAAGCCGGTCATGGCGACGAGATCGTGGTGGTGTCCATCGGTCCCAAGGCGGCCACAGATGTCATCCTCACCGCCCTCGCCATGGGCGCCCATCGCGGCATCCTTGTTGAGACCGATGCCGAACTCGAAACGCTCGCCATCGCCAAGCTGCTGGCCAAGGTCGTCGCCGAGGAGAACCCGGATATCGTCCTGCTGGGCAAGCAGGCTGTCGACGACGACAGCAATCACGTCGGCCAGATGCTCGCGGCGCTGACCGACCGCCCACAGGCCACCTTCGCCTCCGAGATCAGGGTCGTGGGGCAGGGGCTCGAGGTTGTCAGAGAGGTCGATAGCGGCCGCGAGACGATCGCCATCCCGCTTCCATCAATCGTCACCGCCGACCTGCGCCTCAACACCCCGCGCAATGCCGCCCTGCCCATGGTGATGAAGGCTCGTTCCAAGCCGCTGGCCGTGCGCCCCGTCGCCGAATTCGGCGTGGACCTGACGCCACGTCTTACCATCGAAAAAGTATCCCCGCCGCCGGAACGTATGGCAGGAATAACGGTGGGCTCGGTCGCCGAACTGGCCGCCTTCATCGCGGAAGATGTCTCCCAGATGGAGGCGCTGTGATGAGCGTCCTGCTGATTGCCGACCACGACCGCGGCGCGCTCTCGCCGGCCACGGCCCGCGTTGTCAGCGCGGCGAGCCAACTGGGTCCCATCGACCTGCTCGTCATCGGGCAAGATACCGACACGGTCGCTTCCGCCGCAGCAAAGCTTTCCGGTGTTGCAAAAGTCCTGGTGGCCGAGGGCGTTTCCGCGTCCGATGCAGACACGTCCGTGATCGAAAGGCTGGCTTCCGGGTACCAGTACGTTATCCAATCGGCCGGAAGTGTGGGGAAGGATCGAATGCCCCGCGTCGCCGCCCGGCTCGATCTGATGCCGGTCACCGATGTGGTCGAAATCCTCGGAGCAAACCGTTTCGTCCGCCCGATCTATGCCGGCAACGCGTTCCAGACCGTCACCGACAACCAGATCAGGCACGTGCTGACTATCAGAGCCTCCGCCTTCCGCGCCGCGGCCGGCGGCAACGACGCGCCGATCGAAGTCGTTGATTCGGCAGTCACTTCCGCCGTTCGACTGATCGCCGAGCACCGCACTGAGAGCGACACCCCCGACCTCGCCACCGCACAGATCGTTGTCGGCGGCGGTATCGCCGTCGGTTCGAACTTCCAACTCATTGAATCCCTTGCCAATAGTCTCGGCGCTGCGATCGGCGCCACCCGCGCCGCCGTCGATGCGGGCTATGCCCCCAACGACTGGCAGGTCGGTCAGACCGGCAAGATCATCGCCCCCGATCTCTACATCGCCATTGGCATATCCGGCGCCCTCCAGCACCTCGCCGGCATCCAGGGCGCCAAGAAGATCGTCGCCATAAATAGCGACCCAGATGCGCCGATCGTCAAGCTGGCCGATGTGGCGTTGATCGGCGATCTCTTTGAAATCATTCCGCAATTGATTGCCGAACTCGACAAAGCCGGCCTCAAACACTGACCTTTCGGCGCATTGCAAAAATTGCTGCGCCGCCTATAACAACCCCGCCTCCCCACCGGAACGACCCCAGACATGTTCGAGACCCTCTCCAAGGCCCCCGGCGACAAGATCCTGGCGCTGATGGGCGAATACGCGGCCGATGCCCGCCCCACCAAGATCGACCTCGGCGTCGGCGTCTATAAGGACGAAAAGGGCGTCACCGCCGTGATGACCGCCGTCCGCAAGGCCGAACAGCGCATTCTGGAAAACGAAAAGACCAAGACTTACCTTGGGATAGCCGGCAACAAGGGTTATGGCGCCGCCGTGCTCGACCTGGCTTTGGCCGATAGCGTCGACCGCTCCCGCGTTCGAATCGCCCAGGCCCCAGGCGGCACGGGCTCGCTCTGGGTGCTGATGCAGCTGGTCAACCGCGCCCGCCCAGGCGCCACGGTCTGGGTCTCCGACCCGACCTGGCCCAACCACAACCCGATCGCCGAAAATTCCGGTCTCGTGGTCAAGACCTACCCCTATTTCGACACCGAAACCCGCGGCGTCAAATTCGAGCAAATGCTGGCCACGCTGGATAGGCTCGGCAAGGACGACGTCGTCCTGCTGCATGGCTGCTGCCACAACCCAACTGGCGCAAATCTCACGCCCGGTCAATGGGATAATGTCGCTGCCAGCCTCGCCCGATCAGGCGCTTTGCCCTTCATCGACCTGGCCTATCTCGGCTTCGGCGATGGCCTACTCGAGGACGCTTATGGCACCCGCAAGGTCATCGCTTCGGTGCCCGAAGCGCTCATCGCCTTCTCGGGTTCCAAGAATTTCGGCCTCTACCGCGAACGCGTCGGCGCCGCCATTCTGATTGCCAAGGATGCCGCACAGGCCGATATCGCCCAGTCGCAACTGCTCAACATCATCCGCGGCGCTTATAGCCAGCCGCCCGATCATGGCGCCGAAATCATCCGCACCATCCTCGAGGATGCCGAACTGCGCGCTGAATGGGAAACCGAGCTCAACGCCATGCGCGGCCGCATGATCCGACTGCGCGAGAAGCTGAGTGAAGCCATCCGCCAGCGGTCAAATTCGAAAGATTTCGACTTCATCGCAACCCATCGCGGCATGTTTTCGCTTTTGGGCCAGGATAACGCCTTCGTCGAACATCTTAAGGCCAACAACGGCATCTATATGATTGGTGACAGTCGCATCAATGTCGCCGGCATACCGGAAGATCGCGTCGGCGAACTGGCCGACGCATTCCTTGCCGCCATCAAATAGCGCCAGCAATTGGCCTTGCGGCAAGTGATTGCCGTGCTACATCTTTTGCCTAAAGGGCAAGCCCAAAGGACCTAGGAGGGAACCATGAAGTTCTTCGTCGATACTGCGGAAATCAAGGACATCAAGGAGCTCTATGCGACCGGTCTCCTCGACGGCGTCACCACCAATCCATCGCTGATTGCCAAGTCGGGCCGCGACTTCAAGGAAGTCATCGCCGAGATCTGCGCGCTGGTCCCCGGCCCGGTTTCGGCCGAAGTCGCCTCGCTTGAATATGAGGGCATGGTTGCCGAAGGCGAGCACCTCGCCAAGATCGCATCCAACGTCGTCATCAAGCTGCCGCTGACGCTCAATGGCCTCAAGGCCACCAAGTACTTCCACGACAAGGGCATCAAGACCAACGTCACGCTGTGTTTCTCGGCCAACCAGGCGCTGCTGGCTGCCAAGGTCGGCGCGACCTATATCTCGCCGTTCCTGGGTCGTCTCGATGACATCAACCTCGATGGCGTCGAGCTGATCGAGAACATCCGCACCATCTATGACAACTACCAGTTCGAGACCCAGATCCTGTCGGCCTCGATCCGCTCGCCCAACCACGTGACCCAGGTCGCGCTGGCCGGTTCGGACGTTGCCACCATCCCGCCCGACGTAATCCGCAAGCTGGCCAACCACCCGCTGACCAATGCCGGCATTGAAGGCTTCCTGAAGGACTGGAAAGCCACGGGCCAGTCGATCCTTTAGGATCGCGTCGTCCGACATTGAACACCCGGAAGACCTCTCCCTCGGGTGAGGTCTTCTGCTTTTGTGGGGGCTCGCATGGCCGATACCGAACTTGCCGCTGCCATAAAGTCCGCGCTTGCCGCCGTCGAAATCCCCGGCGGCGGTGACCTTGCCGGCTATGCCGGCCTTTCCGACATCATCGTCACCTCAGGTGCCGTCGCCTTCGCTATTGCGGTCGCTCCGGGCATGGAAGCCGCCTTCGGCCCGGCCCGCGAGCAGGCCGCTGCCGTGACGCAAAAGATCGCTGGCACGCGCAAGGTGATGGTCTCGCTCACCGGCGGGAAAGCGCCACCAAAGGCCGGTCCGACCTTCTCGCATGGCAAGCCGGTACCTGCAGGCAAGACCCCGGTGACTGGAATCAAGCACATCATCGCCGTTGGTTCGGGTAAGGGCGGCGTCGGGAAATCCACCACCGCGGTCAATATCGCGCTGGCGCTCCAGGCCGAGGGCTTGCGCACTGGCATCCTCGATGCCGACCTTTATGGCCCCTCCATTCCAAAGCTACTCGGACTTGAAGGCCAGCCCGCCATTCGCGACGATGGCATATTCTCCCCGCATGAGGCCTTTGGCCTCAAGGCGATGTCCATCGGCTCCATGTTGGTCAAGGACCAGGCCGTTGTCTGGCGTGGCCCCATGGCGACTTCGGCGCTGCGCCAACTGCTGCGCGAAACCGATTGGGGCGAACTCGATATCCTCGTCATCGACCTGCCTCCCGGCACGGGCGATATCCATATTTCGCTGTTCCAGCAGGCCGAGGTCGACGGCGTCGTCATCGTCTCGACCCCGCAGGATCTGGCGTTGATCGATGCCAAGAAGGCCATCGACATGTTGCCGCGTTTCGGTGTGCCCATACTCGGCCTGGTCGAAAACATGAGCTACTTCATCGCTCCCGATACCGGCACACGCTACGACATCTTCGGCTCCGGCGGCGCCGAGCGCGCCGCTGCCGACATGAACATGCCTTTCCTTGGTGCAATCCCGCTCGTCATGTCGATCCGCGAAGGCTCCGACGCCGGCCGCCCGCCAGTGGCAGCCAATCCCAGTGGTCCCGAGGCAGATGCCTTCCGCGCCATTGCTCGGCAGATACTGGCAAACACTCCAGGGTTGAGATCATGATGAGGGCATTGATTTTGTGGGTTCAAGGGCTTCTCGGCTTTCGGTCGAAGCCTATCAGGCGCGATGATCCATTCGCGGTATTTGAGGAGTGGAGTACCGAGGCCGACAGGCGAGCTTACCGAGACCTTTAGAGGCCCGCGCAGGGAGCCGTCGACTTTCTGCAATCGATTGCGTAAATCGATTGCATCGGCTATCTGGCTTCTCCAAACACGGCGAAAGCGCCGGCCAGAGGAGCGTCCATGTTCTCGATCAACCGTAAGGATTTCGGTCCGGATTTCACCTTTGGTGTCGCCACCGCCGCCTACCAGATCGAGGGCGGCCAGCGCGATGGCCGCGGCACGTCGATCTGGGATACGTTCTCGTCCACGCCAGGCAATGTCCATAATGGCGATACCGGCATCAATGCCTGCAACCACTACGAACTCTGGCCGCAGGATCTGGACCTGATCCGCGATGGCGGCTTCGACGGCTATCGCTTTTCCTTCGCCTGGCCGCGGCTGATCCCCGAAGGCACAGGTCAGGTCAACCAAGCCGGCCTCGACTTCTATGACCGTCTCGTCGACGGCATGCTCGAACGCGGCCTAAAGCCCTATGCCACGCTCTACCATTGGGACCTGCCGTCGGCCCTGCAGGACAAGGGCGGCTGGATGAATCGTGATATTGCCAGCTGGTTCGGCGACTACGCCGCGCTCATCGCCCAAAAATTCGGCGATCGCCTGCATGCCACCGCCACCATCAACGAGCCGTGGTGCGTGGCTTTCCTCAGCCACTATCTGGGCATCCACGCGCCGGGCTATCGCGACATGCGCGCCGCAGCCCGTGCGATGCACCATGTGCTCTTCGCCCACGGCACGGCCATCGACGCCCTGCGTGCGAATGGCGCCAAGAACCTGGGCATCGTGCTCAACCTCGAAAAGTCCGAAGCCGCGTCCGACAAGCCAGAAGATCTGGCGGCCATGGATCTCGGCGATGCCTTGTTCAACCGCTGGTATCTTGGCGGCGTGCTCAAGGGACAGTATCCGGAGGTCGTCACCACCTGGCTGGGCGATAACCTGCCTGCCGGCTATCAGAACGACATGGAAGTGGTGTCCCGTCCGCTCGATTGGCTGGGCATCAATTACTACACCCGCGGACTCTACAAGGCCGGCACCGACGGCAGCCCGATCGAACAGGTCAAGGGTCCGCTGGAAAAGACCGATATCGGCTGGGAAATCTACCCCAAAGGCCTCAGCGACCTGCTGGTCCGCGTCTCCAACGACTATACCAAGATCCCGCTCTATGTGACCGAGAACGGCATGGCCGAAGTCGAGGGCAATGACGACCCGCGTCGCGTGCGCTACTACGAGGACCACCTGCAGGCCGTTTTGGCTGCGCGGGAGCAGGGCGCCGATGTGCGCGGCTATTTCGCCTGGTCGCTGCTCGACAACTACGAATGGGCCGAGGGCTACAACAAGCGCTTCGGAATCGTCCATGTCGACTACGAAACCCAACAGCGGACGCCGAAGTCGAGCTATCACGCCTTCCAGGGCATGCTGCACAATACGCGTTGACGCGGCTTGCTTTTGCGTCCGGGTTCGCGCGAGGGTGTTCGCGCGTAAACCTGGATGCTTCTTGCCTTGAGTGATTTCGAAGACCTCGACCCAGACCTGATGCGCCTTGACCGCATGCTGGATGCCTTGGGCGACGACGCCATGGTGCTGGGGCAACTCGACGGATACCTGTGCGGGATCATCGTGTCGCCACAGGAGATCGACGAAGCTGAATGGCTGCCGGGCGTATTCGGGGTCGAGGTGACCAATACGGGCGACGCCGCCATGCTCGGCGTCGATATGGCGGAGCTCTCCCAACTCATACTCGCCCGTCGCGATGCCATCACTGCTGAATTGGCCGCGGACCGCTACCAGCCGCTTTACGACGTCGACGGTGATGACGTTCTCTGGGAAATCTGGCTCGATGGCTTCGAGCAGGCCATGGGCCTGCGCCTCCGCAGCTGGGAAAAGCTGCTGCAGAGCCACAAGGAATCGCGCGCCCAGGAGGCGGCGTTCGGCATCACCGACCTGCTCGCCGTCAGCGATCCCCGGATGCCGGAGGCAGAGCGGAACGATCCCGCGATTGCCAACCTGATCCGGGAGGCTCCAGGCATCATCCCGCGTTTGGCCGGCGAACTTTATCGCGCCCATCGCCTGGCCGCGCCCCAGGCGCCCCTGCGCGTTGCTTCAACAGGGCGCAATGACCCGTGCCCCTGCGGCTCGGGCTTCAAATACAAGCGCTGCCATGGCGCCTGAACACCCGTTTTCCCGGAGACGACCATGTCTGCCATATCGATGATGACCGAGCCCAAGACTGTCGAGGATGCTGCTATCGACAGGGATTGGTGGCGCGGTGCGGTGATCTACCAGATCTACCCGCGCTCCTTTCAGGACCAGAATGGTGATGGCGTCGGCGATCTGGTCGGTATCACCAGCCGCCTGGACTACGTCGCCGATCTGGGCGTCGATGCCATCTGGTTGTCGCCGGTCTTCACCAGCCCGATGAAGGATTTCGGCTACGACGTTTCCGACTACCGGGGCATCGACCCCAGCTTCGGCACGCTGGAAGACTTCGATCGCCTTGTGCAGAAGGCCCATTCGCTCGGCCTCAAGGTTATCGTCGACCAAGTGATTTCGCACTCGTCCGACAAGCATCCCTGGTTCTCGGAAAGCCGTCAGAACCGCACCAATGCCCGCTCGGACTGGTATGTTTGGGCCGATCCCAATCCCGACGGCACGCCGCCCAATAACTGGCTCTCGATCTTTGGTGGCTCGGCCTGGCAGTGGGATTCCAGGCGCATGCAGTATTACATGCACAATTTCCTGGTCTCCCAGCCTGACCTCAACTTCCACAACCCCGAAGTGCAGGACGCGCTGCTCGGCGACATGCGCTTCTGGCTCGAGCGCGGCGTCGATGGCTTCCGCCTCGACACTGTGAACTTCTACTTCCACTCGACGGGTCTGGAATCCAACCCAGTCGTCAGGCCCGAGGATTTCAATGCCTCGACCGCTCCGGCAGTGAATCCCTACAATTTCCAGGAGCACCTGTTCGACAAGTCGCGCCCGGAAAACCTCGATTTCCTCAAGCGCCTGCGCGCCATGATGGACGAATATCCGGGCACAACCACCGTTGGTGAAATCGGCGACAGCCAGCACCAGCTTGAAATCATGGCGCAATACACGTCAGGCGAAGATCGCCTGCACATGGCCTATACATTCGATTATCTGGGCGGCGAGTTCTCCGCCAAGCACTTCCGCGATTCAATCGCTGCCACCGAAGCCGGCGCGCCGGATGGCTGGATCTGCCTCGCCTTCTCCAACCACGACGTGGTCCGCCATGTCAGCCGCTGGGCCACCCACGGGCAGGAGGCTGCCTTCACCCGTCTCGCTGCCACGCTGATCCTGGCCATGCGCGGCTCGGTCTGCCTCTATCAGGGCGAGGAACTGGGTCTCAAGGAGGCTGAACTGGCTTTCGAGGATCTGGTCGATCCCTATGGCATCGAATTCTGGCCGCAGTTCAAGGGCCGCGACGGCTGCCGCACGCCCATGGTCTGGCAGGCCCACGCCTCCAACGGCGCCTTCTCCACCGCCAACAAGACCTGGCTCCCTGTGCCCGCCGAACACCTTGTTCACGCCGTGGATACCCAGGACAAGGTCGACGGTTCGGTGCTCGAATTCTACCGCGCGCTGCTCCAGTTCCGGAAAGCTCACCCGGCACTGGCCAAGGGCACCATCGAACTGGTCGATGCCATCAATCCGGACGTACTGGCCTTCATCCGCGTGCATGAGAGCGAGCGCCTGCTCTGCGTGTTCAATATGAGCGAGGCAGCGGCAGAATTCGCCGTGCCGGCAGGGCTGGCTCCGGCCGCCGCCGGCTGCCCTGGCGTCCGGGCGGCCGTGATCGATGGTGAAATCGATCTGGAGCCATTCGGGGCCTATATCGGCGTGCTGTAAGAATAATGCGGGCCAGGTGGAACCAAATCCATCCGGCCTGCTTCCCTCCCTGTTATCGGGAGGAAACACAATCATGAAATCTCTGCTGACCACCCTGGCCGTCGCCGGGGCGCTCGCCATGTCTGCGCCCTCGTTTGCCCAGGACTTTCCCAACAAGCCCATCAACCTGGTCGTGCCCTTCGCTGCCGGCGGCTCGACTGACCTGGTGGGCCGTGTTGTCGCCGAGGCCATGAGCGCCCAGCTCGGCCAGCAGGTGCTTGTCGTCAACCAGGCCGGCGCCGGTGGGGTCCTTGGTGCGACTGCCGTGGCCGATGCGCCGCCAGATGGCTACACCATCCTCATGGGCACCATCGCCACCCACGCCCTCAGTGCCTCGCTCTACGCCACGCCGCCCTTCGATCCATCGGCCGATTTCGCGCCGATCTCGCTGCTGGTGACGGTGCCGAACGTGCTGCTGGTGAACCCCGACTTCCCGGCCAACACGGTGGAAGAGCTGATTGCCAAGCTCAAGTCCGAGCCGGAGACCCACGCCTATGCCTCATCGGGCAACGGCACGCCGCTGCATCTTTCGGGCGAGCTGTTCAAGTCCATGACGTCAACCGACATGGTGCATGTGCCCTATCAAGGCTCAGGTCCCGCACTTGTCGACGCGCTCTCCGGCGCCGTCCCGATCATCTTCGACAATCTGCCCTCGGCAACCGAGCACATGAAGGCCGGCACTCTGCGCCCGCTCGCCGTCACCACGCTCGAACGGGCCGCCAGCTTCCCTGATGTGCCGACCATGGATGAGGCCGGCGTCCCGGGCTACGAGACCAACACCTGGAACGCGCTGTTTGCTCCGACGGGCACCCCGCCCGAGGTGTTGGCCAAGCTGAATGAAGCCGCCGTGGCGGCGGTAAGCGATCCCGCGGTGAAGGAGCGCCTTGCTGGCGTTGGTGCCATCGTGGTGGGCTCCACGGCGGAAGAACTGGCGGCGCATGTCGCGTCCGAAGTCGCGCGCTGGAAGCCGGTGATCGAGGCGGCCGGGGTGACGATCCAGTAGGACATGCCCCACCCACCGGGCGTCACCCTCGGGCTTGACCCAAGGGTCCTGTACTTACTGGACGCTCCGCAAGTATAGAGCCCTCGGGTCAGGCCCGAGGGTGACGATCGAGTGTGGCTGACGCGATGGTGCCAATCTCCGGCAATCGCGCCCCGACCAGCTCCCGCGTCAGCCGGTGCTGCGGTCGGGCGAAGATTTCCGCCGGCTTGCCCGCTTCGACGATTTTACCCGCCTCCATCACCAGCACGCGATCCGCCATGGCGCGCACCATGTCGAGGTCGTGGCTGATGATGAGGTAGGTCAGCCCGAAATCGGCCTGCAATCGGGCCAGCAGCGCCAGCACCTCGCCGCGCACCGACACGTCCAGGGCCGATACCGGCTCGTCCAGCACCAGCAGTTTCGGCCGCGTCACCAGCGCCCGTGCAATGGCCAACCGCTGCCGCTGCCCGCCCGAAAATTCATGCGGGTAGCGCTCGAGCATATCGGCGTGGAGGCCCACGGCCTCGACGGCCTCCTCCAGCCGCGCCCGTACCGTGTCGAGCTGCAGACCCGGCTCCAGCCGCAGCGGCTCGGCCAAAGAATCCCCGATCGTCCGCCGCGGATTGAAGCTGCCGAACGGGTCCTGGAACACCAGCGACACGTCGCGCCGCAGCGCCTTGGGCAGGTCCGATCCGTGATAGGGCACGCCGTCGAGCCGCACCTCGCCAGAGGTCGCCTTGTCCAGCCCGACAATGATCTTGGCCAAAGTGGTCTTGCCACAGCCCGATGGCCCCACCAGCGCCAGGCATTCCGCTGCGGCCACCGAGAAGCTCACCTGGTTTACCGCCCGCAGAGGTTTCTGACCCCACCACAGGGCGCCACCCTGCCTGTAGTCCCGGGTGATCTTGTCCACTTCCAGCAGCGTCGTTCCGATCGGCGGCCGCGACAGCGGACGGATATCGAAGCGCGACGCCGCCACCAGTTTCTGGGTATAGACCTGCCGCGGCGCCGAGAAGACTGACGTCGCCAGTCCCGTTTCGACCAGCTTGCCGCGATGCATTACCGCCACCCGCGAACACAGCGCGCCGACCGCCTTGAGGTCGTGGCTGATGAATAGCAGGGCCATATGCCGGCGCTCGCAGATCTCCGCGATCAGGTCGAGCACCTTGCGCTGGGTGATTAGATCGAGCGCCGAGGTTGGCTCGTCGGCGATTAGCAGGTCCGGCTCGCTGGCCAGCGCCATGGCGATCATCACTCGCTGGCGCTGCCCGCCCGATAATTGGTGCGGAAAGCGCTCGCCATGGCGATGCTCGAGGCCCACTTCGGTCAGCAGCGCATCGACCTCAGTGCCGGCGTCATTGAGCCGGATCGCCTCTTCGATCTGATCGCCGACGCGCATCAGCGGATTTAGCGCCGTCATCGGCTCCTGGAACACCATGCCGATACGTTTGCCGCGCAGCCGCGCCATCTCGCGCTCCGACGAGGGCAGGGGGGTGCCATCGAAGGCGATGCTCCCACCCATCCTGGCGCCTTCGGGCAAAAGCCCCGTTACCGCCAGCGCCGTCAGCGTCTTGCCCGAGCCGCTTTCACCGATAATGCCGAAGCGCTCGCCCCGCTGCAGCGTAAGGCTCACATCGCTGACCGCTTCGGTCGCCCCGAAGCGCACGGAAAGTCCGGAAACCTTAAGCAAGGACATTGGTCTGTCCCTGCCGCAGGCGTGGATCGATGGCATCGCGCAGCCCATCGCCGGCAATGTTGAGCGCGATGACGATGAGCACGATGGCCAGACCAGGGATCAGCGTCAGAAGCGGATGGATCAGGAACAGGCCCTGCGCGTCACGCAGCATCAGGCCCAGGCTGGTGGCTGGCGGCTGGGTGCCCCACCCGAGATAGGAGAGCCCGGCTTCCGCCAGGATTCCCAGCGAGAGCTGAATTGTGCCCTGCACGATGAGGAGGCTCATGATGTTGGGCAGCAGGTGCCGCCAGGCGATCATGGCATTGCCCAACCCGGCGAGCCGCCCCGCCGCGACGAAGTCGAGCGTTGCCACGCTCAGCGCCCCACCGCGCGCCACGCGGGCGAAGACCGGAATGTTGAAGATGCCGATGGCGATGATGGCATTGATGGCACCAGCCCCGAACAAGGTGGTGATCAGGATGGCCACGATGATCGAGGGGAAGGCAAAGACGAAATCGCTGAACCGTAGCACCAGCCACTCGACCGGCCCACCCCAGGCCGCTGCGGCCAAGCCCAGCGGCACGCCGATGCCCGCGCCGATTGCCACGGCCAGTGCTGCCACGAGAAAGCTGGTGAAGGTGCCTGACATGACCAGCGAAGCCATGTCACGACCCAGGTTGTCTGTCCCCAGCCAATGCTCCGGCGTTGGCGGCAGGAAGCGACGCCCGATATCGATCTGCTCGATCGGAAAGGGCGTCCAGACCAGCGAGACAAGGCCCAGCAGCGCAAAGACCAATGTGCCCAACAGGCCGATGACAAGGCTCGGGTGGGCGAGCAGCCGTCTCATGGACTGCTCCTGTCGCGCAGGCGGGGATCGACCAAAGCATAGGCGATGTCGGTCAGGAGCATGGTGGCGGTCACCGCGATAACAAGAATGATCGTCGCGCTCCGCACCAGGATCAGGTCGCGCTCGGAAATCGCGGTCCGGATCAGTTGGCCGAGACCCGGCAGATAGAACACATTCTCGACGATGATCGTGCCGGCCACAAGGAACGCGAACTGTAGCCCGAGAATGGTCAGCACCGGCAGCAGCGCATTGCGCACGCCATGCCGCCACACCGCCTCGCCCATGGTCAGACCCTTGGCCCGCGCCGTGCGGATGAAATCCTGCCCGGTCACGTCGACCAGAGCGGTGCGCATTACGCGCGCCAGGATGGACGCTTGTGGGAGGGCCAGTGCCAGGCTGGGCAGGATCAGACCGCGAAAGGCGAGGCCGGGATTCTCGTCCCAGGGCGTAAAGCCGCCCGGCGGCAGCCAGCGCAGCACCACGGCGAACAGCAGGGTCAGCAGCATGCCGAACCAGAAATTGGGGATGGCAACGCCCATCTGCGCCAGCACCATCAGCCCGGTATCGAGCGCCTTGCCACGGCGTCGGGCCGCGAGGATTCCCAGCGGCAGGCCGACGGCAATCGAGATGATCATGGCAAACACCGCCAGCGGCAGGGTGACTCCCAGCCGCTCCCAGATCAACTGCGCCACGGGCGCACGCTGCGTATAGCTCTGGCCGAAATCGCCCTGCAGCATGCCCAGGACCCAGCTGAGGAACCGCTCATGCGCCGGCGCATCGAGGCCCATCCGCGTACGCAAGTTGGCAACGGCCTCCGGCGTCGCCGTGATGCCCAGGATGAACTGCGCCGGATCGCCCGGCAGCAGATCAAGCAGCCAGAAGATGACGAGGGCCGCGACGAAGAGGGTAACTGCAAAGCCGAGGAAGCGGCGGAGGACGAAGAGGATCACTGATGGGGCAGGGGCGAAGGGCCCCCCCTCCGAGCGTCGCTAGGCGCTGTGCGCCAAGCTTTGCTTGCCTCCCCCACAAGGGGGGAGGTGAATTCTGTGGTTGTAACGGGATCTTGCCCCATACTCCATGCCACCCTCCCCCTTGAGGGGAGGGCAAGCAAAGCTTGGCGCGTAGCGCCTAGCGGCGCTCGGGAGGGGGTTGCCTGGCTGACTGTGACTGCCTGACTACTCAGCCCACTTGATATCCCGCAACACCAGCCCCTCGATGGGCGAGTTCTGCCACATGCCCGTGAGCTTGGCGTTCCACACGCCGGTCTGCGGCAGTTCGAACAGGTAGCCGTTGACGGCGTCGTTCGCGAGGATCGTCTGCGCCTCAATGGCCAGTTCCTTGCGCTTGGCGTCGTCGGTCGTGCCATTGAGGGTCTCGATCAGCGCCTGGAACTGTGGATTGTCGTAGTTGAAGTAGTAATCGGGGTTGGCATAATTGCCAATGTCGAACGGTTCCACATGGCTCACGATGGTGAGGTCGTAGTCCTTGTTGGTGTAGACGTCCTCAAGCCACTGCGCCCATTCGACGTTGATCAGCTCCAGCTTGATCCCGACTTCAGCGAACTGGCTGGCAATGATCTGGCCCGACAGGCGGGCATAGGCCAGCGGCGGAATTTTCAGGGTGGCGCTGAACCCATCGGCAAGACCCGCTTCGGCCAGCAGCGCCTTGGCTGCGGCGACGTCATGCGGATAGGTCGCGGTCAGGTCGACATAATAGGGATTGTGCGGCGCGAAGTGGCTGCCGATCGGCACGCCATAGCCATAGGTGGCGCCATCGATGATGGCCTGGCGATCAAGGGCATGCGCCATAGCCTGGCGCACCTTGATATTATCGAAGGGCGGCTTCTTGTTGTTGGTCGAGAGGATCGTCTCGCCCTCGGTCGTGCCGACCAGGATCTGGAACTGCGGATTGCCCTCGAAAACGGCGAGGCCTTCCTGGCCGAAATTGTTGGTGCCGTCGAGGTCACCTGCCAACAGGGCGTTGGTCAGCGCGGCGGCGTCGCCGACGAACACATAGGTCGCCTTGGTCAGATGCGCCGGCTCGCCCCAATAAGGGCCGTAGGCTTCCAGAATCACCCGACTGCCCTTGTCCCACTGCACGAAGGCAAAGGGGCCAGTGCCGATGGGCGTGGTGGCATTGTTGTCGGCGCTTTCGGGCGCCACGATCACTGCGTCGCCGCGGCCGATATCGAACAGGAAGTTGCCGATGACACGGCTGAGCTTGAGCTCGACGGTAAGCGGATCGATCACCGTTACGCTCGCGATCGGCTCGTAGAACTCCTTATGCGCATTGACGCTGTTCTCGGCCAGGATGCGGTCGAAGGTGAACTTGACGTCTTCGGCGTCGAACGCCGTGCCGTCATGGAAGGTAACGCCGTCATGCAGCTTGAATGTATAGGACAGGTTGTCTTCGGAGATGGTCCAGGATTCGGCGAGGCCCGGCTGCACGGCACCAGTCTGGTCGATGCGGGTCAATCCCTCGAACACATTCTGATAGACCACGATGTCGATGGCTTCCGCCGCCCCGGCGGTCGGGTCGAGTGCCGGGGGCTCCAAAGCCACGCCAACCCGCAACTCGGTCGGCTGCGCCATGGCCATGCCGGCCGCAACAGTGGTGAGCGCCAGTGCCAGCCCGAAAGCCTTGACAGTCTTGTTCATCGTAATCCCCGCGCCTCGGCGCATTTTCGCGCCCGTTGGCCCCAACATATAGGGGAGCCTCACTAACATGGCAGCGCCCCAGCCTGTTATACTTTCCTACGATCGCCCAGTCGCGTAGCAAGAATAACCGGCACCAGCCCCGCCAGGACGATGAACAATGCCGGCAGCGCCGCCTGGGCAAAAAGTCCGACATTTGCGCGCGAGTAGACCAGCGTGGCGAGGGTTTCGATTCCGAGCGGCCGCAGCAGCAAGGTTGCCGGCAGCTCCTTGACGATTTCGACGAAAACCAGCGTCGCAGCACTCAGAATGGCTGGCATCAGGGTCGGCAGGTCGACCCGGAACAGCAGTCCCAGCCCGCGCTCACCCAGCACCCGCCCGGCATCCAGCATGGCATCGCCGCGCTTCCTCATCGCCGCGTCCAGCGTCGAGTGGCTGACCGCGAGGAAGCGGATGGCATACACATAGAGCAGGGCCACCATCGAGCCGCTGAGGATCAGTCCGGGCCGCCAATCCATCAGCGCCATGGTCATGCGGTTGAACCACAGGTCCGCTTGCCCCAGCGGCTGCAGCAGGCCGAGCGCCAGGACCGTACCCGGAATGGCATAGCCCAGGGTGGCGAGCCGGATCGCGCCCTTGCCCGCGGCGCCGGACCGATGCGCCAGCTTGGCCGCAAACAGCCCGGTGATGACTGTGATCAAGGCGCCCAGACCCGCCAGCGTAACCGTCGGCACCAGCGCCGCGATGGTCATGCTGACCGTCTCCGGCAGGACCAGCCGGAAGGCCAGGTACGTCAATTGCCCGACCGGAATGCCGAAGCCGCAGACCAGCAGCAGCAGGCAGAAGCCAAACGCCAGCCAGCGCCGCCCGCCCGCCAGCGTCTCGCGCGCCGGCGCGACACGACTGTCACGCCGTCCGAGATAGACCCGGTCCCGCCGCGCTCGCTGCTCGGCCGCAATCAGCAGCCCGATCACCAGCACCACCGTCACCGCCAACTGCGCAGCGCCGCCGAAATCGGAGCGGTTGATCCAGGTCGAATAGATGATCGCCGTGATGGCGTTGATGCCGAAATACTGCACGGCGCCAAGATCGTTGACGACCTCCATCATCGCCAGCGTCACGCCCACCACCAGCGCCGGCCGCGACAACGGCAGCGTCACGGTGAAGAAGGTCCGCATCCCACCTGCACCGAGCGTCCGCGCCGCGATGTTGAGCGAGGCCGACTGCATCAGGAAGAAGGCCCGGCAGGCGACATAGACATAGGGATAGAGCACGCTGGCCAGCACCAGCACGGCGCCCAACGGGCTCTTGATGTCGAAGAACCAGTATTCCGTGCGCAGGTTCGCTCCGTTGAGGGCGCGCAGTGCGCCTTGCAGCGGGCCGGTAAAATCAAGCACCTCGACATAGACATAGGCCGCCAGATAGGTCGGCACCGCCAATGGCAGCACCAGCGCCCAGTCGAACAGCCGCCGCAGCGGGAACTCGTAATGCGTCACCAGCCAGGCCGCGACCAGCCCTACGCCGCCGGTCAGCAGTCCCACCGAAACCATCAGCAGGCCCGTTTCGCGCAGGGCGGTGGGCAGCATGTTGGCGCCCAGCCCGTTGCTGCTTCCGATGGCCTGCAGCGCCGACCATCCCAGCCAGGCAATGGGTAGCCCCATCAGGCCCGCCAGCAAAAGCGGAACGACCGGCAGGGCGCGCGCCCTGCCGGTCAACACTGTCCGGACCTCCTGGTCGGTTGCCAAGCGGGCGGCCTAGTCCTGCGGGCCTTCGTTGAACTTGAGCTCGTCCACCAAAGCTGCGGCAGCGGCGCGATTGGCGGCCACTTCGGTCAGCGGCACGGCGGAGGCCTTCAACTCACCCCAGCTCAGCACCAGTTCGTTGATCGGCGCGCTGGCGACCACCGGGAATTCATAGTTGGTGTCGGCATAGATCGACTGTGCTTCGTCTGACAGCAGGAAGGCGATCAGCGCATTGGCATTGTCGATGTTGGGCGCATACTTGGCGATGAAGCCGCCGGCGACGTTGACCTGGGTGCCATCGGTTTCGGCGTTCGGGTAGATGATCCGGGCGGAGTTGGCCCAGTCCTTCTGCTCCGGCTCGGCTTCGTTGTTGAGCATGGCGCCCATGTAATAGGTGTTGACGATCGCCAGGTCGCAGGTACCGTCGAGGATCGCCTTGACCTGTGCGCGGTCATTGCCATCGGGGGCGAAAGCCAGGTTGTCGCGCACCTTGGTCAGCCATTCGCGGGCCTTGTCCTCGCCATTGACGGCGATGTAATGCGCGATAAGACCGATATTGTAGGCGTGATCGCCCGGACGGGTGCAGATGCGGCCATTCCACTCGTCGGAGGCCAGGTCTTCATAGGTCAGCGCGGTGGCGTCGACACGGTCCTTGGACACGTAGAAGACGCGGCTTCGCAGCGACAGGGCGGTCCAGTTGGCGTCGTCGTCGCGGAAGGCTTCGGGCACGCGCGCCACTAGGTCCGGCGTCGTGATCGGCTGGGTCAGGCCCTGCTCTTCGGCACCAACCAGATTGCCGATATCGACCGTCAGCACCACGTCGGCTGGCGACAGCTCGCCCTCGGCAGCGACGCGCTCCAACAGGCCATCACCGGCATAGAGCACATTGGCCTTGATACCGGTCTCTTCGCTGAACTTGTCCAGCAGCGGCTGCAGCAGGCTCTGCTCGCGATAGCTGTAGATGTTTACTTCGCCACTCTGGGCGAAAGCGGGCATGGACAGGCCCAGCAGGGTAACCGACCCCAGCAGGGCGGCGGTGAAGGATGTGGTCTTGGACATCGGACTCTCCCAGATGATGCGGATCTTGCGGCGCCGCTCAGATGTCAGCGTTCTTCACTCTTGTTTGCTGTGAGTCAAGATTACTAAGCGATATCAATGGGTTGAAGTCTAGAAGCATTCAAATGTGCGCGGTGGAACATCAGCAATATCAGCCAATTAGCTGACTTTTGAAATCGACTTTACCGGCCTGCGACAAAAGTGCCGCGTGCACGCAGACATCAGCTATTCCGCGATGCTGGCGGGTTTTTCGACGAGGTCGGCCGGGATGACCAGCGTGAACAACAGGCCCTGTTCGCCGGCCGGATCCACCGAGAGCGAGAAGGCATTCACCGCCAGCAGCGACCGCGTCAGCGCCAGCCCGACGCTGGAGCGCACCGGGGCCAGCATCTGCCCGTCCCTGCCGATGCCGTCGCGGAACACCACGAAGCGCTCGGCCATATCCACCGGATTGGTCGAACTGTCGCGCACATGGATGGCGATACCGCCATCGTCTTCGCGCTGGGCCGAGATGACCACCGCGCCCCCGGTCGGCGTCTGGTCTATGGCGCTGGCCAATAGGTTCAGCACTGCCTGCGCCAGCGACGCCCGGTCTGCTGTGACCCGGGGCAGGCTCTCGGAGATAGCGTTGCGCACGAAGACGCGGGCGCTGCTCGCCTGCTGGCGGATGCGCACGACGCAGCTTTCCAACAGCGCCGTCAACTCGATGCTGGCGCGTTGCGGCAGGTAGCGGCCATCGCGCAGCCTCGCGTAGTCTTCCAGCTCATCGACCAGCGCTGCGATTTCCTGCCCGGCCGTGCCGATATCGCGCGAATAGCTTTCGAGCTTTTCGGCATCCACGCTGCCCGACAGCAGCATCTCGGAAAAGCCCATGATCGTGTTGAGCGGTCGCCGCACGCCGCGGCTGATCCGACCCAGCAGCGCCGGATCGACATCGGCCTGGCTGGCAATCCGTGCCGGCGCCGTGTCGCGTCCGCGCACAAAGCCGAAATAGCCTGTGATCACCCCGGCCTGCCCCTGCGCAAAGATGGCGATTTCGGCGCGGCCCGATGACGAACGCAGCGTCAGGGCCGGCCGTGCCGTCTCCGCAAAGCGCGCCGGCCGGTCGAGGAATTCGCGCAGGGCCGGTACGTCACCAGTGGCGATCATCCCGCTCAGCGGCTTGCCTTCGAGCGGTCCATCCTGCCCCAGCAGGCTCGCCGCCTTGGGCGTGATGCTGCTGATCACGCCAGTGCGCGTTGCTTCAAAGAAGCCGTCGCCGCGGATGTCTGCAAGCGCCTGGGCAAAGGCGTTGACCGCCTGCTCATGCCCGGTTCGCACCTCGGTGGCGCTGGCCGACAGCATCAGGGCAGGGCGTCCCTGCCAGGAAATGGACTGCAGCCGCGCCGTCACCGGCACCAGCGTACCATCCTGCTGCACCAGGTGATTGACCGGCCCGGCATCCTGCCCATCGGGGCCGCCCGCCGGGAATACCGCGGCCAACCCGGCGGCGCGCAGCTTCTCGACAGATTCGTAGCCCACCATTTCGGTGACGGCGCGGTTGGCAAAAAGAACCTGCTGGTCGCGGAACACCAGGATGCCAAGCGGGAGCCGGTTGAGCACCAGCGTCTCGCCACCCAGATTGATCAGCGCCGCACTGCGTTGGGGTTCGCTGACCTTGGGCACGGTCTGGTTGGTCTCGCCAACCCGGTCGTTGAGGATGCGCGACAGCTCGTCGAAATTGTAGCGCGATACGCGCTCGACGGCTTCGGCATCTGGCACCGTTGGCGCGACCTCGGGAAGTACTTCCTCGATCAGGGTATCATCTACCGGAGGCTCGAAGCCGCGTGCCTCATCCGTCGGCGGCGTAGTTTCGTCGACCGGAGCATCCAACGCGGCAAGGTTCGTCAGGTCGGCCTCGGCGAGGGTTGCCTCGATGGGCTCGTCATCCGCCGCGCTGATCGGCTCAAGCGCAGGGGTCTCATCGGCTAGTGGCGTCGTCTGGAAAACCGGGGCATCCAGAGCGGCGAGGTCCGGCAAGTCTGCCTCGGCATCCGTCTGCTCTTCAGCATATACCTGGTCGGGCACGAAACCACGCCCCGTCACCTGAAACATCCCGCTGCTGCTAACGGCCGGCGGCAGCTCCAGGGCGATCGTGTCGTCTGCATCCGTCAGTGGCGCATAGAGCGCGTCATTGGTCGCGAGTCGGTCCACCAGTCGGCTGAGGCGGCTGGTGGAAGGTTCGGAGTCCGTAACCGGCGGTGTCTGCGCTTCTGTCTCGTCGATAGGCGTTGCTGGCTCGTCCTCGTCGGCGGCCACTAGCGACATGGTCGGCCTGGCTTCCACCGTATCGCCGTCGGCGGCGCGCCAGCTTTCCAGCTCCCGCGCATAGGCGCTTTCATCGGCGGCAATCAGCTCATCGACGCTGGTCGGCTCCGGCTCGGGAGGCTCCGGCAGATCGGGCGTCGCAAGGTCTTCCGCATCAGACCAGGCGGCGACATCCTCGGCCGTCGGAACAGTCGCGGCTTCATCGGCAGGCGCTTCCGTAGCCGGAGCGTCGTGCTCGACTGTTTCCACTTCGGCGAATTCTGCTGGCGTCTCGGCGCTGGGTGCAGCGTCCACCGCAACGACCTGCGGATTGTCGCCGCCCTCGACCGGAGCCTCATGGGTCACGTCATCGTCGGCGGCCTGCAGGATATCAGCCGCGATCGGGTCCACCCCGACGATCAGCAGCACCGGCTGCCCGTCCTGCCAGATCAGCGGCGTCGTGGCACAGGTGCTCGAGGCCGGCTTGTCGCCCGCCAGAAACTGGATTCGCGCCAGACTGGTCCGACCCGGCGATCCCAGCCTTATATTGCGCGAGACCTGCCCCTTGATCGGCACGGCGGGCTGCGCCAGCTTCAGGCCGTGCTTCTTGAGCTTGGCCAGGAACAACCCCGCGGCGGGATTCTGCCACAGCAGATGTTGACCATCCTGCGACCACAACCAGGCCGGCCGTGGGTCTGCGGCATGCTGCAGCACGCGGCGCGCGCTTGGCGATGTGACCCAGTCAGCGTCCATATACGGTCGTCGTCTCCGTTCCGGTGCGGCACCATATCGTGCCATTCCGGCACAATTGTCCCGGGAACCTTAAGGTTTCTTCAATATAGGGCGGGCGCCGCACGGTCCAGAGCGCGGCAAGCCATCCGGCCTTGCATCGGCGCGCATGGTTAAATGCCAATCCTTGGCAAAACGTCACGACGGCTGGTTTTCAACAGCTTCGGCTCGCTGGGGCGGCAGCGGCGAAACGCGCAAAATCGGTGCTTGTCATCCCGGAATTCTCGACCTATGTTCCGCCCGCTTTCGGGACGAGGCACTTGCCGTCCCCGATGAAGCATTTGCCGCCTTAGCTCAGTTGGTTAGAGCGCTAGATTGTGGATCTAGAGGTCCCCCGTTCAATCCGGGGAGGCGGTACCACCTCCCCCGGATTTATGGATCACTGCGCTAGACGCAGTGCGCTGAGGTCGTCAGCAATGTCCTCGAACACGGCCTTCAAATCACCCGGAGTCTGAGGAAAGAAGGCGCGGTCAGGCGTGCTGGCACAAGCAGTCAGCATAGCCTCCACCACGGCGCGGGTACTTTGCACCGCCTGGGATGTCGCCAAGCCGATGACATAGACGGTGATGCCCGCAGCCTTGGCATTCTCGCAGGTCTGGGCTGTCCGTGTGTTCATCTGCGTGACCAGCGTTGCGTTGTTCGAGCTGATACTGCCTTCGGCGCTACTGGTCGGGCCAAGGCGCTCGATATTCCCCCCACTGGTAGAGGTGGCCGTGGTGTTCCGCGAGTTGTACGGGAAGCCATAAGCGGAGTTGTAACAATTGCCGTTGAGATTGCGCTGTGCGGCACCGCAATGGGTGCTTAGGTTGTAGGCCGTGTTCTCGCCATCAGTCATGATAATCATGACCTTGGAGGTGGCGGTGTCGAACTCATCACCTTCGTCGAAGGGCAGGGTTGGCGACAGCACCCTGAAGCCCCAAGTGGTTCCTTCGTGTATGTTTGTGCCACCTTCTGCAATCATGCTTGAGATGGTGCCTTCGACGACATCCGGATCGTCGGACAGCGGCAGGATAGCGGTGCGGGTGCAATCTGCATTGGGGCCGGACGAGAAGTTGCTGCTGAAAGACTGGCGGTACTTGCAGATGCGCTCCTGCAACTCGCGATTAGAGAGACCATTCGGGATGTAGCTATTGCAGTAACCCTGACGGGTCTGGACGCTGGAATTGCCTGACCAACCGGTGGTGTAGGTTATGCCGCTTCGGCAGCGACAGCTTGGCGGACGGTCCCCGTAGTAGGCCCCACTATAGAGGGTGTTGCTGCTGAAGTTGGTGGGCCCCGACGGTGTGCCTGCAATTTGTGATGCGCTGCTCCAGCCACTCCAGGTGCTGGTGCGCTGTTCGGTAATCGTGCATCGAGTGTTGCCCTGTGCCGGTCGGTCGCAGATTGCCGGCGAGTCCGAGACATAGCTGTTAGTGCCCACCCCATCCACCATGTCGGGGGAGAACATCGGCACATAGAGGTTGTTTCCGCCGGAGGGCAGGCTGTCGTCGGTGTCCAGGTATTCAGTGGTGAGGGAGCCCGTCTTGATATGGGGGCGCGCCTCGACGCATCCTCGCCATGCTTCGCCCGTGGCGGTAAACATCGCGGCACGTGTGGGCACGGACGAAGGACCCGAAGTGGCGGGCAGGGTAGTTTCGTCGTCATCGGTATCGAAATTGTCGGTTGCCGTTACCGACGAATTGCTTTGGTCGATCCAGGAGGCGTTGGCATTGCCCGCACCCACATTCACGAACATCGTGAACGGCACGACCGCAACGCGTACGTCATCGACGAGTTCTGCACCGGCTGCCGGGATGCAGGTGTCGAGGTTGCTCGGATCGTCCTGAACAGCATCATAGAACAGGATATTGGTCGCACAGTTCGCTGCGTCCTTCAGGAACTGCATGCGCTGGCGCGTGCCACTGGCACCTGCGCCTGTGAAAGACATCGATCCCGAGTTATCGAGGACAAAGGCCACCTCGAGTTCAAGCTTCTTCCGGGTGGCTTCCGACTGGAGCGTAGCGCTGAGTTCATTCACGCCGACCAGAGATACGAAGATCGTCGGCATTGTGATGCGGGCCCGCAGAAACAGCGAGCCATCCTCGACATTGATCTCGGGCGGTTCGTCAATATCAGCTGTCCCGCCCCACTCGAGTTCGCCATTCGCCAATTCCAGGCGCTCGCGTAAAATATCCTCTGCAAGTCCCCGGAGGTCTTCGGCGGTGTATGTTGTCTCGAAGATCTCCGGCTGCAGCGCCAACGCCGCCGCATCCAGCGCTATCTGCGCGCGATTGCGCATCTGCTCGAGCGATACATAATCGACCACTGCGCCGCCCAGCGCGATGAGGACGATCGCCATCAGGCCGAACATCACCGCAAAGACGCCGCGCTCGTCGCGCCCGAAGTGCCCGATCAAACCGATGAAACGACGCATGACGCAGGCACCCATAGGCTGGCAGCCCCGGTTCGGAGCGAGCCTGAGTGTCGGTGAAAATCCTTATTAAAGGACAACTACCTTCGTATAAAGTTTGACGCGTTCGTAGAGGTCGATCACATCGGCGTTAGTCATGCGGATGCAGCCTGAAGAAACGTTCTGGCCAATACTCCAGGGCTCGGTCGTGCCGTGAATACGGTAGAGCGTCGAGCCAAGATAAAGCGCGCGGGCGCCCAGCGGATTGTTCGGACCACCTTCCATGAAGCGCGGCAATTCCGGCCGGCGGCGCAGCATTTCTGCTGGCGGCGTCCAGCTCGGCCACTCCGCCTTGCGGGTAATCTGGTGCGTGCCGCTCCATTCAAAGCCGTCCTTGGCCACGCCGATGCCGTAACGCAGCGCCCGACCGCCACCCAAGACGAAGTAGAGGAAGTGCGCCCCGGTATCGACCACGATCGTGCCGCTGCGCTCATTAGTCTGATACTGCACCACCTGGCGCAGATACACCGGGTGAACCTGCATATTGGCCTGCAGCGCCAGTGCATGCCGCGGATTGCCCTCAACCACGTTGACGCCGGGCGGGGGTGCAAAGCGCCAGCCGGGCTGCAGACCCTGGGCCATGCCAGGCACGATTGTCGAAACGGAAAGCACCAGCGCCAGCAGACCCCTGGCGGCCATCATCTTGCCCATCGTCACACATCCATTGCATGCCGGCACGCTGCCGGACCTTGCGATGGACTATGCGTGAAAATGGCCAATGCCCCGTCAACCGGCATGGTTAAGCCATTGATGCGGCTGATGGTTACCCAGGCGTAAAGACCTAGAGGAACACCGAATCGTCGCCCGACACCATCTGCGCCTGCCCGAGCACGCGGCCCAGTGCCGTCCCCAGTTGGTCAGTGGTGAACGGCTTGACCAGCACTTCGTTGACGCCCAGCTCGCGCGCCCGGGCGACATTGTCGCGGCTGGCATAGGCGGTCATCAGGATCACCGGCGTCGCCTGGGGCGCCCCAAATCGCGGATCGCGCAACACCGTCATCAGCCCGGCGCCGCTGACATCGGGCATGTACCAATCCATCAGCATCAGGTCGAATGGCCCGCTCATCAGCGCCAGGATGGCCTCGGCGCCGCCATCGGCCTCCACGATCTCGCCAACGCCCAGCTTTCTCAGGCTGGCGGCTGAAATAGCGCGGGCATAGGCATTGTCGTCCACGACCAGTGCGCGCAGGCGTCCCGGAATAATCAAGGCGTCCCGTCCTCGAAAATCGATGCCGCTTCAAGCCACGGCGGCTGTCGTCTCAACCACTGCTGACAATTATTGTCGCTGCCCGATGCAATTGGCTGAGCGAGGCAATAAGCATTCCCACGGATCGAATAGAGAAAGTCGCCCGCCAATGTCAAATGAGTCGGCACTCGATACACTGCCGCGTTGCCCGTGGCCGGGTGACGATCCGCTCTATCGTCATTATCACGACCGCGAATGGGGCCGTCCGGTCACATCGGACACCAGGTTGTTCGAGAAGATTTGCCTTGAAGGTTTCCAGTCCGGCCTCTCCTGGATCACCATCCTGCGCAAGCGCGAGCGCTTCCGCGAAGTGTTCCACGGCTTCGATATCGCCAAAGTCGCCGCCATGGACGAGACAGACATCGAGCGTCTGCTGCTCGATGCCGGCATCATCCGCCATCGCGGTAAGATCGCCGCCACCATCAACAATGCCAAGCGTACGCTGGAGCTGCAGGCCGAGTTCGGCTCGCTCGCCGCCTATGTCTGGCGCTTCGAGACCATGCCCGAGCATCGCCCCGACGACCTCAGCTGGGACAACCTGCGCAAGCTGGCCCAGACCGAAGCCTCGGTCCGCCTCAGCAAGGATCTGCGCAAGCGCGGCTTCAACTTCGTCGGCCCCACCACCTGCTACGCCTTCATGCAGGCCATGGGCCTGGTCAACGACCACATCCACGGCTGCTTCTGCCGCGACGAGGTTGAGGCCGAACGCAATGCACTGGTTCGGCCTGTCCGCTAACCTGTTGCCGATGCGCCACAAACGGCGGCACGTGCGACACGGCGCCACATCTGCGCTTGCGGATCACGGAATCGCGAGCTACACACCGATCGTCCAAAACCGCCAACCTGAGGGAGGCATCTACATGACAGTCATGTTCGAACTCCGCCAGGGGCCCACCGTACGACATTGCCGCCAGGCCTGAGGCCTCGCCTCTCTCGTCGCCACTGACACTTCGGTGTCACGGACATCCCTAGCTCCCCAACCGTGATGGTCTGACCCGGGTCGTTCTGCGTCCCGATTCCGCCATCCACCCCCAAACCAACAGAGGCCGGTCCGCGTCTTGTCGCGCCCGGGAACCGTCATGTCTTACAATATGCC
Organism: Devosia sp. SL43; assembly: GCF_021729885.1. Classification (NCBI taxonomy): domain Bacteria; kingdom Pseudomonadati; phylum Pseudomonadota; class Alphaproteobacteria; order Hyphomicrobiales; family Devosiaceae; genus Devosia; species Devosia sp. SL43. Next base: position 3,576,557 of record NZ_CP063401.1, read on the forward strand.
TTCCGAGGGCAGCATCGTTCTGCGTCTCGAATTCTCCATCGCCGATGCCGTGCACCAGCGCGGTCTGTTGTCGGTGCTCGGTTCGGCCATCAGCGCCTGGTGGAACCGTCCGCGGCTGCCATCGAGCTTGCCTGCCTATCTGCGGGCAGACCTGGGCCTGCCGCCGGTCGCCGAATCTGCCCATTGGCTCGACGTGCCGAGCCATTCCGGCATTCCGGAGCCTCTGCGGAGGCCCGGCATGTAGTCCCCACGGGGGAGGCCGATTGCCATCGATCTCCCCCGTCGCCGGATGAGTCGCATCAAGCGCTCACCAAAATCAGAAGGCCGGTGCACAGTCGCCGGACAAAGCTATGTCGCTTTATGCACTCGACGAGGGCAATGCCTCGTTGCGCCTTGAATCTCACGTCACGAAGGCCGTCCATCACCACGGCGTCTGGCCTGTTCTGCGCGTCGTCATCCTTGCCTGGTGGAACCGTCCGCGGCTGCCGCCAGACCTGTCTCCACGGCTGCGCGCCGATATGGGCCTGCCGCCCGATACCAGGCCGACCTACTGGCCGGAACCTTCGGCCAATCCGCAAGTGCCGCCGCCCATGTGGCGGCCGGGCCTATAGCACCACAGGGGCCGGGAGAAATCCCTTCTGGGTGGGGGTCGGAGGGGGTGGCGTCAGCCACCAGTTTATCCCTCTTATCCCCGCCCTCCAATTTCCGCCTATCATTGCCGCATCGCCCCGCCAGAGCGCGATCATGACGAGTGATGAGCGGGAACGAATGCCGGGGAGTTTGGGTCGCCAGACTCCCGCATGGATGCTGACCACCAGCCGGACGGGCAGTGCAGGGTTTGCGGGGCTTGAGTGCCTTGCCTGCACCGTCGGTCTCAACCCCAGAATGATGGGTGGCTGCTCGATGCGTGTGCGAAAAATCCCGGCGCGATGGCGAGACTGCGGCCTCATCATTTCTATCGCCTACCCCCGAGACCGTGGTCTCGCCATTGCCGGTCTTTCAGGCCGCCCGGTTTCGCCGCGCGGGGCTTTGGCATGCCCGGCTTCTCGGGTTGTTTCCAACACCCCGATCCGCTAACAACACCGCGACTTGAAGGACTGCCAGATGACCGAAAAGACCAAGCTGATCGCCCCGCGTCTGCCACGCGGTTTCGAAGACCGCACGCCCGGCGAAATCGCCGCCGTCGGCGCCATGATCGACAAGATCAAGGCGGTCTATGAGCGCTATGGCTTCGACCCGGTCGAAACGCCCCTGCTGGAGCTCACCGAGACCCTCGGCAAGTTCCTACCCGATACCGATCGACCCAATGCCGGCGTCTTCTCGATTCAGGACGACGACGAGCAGTGGATGAGCCTGCGCTACGACCTCACGGCGCCGCTCGCCCGCTATTTCGCCGAGAATTTCGAGGCGCTGCCCAAGCCCTACCGCTCCTATCGCCAGGGCTACGTCTTCCGCAACGAAAAGCCCGGCCCGGGCCGCTTCCGCCAGTTCATGCAGTTCGACGCGGATACGGTCGGGGCAGGGGGACCGGAAGCCGACGCCGAGATGTGCATGATGATGGCTGACGTCATGGATGCGCTGGGGCTGGCGGGGAAGTATGTCGTCAAGGTCAACAACCGCAAGGTGTTAGACGGCGTGCTCGAAGCTGCCGGTGTCACCACCGATGAGCAGAAGCTCACTGTGTTGCGCGCGGTCGACAAGCTCGACAAGTTTGGCTCAGAGGGCGTCAAGTTGCTACTTGGAGCGGGCCGCAAGGATGAGAGCGGAGATTTCACCAAGGGCGCGGGTTTGGATGCGCCTTCCATCGATCGCATTTTGAAACTTACAGAAAGCGTAAATGGCAGCGATTCTGAGAAGCTCTTTATGTTGTACGGCGCCGTTGCCGGGTCCGAGCGGGGCACGAATGGGGTTGCTGATCTCGACGTGATGCGCGAGTTGTTTTCTGCCGCCGGCTACGGCCCCGACCGCATCCGCATCGACCCCTCCGTTGTCCGTGGCCTCGAATATTATACCGGCCCGGTCTTCGAGATCGAACTCACCTTCAAAGTCCAGAACGAGAAGGGCCAAGACGTGGTCTTCGGTGCCGTTGGTGGTGGCGGCCGCTATGACGGCCTCGTCTCCCGCTTCCGCCGCGAGCCGGTTCCCGCCACCGGCTTCTCCATCGGCGTTTCCCGCCTCGCCAATGCGCTCAAGCTCACCGGCAATCTCAATGCCACCGAGCCAACAGGTCCGGTCGTCGTCCTCGTCATGGACAAGGACCAGACGGCCTCCTACCAGGCCATGGTCTCCGAACTCCGCAAGGCCGGTATCCGCGCCGAAATGTTCCTGGGCAACACTAAGAACTTCGGCAAGCAGGTCGCCTATGCCGACAAACGCAACTCGCCCATCGTCATCATCGAAGGCAGCCAGGAACGCGAACAGGGCATCGTGCAGATCAAGGACCTGATCGCCGGCAAGCAGGCCGCCCAGGCCATCACCGACAATGCCGAATGGAAGGCCGCAAGGCCGGGCCAGTTCGAGGTGAAGCGCGACGAATTGGTGGCCGCTGTGCTGAAGCTGCTGAGCGAGCAATGATGCCCCGCACATTCCCCACCCACGATGTCATCCCGGCGAAGGCCGGGATCCATGTCCGGCAGACTGCCCCGACCGCGGCGTTGTGGATGGTCCCGCGCATGGATTCCGGCCTTCGCCGGAAGGACCCGGTGGGTGGGGTAGATATGTCGTGTGATTGGTCGCCGATATACCAGTCGACACCCTCCCCCTCTGTGGGGCTTCGAGCCGGCCGACAGGCAAAATCGCTCCGGCGGAGCGATTTTAGGCGAGAAGTCCATAAGAGCTTGCTCGAATGGCTGGATCAAGGGTGGGGGGTGGTCCCGATATCGGGGCTCCCGCACCCCCTCCCAGCTTCCCCCATCAAGGGGGAGGTGCCGTTCGGTGCCTGGGCACGATCTCGCCTCCTATCGGGTGCAACCCCATGACCGGCGCCGCCCTCCGCCGCGCCAATCTCGAAGCCCTCGTGGAAGCACAGGGCGCCAATCGCGCCACGCCGCCGCTACTGCTTTCGGCCGACCCCTATTTCGACCTGGCCGGCGAAGAGTTCGGCCGCCGGCTGCTGTTGACCACTGACAGCACCGGCGCCGAATACTGCCTGCGCCCCGATTTCACCCTGCCCATCGTCGAGGCCTATATCGCCGATGGCGTGGGCCGACCGGCTGCCTTTTCCTATCTCGGCACAATCTTCCGCCAGCGCGAAACCGGCGCCGCAGAGTTTGACCAGGCCGGTATCGAACTGCTGGCCCAGCCGGATGGCGATGTCGCCCTCGATCAGGTGCTGACCTTTGCTCGGGCCGCCTGCTCCATTTTCGGCGTCAGTCCAGATGTGCGCCTCGGTGGTGTTGGTCTCTTCGAGGCTCTGCTGGTCCAGGCCGATATGCCCGATGCCTGGCGCCCCCGTATTCGCAACCGCTTCGGCCACACCGAAGCGCTCGATCGGCTGCTGTCGCGCCTCGAAGCCGCGCCCGATGCCGAGCGCCGGAAGCAACCCGGCCGCAAGGCGCTGGTCGACGACGTGACCGAGCAGATGGTCGCCGCCGGTCTCAGCCTTTCCGAAGGCCGCACGCCCGACGAGATCGCCGATCGCTATCTCGAGCAGCAGGCGCTCGACGCCGCGCATGTGCCTGCCGCAACGCTCAAGCTGCTGCGCGATTACCTCGCCATCTCCGGCCCGGTGCTGCAGGCGCTGACCCAGGTCGAGGCCCTGGCCATCAGGCACAAGCTGATGCTTGGCGCGCCGATCCGCGCCATCCGCCGTCATCTCAATGGCCTGGGCGAAAGCCGCGTCAGCTTCGACGCCAGCTTCTCCCCCCGCCTCGACTATTACACCGGCATCGTCTTCGAAATGACCGGCCCCGGCGGCGAAATCCTCGCCTCGGGCGGCCAATACGACCGCCTGCTCGAACGCCTCGGCGCAACAGCGCCCATCGCAGCTTCCGGCTGCTCGGTCTGGGTCGATCGCCTCGAAGCGGAGGTCGCGCCATGACCGGCATCACACTTGCCGTCCCCTCCAAGGGCCGCCTCGAGGAACTTACGCGCGAATGGTTCGCCGCCAACGGCCTAGTGATCACCCGCCCCGGCGGCGCCCGCTCCTATCTCGGCGCCATCGAGGGCATGCCCGAGGTCACGGTGCGCTTCTTCCCGGCCTCCGAGATTGCCCGCGAACTGATCCGCGGCACCATCGACTTCGGCGTCACCGGACTCGACCTGATCCACGAGACCAGCGAAGCGGGCCCGGCTTCGGTCTCCATCGCCAAGCCGCTGGGTTTCGGTGCTGCCGATGTTGTCGTGGCCGTTCCCGATGCCTGGATCGACGTGACCCACATGCACGATCTGGCCGACGTCGCCTCCGACTTCCGCAGCCGCCATGGCCGCTGGATGCGCATTGCCACCAAGTACATCACCATCACCCGCCAGCACTTTGCCCTCGCCGGCATCGCCGAATACCGCACGGTCGAAAGCCTGGGCGCTACCGAGGCGGCGCCGGCGTCCGGCGTTGCCGATATCGTGGTCGATATCACTTCGACCGGCTCGACGCTGTCAGCCAACGGCTTGCGCGTGCTTGAGGATGGCGTAATGCTCAAGAGCGAAGCCTGTCTCATCGTCTCGCGCACCGCCGCGTTCTCGCCGAGACGCCGGAGCCAGCTGGATGCGGTGCTGGCCCGCCTGGGAGTGTGACAATGAACGGCGACGTTCTCGAAAGCCTGCTCATTATCGGCGCGGTGGCGGGTGTCATCATCATCTTGTGGAGCGCCCAACGCAAACGCCCCCGCCGCCGGCAATCCGGTAATGGCGATAGCTCTTCGTCGACGCCCGACAATGACGCCGGCGGCGATAGTGGTGGCGGAGACGGCGGCGGTGGCGGCGACTGAACCGCCATTGCCACTGATCCCCGATTCACGGCAGAAGGCTGTGATATGGCCTTGGGGGGCACATTGGCCGCACCGCTCGAACTGACCATCCTGATGCCCTGCCTCAACGAGGCGGAGACTTTGGCCGCCTGTATCGCCAAGGCGCGCAGCTATCTCGATCGTAGCGGCATATCAGGTGAAATCCTCATTGCCGACAACGGCTCCGATGATGGTTCTCAGGACATCGCCACCGCCAACGGTGCCCGCGTCGTCCCGATCAGCCAGCGCGGCTATGGTGCCGCCCTCGCCGGTGGTATTGCCGCCGCCCGCGGTCGCTACATCATTATGGGCGATGCCGACGACAGCTACGATTTCTCCAAGCTCGACGCCTTCGTGGCGGCCCTGCGCGAGGGCGCGGACCTGGTCATGGGCAACCGCTTTGCCGGCGGCGTCGCGCCCGGCGCCATGCCCTGGCTCCACCGCTATATCGGCAACCCCGTCCTGAGCTTTGTCGGTCGCCTGTTCTTCAAGACCCCCATTCGCGACTTCCATTGCGGGCTGCGCGGCTTCTCCACCGAAGCCATCCGCGCGCTCCAGCTGCGCACCACCGGCATGGAATTCGCCTCCGAAATGGTGGTCAAGGCAACACTGGCCCAGCTCGATGTGCGCGAGGTGTCCACCACACTCGACAAGGATGGCCGCTCCCGCCCGCCGCACCTGCGATCCTTCCGCGATGGCTGGCGCCACCTGCGCTTCCTGCTGCTGTTCTCGCCGCGCTGGCTGTTCCTCTATCCCGGCATTGCCCTGCTCTGGGTTGGCCTCGTCGTCGGCGCCATCCTGCTGCCTGGGCCGGTGCGCTATGGCCGAGTCAGCTTCGACGTCCACACCTTTCTCGTGGCGGCGCTCTGCATCATTGTCGGTCTGCAGTCGATTTCCTTTGCCGTCATCGGCCGCCGCTTCGCCTCACGCTACGGCTTCATTCCCCGCTCCGGCAGCTATGATCGATTGCTCGAAGCGCTGACCCTCGAACGCGTCCTGGCCGTTGCCATCCTCCTCATGCTGGCAGGCTTTGCCTCGCTCGTTTGGGGCCTAAGCGAGTGGGCCGAACGCGATTTCGGTCCGCTCAATCTCACCAGCACCATGCGTGCCGTCATCGTTGCCATGACCGCGATGGTCTGTGGCTTCCAACTGATGATGAGCGGCTTCATGTCGTCGATGATCAACATTCCCATCTACGAACGCCGCATCGCGGAACTGCCGCCAGCGGACGATCAGGACTGACATGCTCGATCCGATGATCCTTCTGGCGCTGGTCGGCGTCGGCATGCTGGCGGGCTTCGTCGATGCGGTGGCCGGCGGCGGCGGCATGATCGGCATTCCCGCGTTGCTTTTTGTCGGCCTGCCGCCCGTTTCGGCCCTGGCCACCAACAAGCTGCAAGGCGTCGTCGGCACCGCCATGGCCGCAGTCACATTCTGGCGGCGCGGCTTCGTCTCGCTGCGGGCACTGCTCCCGGCGATCGCCTTGACCTTCGCCGGCAGCCTGATCGGCGCCCTGGTGGTCAAACGCGTCGATGTCAGCTTGCTCGAAGTGGCCGTGCCGGTCGCGCTGATCGGCATTGCGCTTTACTTCCTGTTCGCGCCGAACCTGTCCGATTCAGATCGCACCGCCCGTCTGCCCTTCGCGCTCGCCGTGCCAGCCATCGGCTTCGCCCTAGGCTTCTACGACGGCATTTTTGGCCCAGGGACGGGTTCGTTTTTCACCATCTGCTTCGTGACACTGCTGGGCCTTGGCATCACTCGGGCCTCCGGCCACACCAAGGTGCTCAACTTCACCTCGAACCTGGCTGCGCTGGTGATCTTCATCCCGGCCGGCGACGTAGTCTGGCCTGCCGCCATTGCCATGGCCTGCGGGCAACTTGTCGGTGGTTATGCCGGCGCCCGCGCCGGTATCCGCTTCGGCGCCAAGCTCATCCGGCCGCTGGTGGTGGTGATTTCCATCAGCATAGCGGTCAAGCTGCTGTTTTTCCCGTGAGGAGGCGGGGGCGCGGACGCCCCCACCTGAATCAGGCCGCCGAGTCGAAGATCGACACGAGCTGCTCCAGCAAGCTCTGCTGCTGGGTCGTCTTGTAGGCAGTCTGCGCGGCAGAGAACAACGTGGTGGTCGTGCTGTCCTCGGTCTCATCCTCGGTCGCCGCAGCATCAGCCGGCGGCGGTCCGCCTGGTGGAGGGCCGCCTGGTGGTGGGCCACCCGGAGGCGGGCCACCGGCCGGCCGGTTTTCTTCCATCGCCGACTTGATCGTGTCCAGGAACTCCGAGCTCTCGGTCTCCGTGATCGAGCCGTCCCCGTCGGCATCGATCAGGTCGAAGAGCTTCTGCAGGGCCTCGCTGCCAACTTCGGAAGCGCTGTCCTCGCTGCCGAATTCTTCGATCGTCACCGCACCGTCCCCGTCGGTGTCGGTTTGTGCGAAGACATCGGCATTGGATGGGGTAGCCATCTGCTGCGTCATGAAGGCCATGGCCTGACGCTGGTCGGCCATGGCGGTATCGAACGTGTCCTTTTCCGTGCTGGTGACGCTGCCGTCCTGATCGGCATCCATCGCCTTGAACAGGGCTTCTGCCCGCTTGTCCGCATCGGCTGCTGACGTGCCCTTGGGCGCGTTGGCCTTGAGTTCATCCAGGGTCAGGCTGGAATCCGCGTTGGTATCCAGACTCTCGAAACTGGGGGGGCGGAAGGCGGGGCGCATCAACTGCGACGCCGATTGTCCTCCCGATATGCTGGAGATCGACATTGATTGGGGTCCTCATGCTGTCGTGACCGGATTATCCGGTCATCACAACAGAGTGTTCGGGTGGTTAACCCCGCCTTAACCAAGGTGTTCCGCCGCGTGATTTAATCTTGCGGTAATGCTCCTGTAATCTTTCGGAAAGGCTACTGGGCCGTGTTGAAGGCGGCCTCGAGGGCGCGCTGCGTCGCAGGGCCAAAGCTGCCGTCGATGGCACCCGTATAAAAGCCGTCGCGCTTGAGCATTTCCTGGATGGCGCGGCGATAGTTCGGCGAGGTGTCGGCGTTGCGGATATCGCCGAATTCGTCGAGGGCGACCTGCAGGCCATTGGTCAGTGCCAGGTAGGCGAGCTCGGCGGCGCGCTGTGTGTCCTTGCCGATCCCGTCGCCGTAGAGATAGCGCAGCGACAGCGACCAGTGGCCATTGGCGTCGCCGGCATCGGATGCCTTTTGGAACCAGGCAGTGGCTTCCTCGGCATCCTTGGCGACGCCGTTGCCGGCCAGGTACAGGTCACCAAGGGCATACATCGCATAGCCATAGCCATTGTCGGCGGCGAGGCGGAACCACTTCAGCGCCTCGGCATAGTTCTGCCGGACGCCGTCGCCGGCATTGTACATACTGCCGACATTGCTCTGGGCGGCGGGCAGACCGGTTTCGGCGGCCTTCAAGTACCAGTCAAAGGCTTCGCCAAAATCCTGGGCGACATGTTCACCACGGTCATACATCAGGCCCAGGCGGTTCATCGCATAGGGGTCGCTGACGCTGGCAGCCAGCGAGTACATCTCGAAGGCATACGCATAGTCCGGCCGATCGGCGAAATAGGCGTCGTCGCCCTCATCAAGGATCTGCTCGAGATCATCGGGATCGTTGGGATCGAGCGAATTGTCCTGCTGGGTGACAGGCGGAGTGGTCTCGCCCTTGGTCTTGGTCTTCTGGGCAAAGGCATCGCCGGTTCCGGCCAACAAAACAGCCAGTAAAGTCGCCGCCGTCAACAACCCACGCATAGACATCGTCATCCCCTCAATCCAAATGCCGCAGGAGAAAATGAAACGTCACGGCGTTGCTGTCAAATAGTCTGGTCTGACAGTTTGATGTCAGTCGGCGTCGAGGCCCGCCGCCTGGCGCAACGCCGCGTTGATCCGGTCCTGCCAGCCGGGGCCGTCGTCCTGGAAATGCTCCAGCACAGCGCGATCGAGCCGCAGCGACACGGTCTCCTTGCCTTCGGGGATAGCTTTGGCCTTGGGGGCGTCTTCGGCTGGCTTGGTCGTCACCGCCTTGAAGGCGGCTTCGGCCTTGTCCATTGCGCTGCCGGTACGTCTAGGTGGTCTCATTGGTTCCTCCGCTATGCCGGCAGAGTAATCGCATGCGATTGCGCCGGGGATAAGAAAAAGGCGCAGTGTTTCCACTGCGCCTTTCCACGAAGTTCGTGACTGGGAAGAGACGAACCTCGAAGCTCTGGGTCAGACTTCTTAGAAGTCCATACCGCCCATACCGCCCATGCCGCCGCCGCCACCGCCCATTGCGGGAGCAGCGTCCTTGGGAGCCTCGACGATGAGGGCTTCGGTGGTGATCAGCAGCGATGCAACCGAAGCAGCGTCCTGCAGGGCAGTGCGAACCACCTTGACCGGGTCGATGACACCCATGGCGATCAGATCGCCATATTCACCGGTTGCGGCATTGTAGCCGAAGGTGATCGAAGCGTTTTCGAGGATCTTGCCGACGACGACGGAGCCTTCGGCACCGGCATTGTTGGCGATCGTGCGCACTGGTTCCTGCAGGGCACGCTTGACGATGGCAATGCCAGCGTCCTGATCGGCATTGGCGCCCTTGACCTTCATGGCGTTCGAAGCGCGCAGCAGCGCGACGCCGCCGCCGGGGACGATGCCTTCTTCAACAGCAGCGCGGGTAGCGTTCAGCGCGTCGTCGACGCGATCCTTGCGCTCCTTGACTTCGACTTCCGTCGAGCCGCCGACCTTGATCACTGCAACGCCACCAGCCAGCTTGGCCAGACGTTCCTGCAGCTTTTCCTTGTCGTAGTCCGAAGTGGTCTCTTCGATCTGCGCCTTGATCTGGCCAACGCGGCCCTGGATGTCTTCGGACGTGCCGGCACCATCCACGATCGTGGTGTTTTCCTTGGTGATCTCGACGCGCTTGGCAGTGCCGAGCATGTCCAGGGTCACGTTCTCAAGCTTGATGCCGAGATCTTCGGAAATCACCGAACCACCGGTCAGGATGGCGATGTCTTCGAGCATGGCCTTGCGGCGATCGCCGAAGCCCGGAGCCTTGACGGCAGCAACCTTGAGGCCGCCACGCAGACGGTTGACGACGAGGGTCGCGAGAGCCTCGCCTTCAATGTCTTCGGCAATGATCAGCAGCGGGCGCTGCGACTGAACCACAGCTTCGAGGATCGGCAGGATAGCCTGCAGGTTCGAGAGCTTCTTTTCGTGCAGCAGGATCAGCGGATCATCGAGAACCGCAGTCATCTTTTCGGCATTGGTCACGAAGTATGGCGACAGGTAGCCGCGGTCGAACTGCATGCCCTCGACGACGTCGAGTTCGGTTTCAGCGGTCTTGGCTTCTTCGACGGTGATGACACCCTCGTTGCCGACCTTCTGCATGGCCTCGGCGATCATGTCGCCGATTTCCTTCTCGCCATTGGCGGAGATGGTGCCAACCTGAGCGACTTCGGACGAATTCTGGATCGGAGCCGAAGCGGCCTTCAGCGCTTCGACGACCTCGGCAACAGCCAGGTCGATACCGCGCTTGAGGTCCATCGGGTTGAAGCCGGCGGCAACAGCCTTGACGCCTTCGACAACGATGGCCTGGCCGAGAACGGTTGCGGTCGTGGTGCCGTCACCGGCGATGTCGTTGGTCTTGGAAGCGACCGAACGCAGCAGCTGGGCGCCCAGGTTCTCGAACTTGTCTTCGAGTTCGATTTCCTTGGCGACGGTCACGCCGTCCTTGGTGATGCGCGGGGCGCCGAAGGACTTTTCGATAACGACGTTACGACCCTTGGGGCCGAGGGTCACCTTGACCGCATTGGCCAGGATGTTGACGCCGCGCAGCATCTTGTCGCGTGCGTCTGTAGAGAACTTTACTTCTTTGGCAGCCATGTGAGGCGCTCCTTAAAGTGTGGAATGGAAAGGACGACGGGGCAGTGAAGTCGCTTAGACTTCGACGATGCCCATGATGTCGGATTCCTTCATGATCAGCAGGTCTTCGCCATTCAGCTTGACCTCGGTGCCGCTCCACTTGCCGAACAGCACGCGATCGCCAGCCTTGACGTCGAGGGCGTTGATCTTGCCAGCATCGTCACGAGCGCCAGGGCCGACCGAGACGATGACGCCTTCGCTTGGCTTTTCCTTGGCGGTGTCGGGGATGATGATCCCGCCTTTGGTCTTTTCTTCACCGTCGAGACGACGGACGACCACGCGGTCGTGCAGAGGACGGAAGCCCATGTTTTGCTCCTATGGCAACATTCTGGAATGCAATTTTGGCACTGTTAGCACTCGCGATTGTAGAGTGCTAACAGGGTGAGGGGGATATATGGCTGAGGCCTCTGGGTGTCAAGGCAAGTGAACCGAAGTTTTGTCTCGCGCGTTGAGCCGGATCGATCCCAACCGTCTGATGGCAGGTAATTATGACGCGTCAATGTCTCGACAAAGATATCAAGATCACCCCGGCCAAGGGCCGCGTGCATGTCATCTTCGACGATGCCGAGATCGGCAGCTCGCTGAACGCGTTGGAGCTCGACGAGCCGGGCGCGCCATTGCGGGTCTATTTTCCGCGCGAGGACATCCAGCCTGGAATTCTGGAAGCCACCGATACGCACACCACATGCCCGTATAAGGGCGAGGCCTCGTATTACACGATCAAGACGCTGACCGCCGATGGCCCGGACCAGGTCTGGTACTATCCCGATCCGTGCCCGCTGGTGGAGCCGATCCGGGATCATCTGGCGTTCTGGGGTGATCGCATCGAAATTCGCTACTCCGAAGTGTAGGCGTGCCAGAGCGCCGCCTGGGTTGCGGTTATCGTGTGGTCGCATGCCCAAGAGGGCAGCGAGCGGACCCCGAGACGGCTTTCGCCTCTGGTAAAGTAAAAAGTGAGACGGAAGCCGTCTCGGGGTGCCGGTTTTTGGAACGTTTCCGGCGGCGGGTTGTCATAGCAACCCACGGCCGAAACGCGAACCTGTGGGAGAAGGCAAAATCCCCACCCGGCCCACCCCACCACTGTTCGCCTGCAGGCCGCCGTGTGGGGTGATGGGGCGGAGTGTACCTGAAGCTTTGGGGGCGGGGAGAAGCGGGATAAGTCGGAAGAAGGAAGGGTACCCCCACCTAACCTCCCCCTGAAGAGGGGGAGGGACAGATCGAGTTTGGCCCCTCGATACAGCGACGAACCACTGGGCGGGTTCCTCCCCCTCTTCAGGGGGAGGCTAGGTGGGGGTTCCTTTGCTTTTGTTTTCGCTGAACTGCAGACGACCGGTTACCGACCGCAACTTTCCCCCTTTCCCCGCGCGCCAACCTGCGCCATAACGCGGCCATGACCCAAGATAGCACCCTACAGATCAAGCTGCGCCTCAAGGGCGGCAGCGGCCCGAATGCCAACTGGCATTGGGAAATCCATGACGCCACCGGCAAGGTGATCAAGACCGGTTCGGCCGTTGGCCCCGAACACAAGGCTTTCGCCACTGCGCGCATCGCCAAGGAAAAGCTGGAAGCCACCAAAGGCTGACGCACCGGCGGGGCGCTGCGGCGGCCCGCACTTCCTTTCGTCCCAGCGACGAGACTGCCGTGACCAGTTCCCCCAATGCTGCCTCGACCGGCCCTGCTCAGCGAGCAGGCGGGCCTTTGCGCGGCATTGTGCTCAAGGTCGTGTCCGTGGGCTTTTTCGTGGTCATGGCCACATTGCTCAAGGCGACCGAGACGATCCCAGCGGGGCAACTGGTGTTTTTCCGCTGCCTATTCGCGATCCCACCAGTGCTGATCTATCTCGCGTGGCGTCGCCAGTTGCGCACGGCCCTGCACACGCGGGATCCGAAGGGGCACATCGTGCGGGCCTTCATTGGCGTTGCTTCGATGGGGTTGGGCTTTTTCGCCCTGACGCGCCTGCCGCTGCCGGAAACCACCGCCATCCAGTATGCTGCGCCACTGCTGATCGTGGTGTTTAGTGCTCTGCTCCTCAAAGAGCGGGTGCATCTGTTTCGCTGGACCGCCGTCATGGTCGGGCTGGTTGGCGTCGTCATCATTCTCTGGCCGCGCCTGACAGTATTTTCGGCCGGCACGCCGATGGACGATGCGACGACGATCGGCGCTCTCGCTGCCCTGGCCTCGGCGGTGCTGTCAGCCTTTGCCATGATGCAGGTGCGCAAGCTGGTGCAGACCGAGCGTACCGAGGCGATCGTCATCTACTTCTTCATCAGTGCTTCGATCCTGTCGCTGCTGACCGCGCCGTTTGGCTGGGTGTGGCCGACGCCGCAGCAAGCCGCACTGCTCATTGGCGCCGGCGTCGCGGGCGGGGTGGGGCAGCTGCTGATGACGTCGTGCTACCGCTATGCAGACATGTCTGTCATCGCGCCGTTCGAATATGTCTCGTTGATCCTGACCATCATCCTGGGCTTCGTCGTCTTCGCCGAGGTGCCGACGCTGACCATGATCATCGGCGCCAGCATCATCGTGCTGTCAGGCATCGCGGTGATCCTGCGCGAGCACTATCTGGGGCTGGATCGGGTCAAGGCCCGGGAAGCGAATACGCCTTAGCGCCACGCCCTCGTGGTTCTGTTCTCGTGAAGGACTCGCACCTCACCATGAGGCTACTGGGATACCGAGTTAAAAGTAGTCCTCATGGTGAGGTGCGCCTCCTGGCGCCTCGAACCACGAGGGCGTGCCACTCAGCTCGCCTGAGCCATCTCAGCCCAGCCCTGACGCTTGCGGTAAATCGTCGACGGACTGATCTCCAACGCCGCAGCCGCGAGCGAGACATTGCCGCCGAAGCTGGTGATCGCATCTTCGATAATGCGCTGCTCCTGCTGCCACATCGGCAGGATGGCGGGGCGGCGCTCGGCGCGGGGCGTCTCGCTGACTGGTGCGAGGCCGCGCGATTCGATGTCGGCGGCACCGAGCATATGCGGGGTGATTTCGCCGCCATCGCACATCACGACCAGTCGGCGAACCAGGTTTTGCAACTGGCGCACATTGCCTGGCCACTCAGCTGATGTCAGCAGGCCAGCGACTTCGGACGAGAAGCCGGCAAAGCGCTTGTGCTCCTCGGCGGCATAGCGCTCAAGGAAGTGACGGGCCAGCACCATGATGTCGGTGGGCCGCTGCCGCAACGGCGGGAGATGGATGGGCAGGACATGCAGCCGGTAGAACAGATCCTCGCGGAATTTCTTCTCGGTGATGAGCTGCATCGGATTGCGGTTGGTAGCGCAGATGACGCGCACATCGACATGGCGCACGCCGGCCTCGCCGACCCGGCTCAGCGTGCCGGTCTGCAGAAAGCGCAGAAGTTTGGATTGAAGCGAGAGATCCATCTCGCCGATTTCGTCGAGAAACAGCGTGCCGCCATCGGCCAGTTCAGCCGCGCCCTTGCGGTCTTCGTGGGCCCCGGTGAAGGCGCCACGGGCAACGCCGAACAGCTCGCTTTCGAGCAAATCGCGCGGGATGGCGGCGCAGTTGATGGCGACCAGGCGCTTGCCCGCGCGATGACCCTTGGCATGCAGCGCTTCGGCACAGACATCCTTGCCGGTGCCACTTTCGCCGGTGATGAAGACGGGAGCCGACGACGCCGCGATACGGCCGATCTGCTCATAGACGAACTGCATGGCGCTCGATGAGCCGATGAAGCCGGCGAAATCGCTGAGGCCGGTGGCGCTGCGCGTGTCGATGCCCAGCGAGCGGCCCTTGCCGTGGCGTTCGGCCAGCTCGCCGATACGCGCCGCCATGGCTGGACCATTGATGGGCTTGGCGACATAATCATGCGCCCCGGCGCGCATGGCGCCCACGGCCGCCGAAACTGAGGCCCCGTCCGACAGGGCAACCAGCAGCGCGCCGCGCGATAGCCGGACCAGCCGCCCCACCGCGTCGTCGCTGCGCTCGGCCAGGTCGCCCAGGCTGGAGAGATCGGCGAGAACGATATCGAAATCGACGTCGCGCATGAGTTCGGCACCGGGCCTCCCGCCGGAAGCAACGGTAATGCGCGCGGCCTGGCCCAGGCATTGCGACAGGGTCTCTGTCACCATCTGGGCATGCGATTCGTCGCGGTCGATCAGCAGCAGCCGTCCGCCGGGCGCGCCATCGCTTCGAGTATGCATCGCCATGCGGCCCGGCCCTCGCGTTTGGATCAAGTGCAGTCCCCGGTGCGGCCGCCGCCGCTTTCCCGGTGTTGCAGGCGATTGTTGGGCAACAGGGTAAATAAACCGTTCCGCCCGTTGCAGATTGCGAACAGGAATGCCGCTTGATCGTGTTTGGCGCTGCCGGTAAGTCTCGCTGCATGCAAAAGGAATCTGCGACGGCTGGGTTTGGGCCTCTGGCACGCGGGGTCGCCCAGTCGGGCGTCCGCATTGCCAATGAGCGTGCGGTGCTGACGCTGATCGCGCAGAATCCGGGCGCGTCCAATGCCGATGTGGCGCGGATGACCGGTCTGGGACCACAGACCACCTCACGCATTGTCAGCGAGCTCGAATTGCGCGGGCTCATCACCCGCGGCGATGTGCTGCGCGGACGGCGCGGCCAGCCAGCAACGCCGCTATTTCTCGATCCGCATGGGGCCTACACAATCGGGGTCGAGATCGGCTGGCGGCATCTGGAAGTGCTGCTGTTCGAGATGAGTGGCAAAACGCTGGCCAGCGTCCGGCGCAGCCATGCCTGGCCCGATGCGAACACCATTTTTGCCGACGTCGCGGCTGAGATTGCTACGATCCAGTCCGGTATGTCCGATATGCAGCGGCAGCGGCTTGCCGGCGTCGGCGTTGCCAGCCCGTCCTACATCGAGCGCAATATTGGCCGGCTTGGCGCGCCCGATGAGCAGAAGGCGCTGTGGCAGGGCCTCGACATTGCCGGTCGCCTGGAGCGCGACACCGGGCTGCCGGTCCATTGGTTCAACGACGGCAGCGCCGCCTGCTGGAGCGAGTTGATCGCCCAGCCCACACCGCGACCGCTGGGATTTGCCTATATGCAGGTCGGCACCTTCGTGGGCGCCGGTATCGTGGTGAATGGCGACCTGTGGGAAGGGCCGTCGGGCAATGCCGCCAATCTGGGCGCCATCATGGTCTCCGATGCCGATGGCAAGCCGACCTACGTGCACCTGGTCGCTTCGTTGATCGCCCTGCAGCAGCAGCTCGAGAAGGTCGGCCAAAGCCTGCCGTCGGGCAGCCCACTCAACTGGGACTGGGACGCGATGGAGCCTGTGGTGACGCGCTGGCTCGACCGTGCGGGCCTGGCGCTGGCCAAGGCCGTGATCAGCACGCGGGCGGTGATCGAGCTCGACAAGGCCATCATCGATGGGGTCATGCCGCGGGTAATCGTCGAGCGCCTGCTCGAACGGGTGCGCTACCATATTGCCGAGCTGCCCTCTCTGGCGAGCGAACGGCCGCAGGTCGGCATGGGTCATCTGGGCGCCTCGGCTGCCGCAACGGGTGCGGCGCAACTGGTGCTGTTCCACCAGTTCTTCTCCCGGGCCTGGAACCTGTTCGCCACCTGAACCTGCAATTAGCCTTGGAAGAGCCGGAGCGCCGCTTTTGCCGCTCTCGCTGCGATGCTATGAGGGTGAGCCGAATCCCGGCAATCGAAGAGGCAAAAGGTCCGCCCGTGCAGGCACTGGTCTACACGTTCATCGCCCTTGCCGCGGCCGGCGTTGGTGCCGCCGCCTATTTCGGCCTGATCTTCACGCCTGCGGAAGCCATTCTCGCTGCCGTCGTCTTCGGCTGCGCTTGCGTCGTGCTGATGGAGCGGGCCCTGCGCCAGCGTGCGGAAAACCGGCTCGAAAAGGCCATCGAGGACCTCTCGCGCTTGCTGGCCACGGACGCCCAGGCGGGCGCGGTGCTCGGCCAGCGCATCAATGCCATGGCCGACGTCAATGCCGGAGCGCGGCTCGAAGGTGTCGAGGCCGATATCTCGGTGCTGGGCACAGTCATCCGCCAGGTGGCCGAGGCGGTCGCCGAAATGGAAGATCGCGCGGCCAAGCCTCAGCCCGTGGGTCGCGACCGCATGATTGCCGCCGCGCCGCCGCCACGCGCGACGTCCGCCCGCGAAATCGAGCCGGTCATCCCGCTCGAAATGCTGCGCCAGGCCGTCGGCGAGAACCGGCTGATCTACCACATCCAGCCGGTGGTGACCCTGCCGCAGCGCCGCCCGCAGGGCTATGACCTGGTGCCGCGCCTGATGCTCGAAGATGGCGATCTGGCCGATCGCGCCGACTTCATGCCGCGCCGTGGTGGCGAAGACGTGCTGCGCCATATCGAGGGCATTGGCCTGGTCGAAGCCATCACCATTTCCCGCCGCGCCCGGACCAGCGGCCAGCCCATCACGCTCTACCTCCCACTGTCGCGGGCCACGCTGGGCGATAGCGATGCTTCCGAGCAGCTGATCGCTTCGCTCGAGGCCAACCGCGCCATTGCACCGGGGCTGATCTTTGCCATCAACGAGACGGACTGGCAGAGCCTGACCACCGGCGAGCGGGCCATTGCCGATGCGGTTGCCAAGAAGGGCGCCGGCTTCTCGCTGGTCAACGTCAAGTCGCTGCGCGTCGACGTCGCCGAGCTGGCCGGGCAGGGTGTGCGCTCGCTGCGCATCGATGCCGCCCGCTTCATCGAGGAGCCGGAGGTCTATACCGACTTCCATGCCTCGGACATCGCCAATTACATCGCCCGTTTCGAGGTCACCCTGCTGGCCACCGGCATCACCACCGAGCGGCAGATCGTCGAATTGCTGGAAGACGGCATTACGCTGGTGCAGGGTCCCCATATCGCGGCGCCAGGACCAGTGCGTCCCGACTTGATGGTCGAAGCCGGCCGCCCCGCCGCCCCGCAACTGCGCCGAGCCGAGTTCTAGCACCACGCCCTTGCAAGGCAGTGATACCGGGCCGCATGTCCGTTTCCCCTTGATCCCGAGGGGCAAGCTGCCACATAGAACGGCCAACCTCTTCGCATCGGAATCGCGATGACCAATCCGCTGCCTACCATTTCCGGTCTTGCCGACCTCGCGGGCTGCTATGACGCCGTGTTGAGCGACGTCTGGGGCGTGGTGCATAATGGCGTTGCCGCCTTCCCCAGTGCAGTCGACGCGCTCACCCAGTTTCGCAAGGCGGGCGGCAAGGTGGTGTTCATCACCAATGCGCCGCGGCCATCGGCGCCGCTGATCGAGATGCTCGATCGCCTGGGTGTCGACAAGCCTGCCTACGACGCCATCGTGTCGTCGGGCGATGCGACGCGGGTGATGATCGCCAAGTATCGCGGCAAGGCCATCCATCATGTCGGTCCACCCACCGAGGACGACGCACTCTATGAGGGGCTCGACGTGCGCCGTACTGGCGCCGATGAGGCCGAAGTGGTTGTCGTGACCGATCTCGACACCGACGACGACACGCCCGAAATGTATCGCGAGCGCGCTAAGCTCTGGCTCAGCCGCAAATTGCCGATGATCTGCGCCAATCCCGACCGTGTGGTCGAGCATGGCGACAAGATCGTCTATTGCGGTGGTGCCTTGGGCGACCTCTATGCCGCAATGGGCGGCATGGTGCTGATGGCCGGCAAACCCTACCAACCGATCTATGAGGAAGCGTTCCGCCTCGCCGAGGTTGCAGCCGGTCGCTCGCTCGACAAGTCGCGCGTGCTCGCCATTGGCGACAGCGTGCGCACCGATGCGACGGGCGCCGCGCAATTCGGCATCGACCTGCTCTTCGTCACCGGTTCGATCCATGCCGCTGAGCTCGATGCCTTCGGCAAGCCCGATCCCAGCGCCATCGCCGATCTCGTGGCGCCCAGCCGCGCCCATCTGGCCGGCTTCCTGCCGCGTCTCGCCTGGTAAGAACATGTCTCAGTTTCAGCGCCTTGCCGATCTCGATGCTGTCCCCGCAAACCTGCGCGGTGCCTATGTCGCGATTGGTAGCTTTGACGGCTTTCACCGGGGCCATCAGACAGTCCTGGGCACGCTAAAGGCCCGCGCCGCCGAAGCCGGTGTGCCAGCCGTGGTGCTGACCTTCGAGCCCCATCCGCGGGACGTCTTCGCGCCCGCGCCCTTCATGTTCCGGCTGACGGAAGGCGACGAGAAGGCGCAACTGGCAGAAGCCCTCGGTCTGGACGCCATTGCCATCCTCAATTTCGATCGCGCCTTCTCGCAGATTGAAGCGGAGGACTTCGTTTCGCGGTTCCTCGTCGATGCACTTGCTGTGACCGGCGTTATCGTCGGTTCCGATTTCCATTTCGGGCGCCAGCGTCGCGGCACGCCGACCTTCCTCAAGGCTTCCGGCGACGCGCATGGCTTTGCCGTCGAAACGCTGGACCTGATGGACGAGGGCGACGAGGTCATTTCCTCGTCCCGCATCCGTGCGGCCCTATCGGAGGGGGCGGTCTCCGCCGCCAACCGGCTGCTCGGCTATCACTGGTTTTTCGATGGCTGCGTGGTCAAGGGCGATCAACGCGGCCGCGAGCTGGGCTATCCCACCGCCAATACGGTGACCCATGCCAATTTCCAGCTGGCGCAGGGCGTCTATGCCGTGCGGGCCAAGCTGGGCGACAGGCTGCTCGACGGTGTCGCCGCCTTCGGCAAGCCCATGTTCAACAACCAGCGTCCACCATTCGAGACGCATCTGTTCGATTTCGACGAGGACATCTATGGCCAGACCATTTCGGTGGCGCTGATCGGCCATATCCGCGGGCAGGAAGTGTTCAACGGGCTGGACCAACTCATCACTGCCATGGACCGCGACAGCCGCAAGGCGCGCGATATTCTTGCCGCTGCAGAACCGCTGAGCGAACTCGATCGCAAACTGGGCTTCTTCCGCTAGTCGGGTTCGTCCAGCGTATCGAGCAGCAGCCGCACCAGCTCGGCCTGGCGCCGCACGCCTGTCTTGTCAAAGATGCTCGACAGTTGCGTCCGCGCCGTCGACAGCGACACGCCCCGGCTTTCGGCTGCCTCTTGCCGCCCACCGGATTTGGCGATCTCCCAGGCGAGAGCGGCCTCGGCCGGCGTCAGGCCGAAGCGGGCGCGCAGCCGCTGGCTCCGCTGCTCCAGCCTTGTATCGCGGTCGGTGATGAAGATCAGCGCAACCTGCTGATCGAAGCCCGGCCACCAGGCCGTGGCTGGGAAGGGGATGCACATCAGCGACAGCGGGCTGCGTCCGGCGCTCCGCGTGATCGTTATAGTGGTGCCGCTGCTGTCTGCTGTCCCCCGCTCGCAACTGGCCAGCGCCCGTTCGAGGGTCTTGCTTTCGTCAGGGCGATCGCAAGTCAACTGACCACCCTTCAGGCGCAGTCCATCCCCGATGCCAAGTATGCGCTCGGCCATCGCATTTGCCGTCGAGGCCAGGCGACTGCGGTTGACCACCAGAACACCGCGATCGACATATTCGAGCGCCGCCATGGCGCCCACGCCAAGCGCGCGTGTCTGGTGGAGAATCTGGTTCAGCTCGAAAGCACGGCGCAGATGTGGCGCGACCCGCTCCAGCAGCTGATATCGCTCCTGATCATAGTCATTGCGGCCCGACACCATGACCGTCGCCCGCCATCCGCCGTCCGCTGCCAGATTGAGCGCGCCGCCGGCAAGGTAGCCCTGCGGCTTGCACCATTCGTTGAAAAAATCCGAACTCTCGAAGGCACCCTTGTTCATCACCATGTGGTCGAGCACGACCTTGCCAACCGGCTGACCGAACACCGCCATCTGCATGGGATTACGCGCATGGTAATACTCGGCATAGCTGCGCACGTAGTCCGGATCGGTGCGCGCCGAAATCAGCATGGGCACCTGAGCCGAGGTCTGGCCGCCCATGGTGGCGTCGATGCTGCCAGTAGCGTCGGCAAGTTGGGTCAGCGCCGCCTGCCAATGATCGGGCCGGCCAGCTGCCTCGTAAATGCTGTCGATCAGTCGGAGTACGTCGTCCACAAGCTACCACTGCCGTTCAAGGCAATGGACACCGATCTTGTTGGATTTGCAAGGGCTTGCCGGGAAGTGCTGCACGGCCTGCTTCGCATAAGCATCGAACGAGTGTTCGATGCGCTCGAGCTACACGAATCCTACCTTCGGGCATCGAAAGTATAGGAAATGGACTCATGCCCCTGTCAAAGGCCGCCGCGCGACGGCGCAAAGTGATCGCGCTCACCCTTTCGGTTTCGTTCGTCGCCGCACCGCAGGTCAACGCCTTCCAGGATGTGGTCGAGGGGACACGCTACTTCTTCGAATGCCTCGGGCTGATGGTGGGTGACCCCAATGAGCATGCAGTCGAATGCCTGCCCAACCGCGTCGTTAGCTCGGGACCTCTAGTCACCCAAAGTGGCGGTGCGGGCGGCCCCGATATCGTGGCTCCGCCGCCGCCGGTGGTCATCCCACCGCCGGCTCCGCCGCCGGTGCCCGTCGATCCGTGCGTCTGCGGCTGTCCAACCTAACAGCTGATGACCAAGCCTCGCGTCCTTCTCGCCTGGGAAGGTGGCGCCGGTCGCGGCCCTATCGTCACACTCAAGGTTGTCGCCGAGGCGCTCGGCGATGCCTGCATCTATGACGCTGCGCTTTGTCGCATGGATCACGCCGCCGAAATCGCGCCGCTCTGCGAACTGGCCTTTCCCGGCGCCGTGTTGTGGCACAATGAGACCAGGCGGCGCGAGGCCGGCAACCCCAAGGCTGCCACCTGGGGCGAATTTCTCGGCGATCTCAATTTTGGTGATCCGCAGTTCCTCATTACCCAGGTCGGCTGGTGGTTGACCACGATTAAGGCGCGACAGAGCAATCTGCTGGTCGGCGATTTCTCGCCGGTTGCGCTGCTGGCGGCGCGGCTTGCGGGCATCGCAGCGGTTGCAGTCGGTACAGGCTATTCGGTGCCCCCAGCGGATATGGACACGTTTCCCGTGCTCATTCCGGAATTTGCCACCCGGATCTACGACGAGGCCACGCTGGTCAAAACCGTCAATGCCGCGCTGGGACATTTCGGCGGCCTGCCCTTGTCGCGCCTGCCGGATATCTACGCGCAGGCGCTGTCGATGCCGCGGACTATTGCCGCGCTTGACCCCTATGTGGGCCTGAGATCGGAGATGCCCTTGCCCCCGCTCAATACGGCGCTGCCGCGCCTTGAGGGGGGCGGCGACGAGATATTCATCTACTTCTCGACCTCGGAGCGCGATGACGCGGAGCTTATGGCGGCTATCCTGTCGCTCGATGTTCCAGTGCGGATATACATGCCCGGCATTACCGTGGAACTGGCCAGTCAACTCGCTGCGGCCGGCCATGTTGTGGAGCGCGCTGCGGTAGCGGCCGAGGATATCGGTCGCCGTTCACGCCTGATGCTGCATGCTGGTCAGCATGGCAGTCTTTGCCTGGGTCTGGGCCTGGGGCTGGTGCAGATTGCATTTCCCCAGCATCTCGAACAACTGTGCCACGCCCGCGCCGCCGAGGCGCTGGGCACTGTCGATATCATCGAGAAAAACCGGCTCGACAGCGATGGCATTCGCGCGGCGATCCTTCGCGCCTATCACGATGCCGATCGGCAGCAGCTGGCCCGCGCGGTGTCGGACCGCCTCTATCCCAGCCTGTTCGGGGATATTCATGCCTTGGTGCGCGAGCGCATCCTGCCCTTGCTGGCATAGCGCTACACCCCAAATCAGGCTTTGCCCCCTGCGCCCTGCCTTGCTAAAAGGCGCACCAAATCTCCCAACCGATTGCCGTTCCATGACCGATACTGCTGCGGGCGCCGCCGAGACCGACTATTCGGCGACCCTTTTCCTGCCGGAAACCAACTTCCCCATGCGCGCCGGGCTGCCCGAGCGCGAGCCAGGCTGGCTCAAGCGCTGGGAAGAGATGGATATCTATGCGCTGCAGCGTGAGCAGGCCAAGGACCGTCCGATCTTCACGATCCATGACGGCCCTCCCTATGCCAATGGCAACATCCATATCGGCCACGCGCTCAACAAGACGCTGAAGGACCTTGTGTCCCGCTCGATGCAGATGATGGGCTACAACTCGGCCTATGTGCCGGGCTGGGACTGCCACGGCCTGCCGATCGAATGGAAGATCGAGGAACAGTACCGTGCCAAGGGCAAGGACAAGAACGAGGTTCCGGTCGTCGAATTCCGCCAGGAATGCCGCACCTTTGCCGAGCAATGGGTCGACGTGCAGCGCGAGGAATTCAAGCGCCTGGGCGTGCTTGGCGAGTGGGACAATCCCTACCTGACGATGAGCTTCGACGCCGAGGCGCAGATCGCGCGGGAGTTGATGAAGGTGGCCAGCACCGGCCAGCTCTATCGCGGGTCCAAGCCTGTGATGTGGTCGGTCGTCGAGCGCACGGCGCTTGCCGAGGCCGAGATCGAATATGCGGATTATGAGAGCGACACGATCTGGGTGAAGTTCCCGGTGAGCCGGTTTGGCGGGGTCGAGCCCGCTTCCGGAAGCGGTGTTGTAAGGCCTTATGTGGTGATCTGGACCACGACGCCCTGGACCATCCCCGCCAACAGGGCGATCTCGTTCTCCAGCAAGATCGCCTACAGCCTCTATCGCGTCACTGCTGCCCCTGAGGGCAACTGGGCGGCGGTTGGCGAGCAATATGTTCTTGCCGACAAGCTGGCAGCCGAAGTCATGCAGAAGGCCAAGGTCGAGGCCTATGAACGGGTCTTCGCAGTCAAGGCGGACATGCTCGCAGGGACTGTGACCGAGCATCCGCTCCGTGGTCTTGGCGGCGGCTACAACTTCGATGTTCCGCTCCTCGACGGCGAACACGTCACCGATGACGCCGGTACCGGCTTCGTCCACACTGCTCCGGGCCATGGCCTCGACGACTTTGGCATCTGGATGGATTCAGCTCGCCTCCTCGGCGAGAAGGGTATCGACACCGCCATTCCCTACATCGTCGGCGACGACGGTTTCTACACGTCCGAAGCTCCCGGCCTCGAAGGTGCGCGTGTTATCGATGACAACGGCAAGAAGGGCGACGCCAATAACCGCGTTATCGCGGCTTTGGCCGAGCGCAATGCCATGGTCGCCCGCGGCCGCGTCAAGCATCAGTATCCCCATTCCTGGCGTTCCAAGAAGCCGGTGATCTTCCGCAATACGCCGCAGTGGTTCGTCTATATGGATCGCGATATCGACGGCAAAGCGGGCGATACGCTGCGTCACCGCGCGCTCAACGCCATCGACGCCACCAAGTTCTACCCATCAGCCGGGCAGAACCGCCTGCGCGCCATGATCGCCGATCGCCCGGACTGGGTGTTGTCGCGTCAACGCGCCTGGGGCGTGCCGATCACCGTGTTCGTCAACAAGGCGACCAACGACATCCTCAAGGACGATCTGGTCAATCACCGTATCGCCCAGAGCTTCGAAGAAGAGGGCGCTGACGCTTGGTACAAGCCCGGCGCGGCCCAGCGCTATCTCGGCGACGGCTACAAGGCCGACGACTACGAGATGGTGACCGATGTGCTCGACGTGTGGTTCGACTCAGGGTCAACTCACTCCTTCGTGCTGCGCAACAAGCAAAAGTGGCCGCATCTGAAATTCCCGGCCTCGATGTATCTCGAAGGCTCCGACCAGCATCGCGGCTGGTTCCATTCGTCGCTGCTCGAAAGTTGCGCCACCAATGGCCACGCCCCCTATGAAAGCGTGCTGACGCACGGTTTCACCATGGATGGCGAAGGCCGCAAGATGAGCAAGTCGCTGGGCAATACTGTCGCCCCGCAGGACATCATCAAGCAGTATGGCGCCGATATCCTGCGCCTGTGGGTGGCGTCGTCCGACTATTCGGAAGACCTGCGCCTGGGCAAGGAGATCATCCAGACCACCGTCGACAGCTACCGCAAGCTGCGCAACACCCTGCGCTGGCTGCTCGGCAATATCGCGCACTACCAGCCGTCCGACGAAGTCCGCTTCGAGGATATGCCCGAGCTCGAAAAGCTCATGCTGCACCGGCTTGCGCAGCTCGATGCGCAGGTGCGCGGCGCCTACAAGGAATACGACTACCGCAAGATCGTCACGGTGCTGACGAACTTCATGAACATCGAGCTTTCGGCGTTCTACTTCGACATCCGCAAGGACACGCTTTATTGTGACCCGATCTCGTCAGTAAAGCGCAAGGCGTCGCTGACGGTACTCAATCACCTGCTCGATTGCCTCACCGCCTGGCTGGCGCCGATCCTGGTGTTCACCATGGAAGAGGTGTGGCTGGAACGGCATCCGGAAGCCGGCTCGTCGGTGCATTTGCGGTTGTTCCCGGAAGTGCCAAGCGAATGGCTCAATGACGAGCTGGCCGCCAAGTGGCAGCTCGTTCGTGCTGTCCGCCGCGTCGTGACCGGTGCGCTCGAAATCGAGCGCAGGGAAAAGCGCATTGGTTCGTCCCTCGAGGCCGCCCCGCGCGTGATCATCTCAGACGCCCGCCTTGCTGCTGCAATCGACGGGCTCGACATGGCGGAAATTTCCATCACGTCGGCCATCGTCATCGATACGACAGGTGGCGTGCCGGCCGATGCCTTTGTGCTTGATGACGTGCCGGGTGTCGCCGTGGTGGCTGCCCTTGCCGAAGGCACACGCTGCGCCCGCTCGTGGAAGGTTCTGCCCGAAGTCGGCAGCGATCCGCAGTTCCCCGATGTGTCGCTGCGCGATGCCCAGGCTTTGCGCGAACGCGCGGCAGTGGGGCTTTAGCGGCTTGCCCGTCGCGCAGTATCACCCCCTCCCAGCCTCCCCCATCAAGGGGGAGGTGCCGCTCGGTGGGTGGGGCACGAGTTGGTCAAGTACACTGAACTCCACCTCCCCCTTGATGGGGGAGGCCGGGAGGGGGTGTGGGGAGCCCCGATGAACCTGAAGTCCCTCACCAATCCCTCGATCTACTTCTCACTCACCATGGCGATCCTCGCCTTCGGCATTGATAGGGCGCACAAGGCGTTCCAGGTCTCGGCCGATTGCATCGCTATAGGCGCCGCGCCCTGCATCGAGGTCTTCACCAGCTACATCCCCTTCGCCATGACCGGCTGGCGTGGTGGCGAGGTTGTCCGCGTCACCGACTTCTTCGACTATGTGCTGGTCTGGAATACCGGCATCTCCTACGGGCTGCTCGACGGCCTGCCGGTCTGGGGGCTGGGCATCGTCATGCTGGTCGCCATTGTGGCACTGGCCATCTGGTGGGTACGGGCCGACTCGGCGTTGATCCGCATGGGGCTGGCGCTCTGTATCGGCGGCGCATTGTCCAATGCCCTTGATCGCCTGCTCTATGGTGCGGTGGCCGATTTCTTCCACCTGCACTGGGGCACGTGGTCGTTCTACATCTTCAACCTGGCCGATGTCGCCATCACGCTCGGCGTCATACTGTTGCTCGCAGACCTCATCGGCCTGGGCCGCGCGCGGAAAACGGCGACGTAACGGCCTTCGAACACGTTGCTGCCAGAATCTGGCCTTAGGCGGCAGAATGGGTTATAAGCGCCGCCGACATCTTGAAGGACGTTTCATGCGTATTGGTTTGACCGGGCAGCGGGCTGCTCTTGGGGCCTCCCGGGTTGGTTTGGCTTCGATGGCTCTCGTGATGGCTCTGGCTCTGGGCGCCTGCACCACGGTCGAAGGCACGAACGCGATGACCGACGTCGGCACGTTCGAACGCGAAGTGATGAACACGACGGCGGCCGGTCTCGGCCTCATTCCCGGCCAGGCGCCCAAGGAAGACCTGACCCAGGCGCGCGCGCCGCTGGTGCTGCCCGCATCAGGCCAGGCCCTGCCGCCACCGACCCAGGTGGCCGCCGCCGCTCAGTTGCCTGCCAATAGCGACACGGTACAGCTCGACACGAGCAGCCTGACCGAAGCCGATATCCAGCGCCTGCGCAATGCCAAGGTCGTCGATCTGCGCTCGCTTTCGGGCCGCCCGCTGACCGAAGCCGAGGCTCGCGCACTGACAGCCCGCATGCAGGCCGCCAATATGAGCGTCAGCGTCAATACCGACCGTCCTCTCTACCTGCCACCGGAAGAGTATTTCACCCGCGTCGGCGATGCTGAGCTGGTCTGCGCGGTGGGCAATGGCGAGGTGGTCTCGATCAACGATCCGAAGTGCCCCGAAGCGGTGCGACGGGCGTTGCGGGCACAGAATACCACCACGCCGACCAGCAGCGGACCGATCGGATCCGCCCCCAGCAGTATGGGCGTGGGTGGCAGCAACGGCATTCTCGGGAACTAGTTTCCCTGACCTCATCGACTTCCGGCGGCTGGGTGTTTCATCCGGCCGCCATCGTTTTCCGCGCCGCCCATCCGGGTCCCGCATGACATGAAAGACTATTCGCCATGAGCGATACTGCCCCCGCCAAGCCCGACACCGGCGACCGTCTCGCCAAGGTCATTGCCCGCTCGGGGCTGTGCTCCCGCCGCGATGCCGAGGTGTGGATCACCGAAGGCCGCGTGGTGGTCAATGGAAAGAAGGTGCTGACCCCCGCCTTCAACGTCACCGATCGCGACAAGATCATGGTCGACGATGCCCCGCTTGCGGCCCGCCAGGGTACGCGCGTCTGGCTCTATCACAAGCCGGCGGGCCTGGTTGTCACCGAGAAGGACCCAGAGGGTCGCGAGACGATCTTCCAGCATCTGGAAACTCACGGCCTGCCACGGGTGGTGACCGTCGGTCGCCTCGACATCAATACCGAGGGACTGCTGCTGCTGACCAATGATGGCGGCCTCAAGCGGGTGCTCGAACTGCCTGCCACCGGTTGGCTACGCCGCTATCGTGTGCGCGCTCATGGCAGCGTGACCCAGGCGGCGCTCGACAAGCTCAAGGATGGCATCGAGATCGATGGCATCAAGTACGGCTCGATCGAAGCGACGCTCGAGCGCGAGCAGGGCTCCAACGTCTGGCTGGTGCTGGCTCTGCGCGAAGGCAAGAACCGCGAAGTCAAGAATGTGCTGGGTGCGCTGGGCCTCGAGGTGAACCGGCTGATCCGCGTCAGCTATGGTCCGTTTCAGCTCGGCGATATCCCTGTTGGCGGCGTTGAAACCATCAAGGCCAAGATGCTGCGCGACCAGCTCGGCAAGAAGCTGGCTGAAGCCGCTGACGTGGACTTTGACAGCGAAATGCCGCCCGAAGCCAATGCGCTGGAAGGCAAGCCGACTCGCGATCGCCTGACCGGCCGCGGCACCAATACGGTCGAGATCGCCCGTCAGCGCTTCCGCTTTACCGATGGCGCTGAAAAGACCGAGGAAGAAATCCGCGAGGAACGCCCGCGCCAGGATCGTCCGGGCCGCTTCGACAGCCGCAAGCCGGCACCCAAGCGCGATGAGCGCCAGGACGACGAAGACATGGCACCGCCGCGCAAGGTGCATTTCGACGAAGACGGCCGTGCGCCGGAAGACTTTGTCGCCAAGCGCAACACCCGTATCGTCAAGCGCCCTGATCGTGATGACCAGTCGGCCAAGAGCTTCGGCAAGGCCGCCCCGCGTCCGGCCGGCGGCAAGAGCTTTGGCGACAAGAAGTCGTTCGGCGAGAAGAAGGCCTTTGGCGACAAGAAATCGTTCGGCGACAAGAAGCCCTACGAGAAGAAGAGCTTTGGCGACAAGCCGCGCGGTCCGCGTCGCGATGACGATCGCCGTCCCGCCGGCGCGCGTCCTGAGCGCGATTTCGGCGATCGTCCACGCGGCCCGCGCCCCGAAGGGGGCTCGCGTCCGCCGCAGGGCCGCGAATTCACCGGCACGCCACGCGGCCCGCGCCGCAGCGATGCTGGTGCAGCTGGCGAACGTCCGGCGTTCGCGCCGCGCGTCCGGCCCGACAGCGAGCGCGGTGAAGGCGCCGCCTTCAAGGGCGAGGCCAAGCGCCCCGGCCGCAACTTCTCGGACAAGCCCGCGCGGTTCCGGACCGATGCAACCCGCTCATCGCCCGCCGAGCGCCCGCAGCGTTCGGATCGCCCCGCGCCGCGTAGCGATCGCCCGACGCGCCCCGGTCGGGACGAGTTCGGCAGCGAGGCCAAGACCTATGGCAAGCCGCGCATGCGGGCCGACGGCAAGCCCATGCCCAAGCGCGATGGCGCCGCCCCGGCGCGCGGTCCGCGTCCCGGCGGCAAGCCCGGTGGCTTTGCTGGCAAGCCGGGTGGTCGCCCCAGCGGCGGCGCTGGCCGCCCCAGCGGCGGCGCTGGCCGCCCCACTGGTGGCGCAGGTCGTCCTTCGGGCGGTGGTCGCCCATCCGGTGGGGCAGGGCGCCCCAGTGGCCCGCGTCGTCCCAAGGCCTAGGCCATGCGCATCGTCGCCGGCAAGTTTCGCGGCAAGCAGCTGCTCTCACCGTCGGACGATTCCATTCGCCCGACGGCCGACCGCGTCCGCGAATCGATGTTCAACATTCTGGCGTCGCGGCTGGGGCCGGTGCTAGACGGCATCCGCGTACTCGACCTGTTCGCCGGCACCGGCGCGCTCGGTCTCGAGGCGCTGTCGCGCGGCGCCAGCCACGTTACCTTCGTCGATATCGGCGCCGAGGCGCGTGGCCTGATCCGCGATCACATCGAGGCCTTCGGGGCAGGGGGCATCACCAAGCTGCTGCGGCGCGACGCGACCGATCTCGGCGTCCCCGGCACATTCGGCAAGTTCGACCTGGTGTTCCTCGATCCGCCCTATGGCAAGGGCCTGGGCGAGCAGGCACTGGCCGGCATCGCCGCGGGTGGCTGGCTGGCGGATGGGGCAACTATCGTGTTCGAGGAAAGCGTCGAAGCGGCGGTCGAGATGCCGGACGGGTTCACGCTGGAGGATCGTCGGGAATATGGGGCTGCGGCGGTGCATTTTTTGAGGTTTGGGCAGGTTTCTTAGCCAGTACCCCCACCTAACCTCCCCCTGATAGGGGGAGGGACAGATCGAGTTTTTGGCGCGATCGAGGTCCACTCACCGGTCGGATTCCTCCCCCTTCAGGGGGAGGTTAGGTGGGGGTATTATTCCTTACCCCGCCGCGCAAACCCCACATTTCCCGCGGATTTCCATCGTCGTCCGCTCGACCTTGAAGCCCTTGGCCCCGGCCCACTCGCCCAGTCGATCTTCGATCACGGCGTCGGCGAATTCATCGACCTTGCCGCAGCCGTCGCAGATGGCGAAGGCGATCAGGCCCTTGCGATGGCAGTGCTCGTCGGCGCAGGCGACAAAGGCGTTGAGCGATTCCAGCCGGTGGGCCAGGCCGCGTTCGACCAGCTTGTCGAGCGCCCGATAGACCTGCAACGGCGCCCGCAAGCCGTCGCCGCGCAGCTTGTCGAGCAGTTCGTAGGCTGACAGCGGCACATCCGCATGCGCCAGCGCGCCCAGCACCAGTCCCTGATTCTTGGTCAGATCGGGGGCCCATACGTGGTCGTGGCCGCTATGGTCGTCGTGTGAATGTGCCATTGTCTGCCTGCTTTCGCGTCAGTCTACTTGCCGGCCATTGCCGGCACCAGCAATCCTACATTGTGCTTGAACATGTCGAGATAGGTTGCCGCGCCCTGGTCGGGTCCTGACAGGGCATCGGCGAAGAGCTCGCCACCCACGGTCGCGCCGGTCTCCCGCGCGATCTGCTCGATCAGCCTGCCGTCGCTCATATTCTCGACGAACAGCGCCTTGACCCCATCGGCCCGGATTTGCTCGATCAGCTTGCCGACATCGGCGGCTGACGCTTCGCTATCGGTCGATATGCCCTCCGGCGCCAGAAACTGCACGCCGTATTCCTCGCCGAAATAGCCGAAGGCGTCGTGCGTGGTGATCACCTTGCGCTGCGCCGCCGGCACCGTGTCGATATCGGCGATCACCTGCGCATCGAGCGCGGCGATTGCGGCGGAGTAGGCCTCGGCATTGCTTTCATAGATCGCGCAGCCATCCGGATCGACCTGGCATAGGCCGGCCGCAACGTTCTTCACGTAGAGCAGGCCATTCTTGAGGCTCTGCCAGGCATGTGGGTCGGTCTCGCCATGGTCGTGGCCATGGTGGTCTTCGCCTTCGGCATGGTCTTCCTCGGCCATGGCATGGGTCACGACGCCCTCACTGGCCACCACAACCGGACCGGCAAAGCCGGTTGCTTCTTCGAGCCGGTCGAGCCAGCCTTCAAAGCCCAGGCCGTTGACGAAGAAGATGTCGGCCTGGCTCAGAGCCTGCGCATCGGCGGGCTTGGGCTCATAGACATGCGTGTCGGCATTGGGGCCTACGATCGTGGTCAGCGCCACCCGGTCGCCCCCGACATGGGCGACGATATCGCCCAGGATCGAGAAACTGGCCACAGCCTTGATCTCGGCCGCCGATGCCGGCAGTGCCAGGCTCGATGCGAGCAGTCCGATTGCGAGACGCTTCAAAGACATAGTCGATCTTCCTTCAATAGTGAGCGGTTCTGCCGCTCGGAACGTCAGGCCACCCGATGCCGGGCCGGCCGCATGTTGCCCGCGATTACCCCGCGCCTGCCGAACAGCAGCGAGAGCAGGTAGATCGTCCCGGCGACCAGAATGATTGCCGGACCCGAGGCAACGCTCAGGTGGTAGGAAACCAAGAGGCCGAGATAGCTCGACAGCACCGCGATCAGCACGGCCAGCCCACAGGTGGCCTCGAGGCTGCGCACCCAGAACCGCGCGGCAGCGGCCGGCAGCATCATCAGCCCTACGGCCAGCAGCGTGCCCAGCGCCTGGAAGCCGCCGACCAAGTTCAGCACCACCAGAGCGAGAAAAATCAGGTGGACCGGATGCCCGGCCTTGCTGACGCTGCGCAGGAAGGTCGGATCGAGGCATTCCGCCACCAGCGGACGCCACACCAGCGCCAGAGCCACCAGGCTGACCGTCACGATGGCGCCGATCATGATCAGGGCATCGTTGTTGAGCGCCAGCACCGTGCCAAATAGCACATGCATCAGGTCCACGTTGGACCCCTTGAGGCTGACCAGCATCACGCCCAGCGCCAGTGAAATCAGATAGAAGGCCGCCAGCGAATTGTCTTCGCGCTGGATGGTGAAGCGCGACACGAGGCCCGCCAGCACGGCCACGATCAGGCCCGCCGCGAAGCCGCCCAGCGTCATCGGCAGGATGGCGAGGCCGGAGACGAGGAACCCCGCCGCTGCGCCTGGCAGGATGGCATGGGCCATGGCGTCGCCCGTCAGGCTCATGCGCCGCAGCATCAGGAACACGCCAACCGGCCCGGCGCTCAGCGACAGTATGATGGCGCCGGCCAGTGCTCGGTTCATGAAGCCGAATTGCACGAAGGGTGCGAGCATCAGGTCATAGAGGCTCAATGCGCTGCTCCATCATGATGGTGGTGGTGGGCATGTTTGGGGTCATGGGCATGTTCATGCCAGGGCGCATGCTCGTCCCAGGCTTCCACCATCTGCCGGGCCTTGCGCAGGTTATCCGCCGTCAGTGCTGCCGAGGTATCGCCCCAGGCGATCGGCTCGCGGGCCAGCAGCAGTGTCTGTGGAAACGCCTGGCGCACGAGATCGGCATCATGCAGCACGGCGATGACGGTGCGCTGTTCGCCATGCCAGTGCCGGATCAGCGCCGTCAGGTCCGTCACCGTACGCTCGTCAATGGCCGCGAACGGCTCGTCGAGCAGGATCACCGGCGCATCCTGCACCAGCACCCGCGCGAACAAGGCCCGCTGCAACTGCCCACCCGACAGCGTGTCGATGGGCCGCTGCTCGAAGCCCACCAGCCCCACCGCTGCCAAGGCTTCTTCCATGACCTTGCGATCCACGCCGCGAATGGCAGCGAACAGCCCGCGCCGCTTCCAGAAGCCCAGCGCCACCAGATCCGCCACCACAGCCGGAAAAGTGCGGTCGATCTCGGCGCTTTGCGGCAGGTAGGCGATATCGCGCCGATCGAACCCGTCGAGCACCACCCGGCCGCCCAGCGGCTTGATGGCGCCGGTCATGCCCTTGAGCAGCGTCGACTTGCCCGACCCATTCGGGCCCATGATGGCGGTCAGCGACCCCCGCGCAAAGGCTCCGTCCAGGTGATGCACAGCCGGATGCCCATCATAGCCCAGCGTCAGGTCGTCGATGCGGATCGCGCTCATGACTGCACCAGAAACCACAGCACCAGCCAGATCAGCCCGATGACCGGCAGCACGATGCCTATCCGCGCCAGAGCGCTCATCTGCGCCAGGCCGATACGGCGTGAGCGCGAAACCGCGCTGGAATGGGGGTGCTGATGGGTCATGGGGCTTCTACAAGCGAGCGCCGATATTCGGCAGGGAGGCGATGTAACGTAATAACATTTTGACTGTCAACGCACCAATACGCGGTCGTCACAGGAAGATGCAACTTGAGTAGGTAACGTAATAACATTACAAATCGCCGTCGTCAAACTTAACGGAGGTTCTATGCTCAACCGTCTCCTTTCCGCCCTGCTGGCCGCCTCGGCGCTGGCCAGCCCCGCCTTTGCCGAGGACGCCTCGGCCTGGCGCCTCTTCATCGCCGATCACGCCGCGCCAACGGTCACGGCAATCGACCTGGAGAGCGGCGACGCCATTGGCAGCTTTCAGTTGGCCAGCCCCGCCGCGCTCTATCGCACCCAGTCGGGCAAGGCGGTCTATGCCGTGCAGGGCGCGGGCAATCAGGTGTCTGCCATCTCCACAGGCATTACAGTCGACGATCATGGCGACCACGGCGACATCGAGATTACCGCCCCCGTGGCCATCGATGCTGTCGTGGCTGGCAAGAAGCCGGTGCATTTCGTCGAGCATGATGGTCGCATCGCGCTGTTCTTTGACGGCGAGGGCAAGACGCGGGTGGTCGACGAGACCGACTGGCTTGATGGCGATGAGGTCGCCAATGCGGAAGTCGACAGTGGAGCGCCCCATCATGGCGTAGCGGTTCCCTGGGGTGACTACACCGTCGTCTCCGAGCCAAATCCCGAGGATCCCACTGCGCTTCCCATCGGTGTCGTTGTGTTCGACAAGGCGGGCGGAGGTGTTGGCGACCTCCACGCCTGCCCAGACCTACATGGCGAAGCATCGTCGGGCGACCTCCTGGCCATCGCCTGCGCCCAGGGCATGCTTGTGGTCAGCGGCTCCGGCGAACCTCAGATCGATCTATTGCCCTATAGCGGCTTGCCGGAAGGCAAGGTCACCACACTGCTGGGGGGCGTCGGCCTCCAGTATTTTCTCGGCAACTACGGTCCGGACAAAGTCGTGCTCATCGACCCGTCCGCACCGGAGCCCTTCCGCCTGATCAATCTGCCGACTCGCCGCGTCGACTTCGCGGTTGATCCCATCCGGCCGAAGTTCGCCTATGTCTTCACCGAAGACGGTAAGCTGAACCAGCTCGACGTGGTCGCCGGCACGATCGTGCAGTCACTCGCGGTGACCGAACCCTATTCGATGGACGGCGAATGGAGCTTGCCACGACCGCGCATCGCCGTGGCCGACGATGTTGTCGCTGTGACAGATCCCAATGCCGGGCAGGTGCACCTGATCGACATTGCAACGTTCATAAAGATCCGCAACCTGCAGGTCGGTGGCGCGCCCTACAACATAGTCGCCGTCGGAGGCTCCGGTACCGTGCACTGACCTGTCACTTGGGAGGGGTCGCCGGGGCGACTCCTCCGCTGCTACTTCAGCGGCCCCTTGAAGATAAAGAAGGCGCCAAGGCCGATCAGTGCGAAGCCGACGCCGTGGTTCAGCGTCAGCTTTTCGCCGAAATAGAACACGGTGAAGATGGCAAAGACCGAAAGCGAAATCACTTCCTGGATGGTCTTGAGTTCGGAGGGTGAATAGACCGCCTCGCCGATGCGGTTGGCCGGCACGGCCAGCCAGTATTCGAAGAAGGCGATGCCCCAGCTGATCAGCACCGCGACCCACAAGGCCGAACTTGGCCACTTGAGATGCCCGTACCACGCGAATGTCATGAACACGTTCGAGGCGATCAGCAGGCCGATCGGGGCAAAGGTGGCGAAGTTGAAGCCCAAGGCTTCCTCCTGAGAAACCGGCAAATCCGGCGGCGCTATCTAGCCCAACCTGTCACACGGCGAAAGCGTGATTTATGCAGGTCTCCCGCGCTCAGCGCAGGTGTTTTGTGGGCTGCTCCAGCCCGAAAATGTCGTCGGTCAGACTGTCCATGCGCTCGCGGATCAGGCCCTGAGCGTCATAGAGGCCGCGGTTGTAGAAATAGGCGCCCATCTTGTCGACGAAGAACATCATCAGCATTTCCGCCGGGATGGCACCGATGCTCTGGTCCAGTTCCTCGCGGAAATAATCCTGAATCTCGCCGACAATGGCCTTGGTTTCCTCTTTGGTGAACTTGATGGGCTTCATCGGCGGTCTCCTTCAGGCCCTGTTCATACGCGAGTCGGCCATTGTGCAGGCACCACGCCCCAGACAAATTTCCGCCACCGAGGAGACCCTTCATGATCGCCCGCCTGTCCCTGCTCGCGCTGTGCACCGCACTCGCCGTCACGCCCGCTCTGGCCACGGACAAGTCGCCCAAGCCGCTCGCCGCCGAAACCGTCGCCTGTGAAGGCGTATTCGGGCAGCAAAGCTCTGAGGCACTGCTGATTGAAACCTTCGGTGCCGAGAACGTAGTCACCGGGATGGTGCCAGGAGCCGAAGGCTTCGAAAGTCTGGCCACCACCATCTTCCCTGATGATCCGGAAAAGATCATGCAGGTCGGCTGGTGGGACGAAGCGGACCGCGAGCGCCTGGCTTATGTCGAGCTTGCGCCATCGCAGGTGGGACCCCTCGGCGTCCATCTCGGCATGAGCGTTGCTGACATCGAGGCACTCAATGGCGCTCCCTTCTTCGTCGGTGGGTTCGGGTGGGACTATGGTGGCTACGCCAATATCGAAAGCGGCGCCCTCACCAACCTTCCGGGCGGCTGCTATCTATCGCTGCGTTTCGCGCCAACCGATGGATATTCCACCGATATCGACGCCACGGCGATCTTGGGCGATGTCCAGGTGCCCAGCCACGAGCCGCTGCTAGAACTGCTCGATGCCCGCGTCCGGGTCATCAGCCTCAGCTACCCCAGTCCCGAAGGCGCCGATTGATCGCAGACGGCGATTGACCGCAACCCCGGCCACGGCGTAATTGTGAAGCTGTGTTGGTTCCCGAAGGCCGTTGTGCCGGAGGGATCAAAAGGGAACACGGTGCGACGTACCCATCAGGGCGCAAAACCGTGGCTGCCCCCGCAACTGTAAGCGGTGCGCTCCCCTCTCATGCCACTGGCGCAAAGCCGGGAAGGCGAGGGGAGTGGCTATCACCGCGAGCCAGGAGACCTGCCAACGCCTTGGGAGTATTTCAGCAAAAGTGGTCCCCACTTTTGCGGTTCGAAATGCGACCCACGCTTCGCCGGGCCATCGGCCCAGACTATTCCGCGCACGGAGGGTGCTGCCATGAATACCGCTGCCAATACTTCGACTGGCCTCCAGTCGCTCTCGATTTCCCAACGCATCATTGCCGGTTCGCTGGCGCTCATGCTCGGTCTGACCCTGCTGGTCGGCACCGGCTTTGCTGGCGATTACCGCCTGCACAATGGCGCGCACGACACCCGCCACGCCATGGGCTTCCCCTGCCACTAGGCGGGCGACGAGAGAGCAATCGACATGTTTCGCAATCTGTTTCTTGCTGCGCTGGTCGCAGCCCTTTGTGCTGGCCTTGCTACATCCGCCTTCCAGGCCTGGCGCGTGACGCCACTGATATTCGCCGCTGAATCCTTTGAGGGAAGCGGGGAGGACGTCGCGCATACCCATGACGCGGGGACTGCCGAGCACAGCCACGAAGCCGTCGCCCACGTGCATGGCGACGATGAGTGGATGCCCCAGGACGGCCTCGAGCGCACGGCCTTCACAGTCTTCTCCAACATCCTCGCTGCTGCCGGCTACGCGTTGATCATTGGCGCCGTCTCGGTGTTTTTCAACCTGCCCATAAACGCGGCCAACGGCCTGCTCTGGGGGATTGGTGGCTACGCGGCCTTCACGCTGGCCCCAGCCCTTGGCCTGCCGCCAGGTATGCCCGGCATGCCGGTGGCCGATACGTTCGCCCGCCAACTCTGGTGGTTCGGCGCGGCCATTTCGACCGGTGCTGCCCTGGTCCTGGTCGCCAAGGTCCGCGCGCCCTGGGCCTTGGTGGTCGCTGTGGGGCTGGTGTTGCTGCCTCAGCTCATTGCCGCGCCTCAGGCACCAGACGATCCGACCGCCGTGCCGCCGCGCATGACGGCCGAATTTGTCTCGGCGGTCCTCTATAACGGCGCCATCTTCTGGGCCGTGCTCGGTCTGGCCTTCGGCCGCGCCGCCGACTACATCGCCACCCGTCCGGCAGCCCTCCCCAATGGAGCCAAGGCATGACCACCAAGATCCCCACCACCGTCATCACCGGCTTTCTCGGCGCCGGCAAGACCACCCTTGTGCGCCACCTGCTGGCGCATGCCCCTAAGGGCAAGCGTATCGCGCTGATCATCAATGAGTTCGGCGATCTCGGCGTCGACAAGGACATCCTAGCCGGCTGCGGCGACGAAACCTGCCGCGAAGAGGACATGGTGGAGCTGTCCAACGGCTGCATCTGCTGCACCGTCGCCGACGAGTTCATCCCTACCATGCAGGCTTTGCTGGCCCGCCCGGACAAGTTCGACCACATCGTCATAGAAACCTCGGGCCTGGCGCTGCCGCAACCGCTGATCCGCGCCTTCAACTGGCCCGAGATCAAGGCGCAGGTGACCATCGATGGCATCGTAACCGTCGCCGACGCGGCGGCGCTCGCCGAGGGCCGCTTTGCCAGCGACGAAGCCGCCGTCGATGCGCAACGCCGTCAGGACGAGATGCTCGATCATGAGACGCCGCTTGGCGAACTCTTCGAGGATCAGCTATCGTCGGCCGACCTTGTCATCATCAACAAGGCCGATCTGGTCGATGCGGCGACGCTGGCCAAGGTGGAACAGAATATCCGCGCCGAACTGCGGCCCGGCGTTGGCGTGATCCATGCCCGCAATGGCCATGTCGACATTTCGGCCCTTCTCGGCATGGGCATGGGCTCGGAGGACGATATTGCCAACCGTCCTAGCCATCATGAGCTCGAACATGGCGGCGAAACGCATGAGCACGACGATTTCGACAGCTTCTCGCTGCGCATCCCGTCCATATCGAGCAAAGACGAACTGATCGCGGTGATCGAGCAGACCATCCGCGACCACGATATCCTGCGCCTCAAGGGCTTCGCCGCCGTACCCGGCGCTGCGGCGCGTCTGGCCATCCAGGCCGTTGGGCCGCGCGTGACCGCCTATTTCGATCGTCCTTGGAAGGACGGCGAACTGCGTGAGACGGCGCTTGTCGTCATCGGCGAGAGCCCGCTCGATCGCGAAGCGATCACCGCCAGCCTGCAGCGCGCGATCAAGGTGGCGGCGTGACATGACCCGCCGCAATGTATGGTTGGCACTTGTTTCGGTGTTCATCGGGCCGCTGATCGGCAGCCTGACCTTCGTTGCGGCGGCACTTGCGTGGAACCTGCTGTTCTATGGCACCGACCCTTCCGCCAACTTCCTGCTGCGCAATTGGCCCATTGTGTTCACTTCTGGCTACGTTTTCGGGTTCGTCCCCGCGCTAGCTTTCGCCATCGCCATGGCCTTCCTGTCCCGCCAGTTGCCAAAACTGCATCAACGGCTAATCGCGGCGCCGATCGTCGGCGCCTTGCTCAGCATCGCCATCCTCAGCCTGGTACTTTTCGGCCAGTCCTTCGGCGGGTTCGACCTCGCCATGCTGCTGATCCTTGGTAGCACTGGTGCTGTAGCGGGGCTTGTTTGCCAGGCCATCATTGAGCCGTTCCATCCGCTGACCGCGCCGGTCCAGGGCCCCTGATGCATCTGCTTTCGGCTCAGGCCGGCGCCATCCAGCAGGAAGGCGAGGCCATCGATCTCAACCAGCGACCGGGCGCGCTGGTCTTTGCCAGCTCGGCCGACAGCGAACTGGCCATGCTGGCGGGCGCCGCCGACCGGGCAGGGGAGGTTGAACTCCGCCTCGCCAATACGCTGCGGCTGTCCAACAACCTGTCGGTCGACCTGTGGCTGGAGCAGACAGTCCGTCATGCCCGACTGGTCGTGCTGCGCCTCATCGGCGGTGCGGCCTATTTCCAATACGGCGTCGACGAGCTGACCGCGCTCTGCGCTAACAGCAAGATTCCGCTGGTCCTGCTGCCGGGCGACGCCAACCCCGATCCGATCCTGCAGTCGCGCTCGACCGTGTACTCCGACGACTGGAGCCGACTGCACAGCCTGTTCATTGCCGGCGGCCCGGAAAATTCGGACGCGATCCTGCAGGCGTTCCATGCGCTTGCCGATGCTTCGCCTGGTGCCGAGGTATTGTCCGACCTCGCGCCGCAGCCCTTTGCCCGCTTCGGCCTTTGGCATCCCGCCACCGGCATGACCGACGAGACTGGCCTGCGGGCGCAACATGCCAGCCCCACGCATGTGCCGATCCTGTTCTATCGCGCTGCCCTCGAGGGCGCAGGCACCGCTACCATCGAAGCGCTGATCGCCGAACTCGAAGCGCAAGGCCTCGCGCCGGTGCCGTTGCTGGTGTCGTCCCTCAAGGAGGGCCCGTGCATCCGCTTCGTGCAAAACGCCCTGGCGGCCTTCCCGCCCTCGGCCATCCTCAACCTGACCGGTTTCGCGCTCGGTATCGATGGCCTCGACGACAAGAGCAACCCGTTCTCCGGCAGCGATGCGCCGGTGATCCAACTCATCCAGTCGGGCCGGTCCGAGGCGCAATGGGCCGCCGACAGTCAGGGCCTCAGTTCCAAGGACATGGCGATGTTCCTCGTCATGCCCGAGGTCGATGGTCGCCTCGGCGGGCTTCTGGTCGGTCACAAGGCCGACGCCATCTGGCACGAACGCTGCCAGGTGCCGCTGACGGCCTACACGCCAGACGCCTCGGGCGTCACCCGCGCGGTGGCCCTGGCCGCCAGTTGGGCACGCCTGCGGGCGACGCCGCGCGCCGAGCGGCGTGTGGCCCTGGTCCTGGCCAACTACCCCATTCGCGACGGTCGATTGGCTAATGGCGTCGGCTATGACGCACCGGAATCGACGGTGCGGATGCTGCAGGCGCTGGAGGCTGCGGAGTATACCGTGACGGGCGCGCCCGCCGATGGTGCCGCCCTGATCGCCGCCCTTCAATCCGGCCCCACCAACGCCAAGCCGGAGCGTGGCATATCCCCGGCCAGGCTGACGTTGGCCCGCTATGCCGAACTTTTCGCTGGCCTCCCCGCGAGAATCCGCGACGACGTCACGGCCCGCTGGGGCGATCCGGCGTCCGATCCCTTTCGGCGCGGTGATAGCTTCCACCTTCCCGCGCTGATTTTTGGCAATGTCGCAATCCTGCTCCAGCCGGCCCGCGGCTACCAGCTCGACGAAACCCTGAGCTATCACGATCCGGCCCTCGTCCCACCGCATGCCTATCTGGCTGCCTACCTCTGGCTGCGCCATGAATTCGGAGCGCATGCGCTCATTCACAACGGCAAGCACGGCACCCTCGAATGGCTGCCCGGCAAGGCGACGGCGCTGGACGAAGCGAGCTATTCCGATGCGCTCTGGGGCCAGTTGCCGCACCTTTATCCCTTCATCGTCAACGACCCGGGCGAGGGCACGCAGGCCAAGCGGCGCACTGGCGCCGTCATCATCGACCACCTCGTACCGCCGCTGACCCGCGCGGAGACCTATGGCCCGTTGAAAGACCTCGAGGCACTGCTCGACGAATACTACGCCGCCTCCGGCATGGACCGCCGTCGCCTCGCCGACCTGCGCCGTCGCATCCTTGATTTTACCCGCGATGCGCGCCTCGACCGCGATATCGGCCTGCCCGAGGACGAAACGCAGGCGCTAATCAAGATCGACAATTTTCTGTGCGACCTCAAGGAAGCGCAAATTCGCGATGGCCTGCATGTGTTCGGCCAGTCGCCACAGGGCGCGCTGGAACGCGATCTGACGGTCGCCCTAGCCCGTGTACCGCGCGGAGAGGGACCAGGCGAAGGCTCGCTGATCCGGGCATTGGCGGACGACCTGAAGCTGGGCATCGACCCGCTCACGGCGAAGCTGGGCGCGCCGTGGACCGGGCCTACCCCCACCCTCACTCGCTCCCCACAAGGGGGAGGGAAGCCTGTTCCCGACTCGCTGAAACCTCAGTCGTCTCCCTCCCCTCGATGGGGAGGGATCAAGGGTGGGGTGGAGCCACGCACTCTGGGTGACGTGGTAGAACACCTGGAAAGCCTTGCCGCTTCGCTAGTCGAAGTCACCCTCGCGCCGGAAGGGAGCTGGACCGCCACCCGCTCTGTCCTCGACACTATCCAAACCCTCATCCGTCCCCGCCTCGCCGCCTCAGGCCCTGCCGAAATGGCCGCCCTGCTCGATGGCCTAGACGGCAAGTTCATCCGCCCCGGTCCGTCCGGCGCTCCCTCGCGTGGGCGACTGGATGTCCTCCCCACCGGCCGCAATTTCTATTCCGTCGACTCCCGCGCCGTCCCCACGCCCACCGCCTGGGAACTGGGCC
Organism: Devosia sp. SL43; assembly: GCF_021729885.1. Classification (NCBI taxonomy): domain Bacteria; kingdom Pseudomonadati; phylum Pseudomonadota; class Alphaproteobacteria; order Hyphomicrobiales; family Devosiaceae; genus Devosia; species Devosia sp. SL43. The sequence goes on from NZ_CP063401.1 coordinate 3,617,833, forward strand.
GCAAATCCGCCGAAAGCCTCGTGCTCCGTCATCTGCAGGATCATGGCCATCATCTCCGCTCGGTCGCCCTCTCCGTCTGGGGCACCGCCAATATGCGCACCGGCGGCGATGACCTCGCCCAGGCCCTGGCGCTGATTGGCGCCCGGCCCACCTGGGACCCGGGTTCGCTGCGCGTCTCCGGCTATGAAATCATCCCGCTGGCCAAGCTCGGCCGGCCGCGGGTCGATGTGACCTTGCGCATTTCAGGCTTCTTCCGCGATGCCTTCCCGGCTCAGATCGCGCTGTTCGATCGCGCCATTCGCGCCGTCGGCGCGCTCGACGAGCCCACTGACGACAACCCCATCGCTGCCCGCATGCGCACCGATGCGCTTGGCCTGATGGCGCAGGGGCAATCCGAGCGCGAGGCGGCACTGGCTGCCGGGCATCGCATCTTCGGCAGCAAGCCGGGCACCTATGGCGCCGGCCTCAATGCCATGATCGATTCCGGCGTCTGGTCGACCAAGGCTGATCTCGGCAAGCAGGCAATCGATTGGGGGCAATATGCCTATGGTGCGCAGGCCGCAGGCACGCCGCAGCGTGATCGCTTCGCGGCCCGGCTGTCCGATATCGACGCCGTCATCCACAACCAGGACAATCGTGAACACGACCTGCTCGACAGCGATAACTACTACCAGTTCGCGGGTGGGCTCTCGGCCGCTGTCGAAACGCTGACCGGCGTCAAACCGGCAGCCTACCACAATGACCACTCCCGCCCCGAACGTCCGCTGATCCGCACGCTGGAGGAGGAAATCTCCCATGTGATGCGCTCGCGCGTGGTCAATCCCAAATGGATCGCGGGCATGCAGCGCCACGGTTATCGCGGCGCCTTCGAGATCATTGCCACGGTTGATTTCATGTTCGCCTTCGCCGCCACCACCGGCGCGGTCAAGACGCATCACTTCGACCTGGCCTTCGAGGCCTTTGTCGAGGACGAGGCGATCCGCGATTTCATCCAGGGCGCCAATCGCTACGGCTATGACGAGCTGATCGCCAAGTTCAACGACGCGCGCCAGCGCGGCCTGTGGGCGCCCCGGTCCAATTCGGCCTATGCTCTGCTGGCGGGGGAATCATGAAAAACACCATCGTCTACCTCATCGGCCATTACGGCGTCGGCAAGCTGACCATCGCCCGGGCCATCTGCGCGGCGACTGAGGCGAGGCTGTTCGACAATCATCTGGCCAACAACGTCATCTTCTCGCTGATCCGTGCCGACGGCAAAACGCCCTTGCCTGAGGGCGTCTGGGACAGGATCGAGGTCATCCGCGAGCAGGCGCTGTTGTCGATGGAAGAGTTGGCGCCGGCGGATGCCAGCTTCGTGCTGACCAACTGCCTGCTCGACAACGATCCGGGTGATTGGGCGGCCTATGATCGGGTTTTGGAGACGGCAAGGCGCCGGGATAGCACGTTCGTTCCCGTGCTGTTGGCCGCATCTGATGCCGCCCACGCTGCCCGCATGGCATCGCCCGATCGGGCCGAGCGGCTCAAGATGACCGATGCCATCGGCGCCGAACGGAAGCGCCACGCCAACGCACTGCTGCGCATCGACCACCCCAACCGCCTCGATCTCGACACCACCACCCTGCCGCCATCCGAGGCGGCGCGCCTCATCATCGAACACGCGGAGCGTCTCGCATGACCGACAAACCGGCCAAGAAAACCGACCTGATGAGCGAGGCCGAGCGCGACGCCTATCACGCCGAAAAGATGAAGAAGAAGAAGGAGGCGCGGAACAAGATCCTCGCCACCAAGACGCAGGAAAAGGGTCTGCTGATCGTCCATACCGGCAAGGGCAAGGGCAAGTCGACTGCCGCCTTCGGCATGGTGTTCCGCGCGCTCGGCCATGGCTTCAAGGTCGGCGTGGTGCAGTTCGTCAAGGGCGTCTGGGAAACCGGCGAGCGCGACGTGCTGCTGAAATTCCCCGATCTCGTCACTATCAACGCCATGGGCGAAGGCTTCACCTGGGACGTCGCCGACCGCCAGCGCGATCTGGCCGCCGCCCGCAAGGCCTGGGACCAGGCCAAGGCGCTGATCGCGGACCCCAGCTACAAGCTGGTCCTGCTCGACGAGCTCAACATCGTTTTGCGCTACGACTACCTGCCCATCGAGGAAGTCGTCGAATTCCTGCGCAACAAGCCCGAAGACACCCATGTCATCGTCACCGGCCGCAACGCCAAGGACGAGTTGATCGAAATCGCCGACCTCGTCACCGAAATGACCGAGATCAAGCATCACTTCCGGGCCGGGGTGAAGGCGCAGAAGGGGATCGAGTTCTAGCAGTCGCCCTTTAGCGATTGCACCAGGCGCTCCACGATTGCGTCCATTTCAATCCGGTCACGCTGGCCATACTCGGCCCTGAACGCGGCATAGCTGGCGCCGTCGCAGAGCAGGATCATGCGCTGGTAGACAACCTGCCCGCCCGACAGGCCCGACCAACTTGCCCATCTGGGTGTGGTGGCCTGGTAGGTGATATTCCAGCCCGCCTCAATGTCCTGCTCCATGCGCCAAGCGACGTCGCTTTCAAAGTCCGGCGTAACGATGCCCGAATGTCCGCCCCAAACACTAAGTGCGATAGCCTTTCCCGGCACCGCAAAGTGCTGCCCGTCGCCATTGGCCGGCTCCCCCTGACCAACAAACCCCTCAGGGATATCGATCGAAAAGCCGAAGCGGGGATTGGCGTAGCTGCCCCAATCCTGCGCGAGGGCTGGTGTGGTTAGCAGGGCGAACAGGGCGAGGAACAGGGTGCGCATGGCGTGGATTCTGCCTGTGTCATCAGTGATGGGCAAGAGGAAGAGTGCCCCCACCTAACCTCCCCCTGAAGGGGGAGGGACTGATCGCGTTTGGGGCACCATCTTGCGACAAGCTCCGGCCGGTCCCTCCCCCTTCAAGGGGAGGTTAGGTGGGGGCCTCTTCGCACGACGCTTAGACCACCACGATCCCCGAATGCTTCGCCTTCTGCTCGGGCTCGACATGGATGGTGATCTGCACGTCCCGCACGGCCTCGCGCAGCTTGGCTTCGATGGCGTCGCAAATCGTGTGCGCCGCATCCACCGTCATCGTACCCGGCACCACCAGGTGAAAATCGATGAAGGTCATCTTGCCGGCCTGGCGGGTGCGGATGTCATGGGCTTCGATAGCGCCGTCGGCATTGGTGGCGATGACCTCGCGGATGGTTTTCTGCGTGTCGGGTGGAACGGCGACGTCCATCAGGCCGCCGACGCTCTGGCGAATGACGCCCCAGCCCGACCACAGGATGTTGAGCGCGACGAGCGCCGCCAGCACCGCATCGAGCTGGGCCCAGCCGGTGGCGTAGACCAGCGCCAGACCGACCAGCACGCCGATGGTCGATACCACGTCGGTCAGCAGATGCTTGCCGTCGGCCTCCAGCGCCGGTGATCGGACCTTGCGTCCATGCCGCACCAGCACGAACGACCAGATGGCATTGATCGCCGTCGCGACGACACTGACGGCCAGTCCCTGCATCGGTGCATCGGGCAGTTCAGGCGCCATGAACCCAAGCACGGCCTCGCGCAGGATCAGGATTGCCGCCACGATGATCATCACGCCGACAATCACCGCCGAAAAGTATTCGGCCTTGTGATAGCCATAGGGCAGGGCGGCATCGGCCGGTTTCTGCGCCAGGCGGACAGCCACCAGCGCGACGATGGCCGTCACCACATTGACGATCGATTCCAGCGCATCGGAATAGAGCGCGATCGAGCCGGTGAGGGACCAGGCGAGGAACTTGAGCCCGAGCACGATCATCCCGACCAGCAGGCTCGCCGCGGCAATGGCCAGCGTTCGATTTGCGGTGATGCTCAAGGCGTGCCCTTCCTGCGTTGGAAAATGGCCATAACCCGTCACGGGAAGGGCGGCAAGTTATTGAATTTGCAAATCATTTTCAGAAGCATTCCGATGTGGCTACCATTCAAGGCAAGCCATTGATTGACCACGCGCTTCTGCCCGCCTAGAACGCAGGGAGCGCAGAGTTCCCCTGACGGAACTGAAACAGAATCCGGTGCGGTCGACCCAAGCGGGGACCAACTCCGGGGCTGCAACGGTCTTGAGCGAACCTGCCTCTTGGCTTTGAGAGGCGAGATATGACGGACGCATCGGCACGCATCGTCGCCGGCATCGGCTTCGCCACCGCAGCGAGCGCCGATGAGCTTATCGGTTTGATCGAACGCTGCCTTGAAGAAGCTGGCTTAGCACCCGAAGCCCTTGCGGCCATCGGCACCCACGCCCGCAAGCGCGGCTGGGCCGTGCCCATTGTCGTTGCCGGTCACTTCGGCGTGCCGCTGCGCCTGCTCGATGATGCGGAATTGGCGGGCGAAAGCGTCGCCGAAGCAGTTGCCGCCGCTGCCGGGCCACTCCGCCTCGGCAAGCGCAAATCGCGCTACGCCACCTGCGCTCTGGCCGACTGCCGCCCCGGCTTTAACGTTGCAAGCTTCGGTCAGCCGCCCAGCCCGAGGGCGGAGATGGCGTCGTCGATCGTGGCCACTTCGAGCGCCGGGCCATAGGCGGGGCGGGCGATCATGATCACCTTGACCCCCAGCCTCTGCGCCGCTTCGAGCTTGGCCGCCGTCTGCGCGCCGCCCGAATTCTTGGTGACCAGATGAGTGATGCCCTCGCGCTCCATCAGGCGCATTTCGCTTTCGACGTCGTAGGGCGGGCGCGTCTGCAACAGGCTCGCATGGCGCGGCATGTCGATTTCGGGCGTCTCAATGGTGCGGACGACGAACTGGCAATCGTCGCGCTCGAGGAATTGTTCGAGGCCGGTATGGCCTGTGGTCAGCAGCACATCAGCATTGGGCGGCAGCGCCGCCGCCGCCTCGGCCGCCGTTTCCACCGTAATCCAGTCGGCACCCATCCGTTGTTCCCAGGCCGGGCGCATGTAGCGCACCAGCGGAATGCCGGTCTGCTGCGCGGCGGCGACCGCATTGATCGAGATCAGCCCGGCATAGGGGTGCGTGGCGTCGACAATGCGCTCCATCCGCGCCGCACGCAGGTAGGCGGCGAGCCCGGGAATGCCGCCGAACTTGCCCATGCGAATATCGCCCTCGGGCAGGATCGGATCCTGCGTGCGGCCCGCCAGAGAGGTGGTCACGTCGTGGCCCATCGCCACCAGCCGGTTGGCCAGTTCGCGCGCTTCGGCGGTGCCGCCAAGAATCAAAATCTTCATCGGTCTGCGCCTCTTTCTGCCGCCAATGTGCCCATTCGCGTGACGGGCCTCAAGGGTGGTTGCGCCGATGTTTGACTGGATCAGGCGACCAAAGCGTCGCGGCCACTTTGCAGCACTCGATCACGCCGATTTTCCGGCAATGGCGCCGGGCTCGGTCTGGCTGGTCGGCGCCGGCCCCGGCGGCCCCGGCCTCGTGTCGCTATTGGCCTATCATGCGCTCGGACAAGCCGATGTGATCGTGCATGACGCGCTGGTTTCGGCCGAGCTGCTGGCGCTGGCGCCCGAGCGAACCGAACGGGTGTTTGCCGGCAAGCGCGGTGGACGTCCGTCGCCGAAGCAGGCCGATATCTCGCTGCAACTCATCGATCTGGCCATGTCAGGCAAGCGCGTGCTGCGGCTCAAGGGCGGCGACCCCTATATGTTTGGACGCGGCGGCGAGGAGGCCGGGGCACTGGCAAAGGCGGGCGTGCCGTTCCGCATCGTGCCCGGAATTTCATCCGGGTTGGGTGGCTTGGCGTATGCCGGCATTCCCGTGACCCATCGCGATACCAACCAGGCAGTGATCTTCCTCACGGGTCACGACGAGTCGGGCGCCGTGCCGCATGGCGTCGATTGGCCCGCCGTAGCCCACGCTGCGCCGGTCATCGTCATGTTCATGGCGGTCAAGCATCTGGGCGCCATCGCCGAACGCCTGCTGGCCGCCGGTCGCGACGGCAGCGATCGCGTCGCCATCGTCTCCAACGCGGCGACGGCCCGGCAGTCCGTGCTCGAAACCACGCTGGCCGAAGCCAAAGATCTGGTCGATGTGCCGACCCCGGCCATTGTCGTGCTCGGCCCGGTCAGCGCCTATCGTCCGTCGCTCGACTGGTATGTCGGCGAGGCCAGGAGGCATGTCTTTGGCTAAAGGCCTCGTCATCGCCGCGCCCCGGTCGGGCTCGGGCAAGACCGTGATCACCCTTGGCCTGCTGGCCGCCTTGCGGCGGCGCGGCGTGGTCGTGGCTCCGGCCAAGACCGGTCCCGACTATATCGACCCAACCTTCCTCGGCCGTGCCGCCCTGCGCGACGCGGTCAATCTCGACCCCTGGTCGATGCAACCCAAGCGGCTGAAGGCATTGGCCGAAATGCAGGCGACCGGCGCCGACCTGCTGCTGGTCGAGGGCGTCATGGGCCTGTTCGATGGCGCCGCCGATGGTTTTGGCTCGACGGCCGATCTGGCCACGCTGCTCGAACTCCCCGTTGTCCTGGTGATCGATGCCACAAGCCAGAGCCAGTCGGTGGCGCCATTGGTGGCCGGCTTCGCCAATTTCCGCGTCGGCCTCCGGCTGGGCGGCGTCATCTTCAACCGTGTCGCCTCGATGAAGCACGAGCGCATGCTGGTCGATGCGCTGGCCGTGACCGGCATTCCCTGTCTGGGTGCCATCCCGCGCAATCCGGCGCTGGCGCTACCCGAGCGCCACCTTGGGCTGGTCCTGCCCGGCGAAGTCGCAGCTTTCGACAGCTTCCTCGATGCTGCTGCCGAGACCATGGGCGATTTCGTCGACCTCACCAGATTGCAGGCGCTGGCCGCGCCTTTGCCCGCGACGGATGCTGATCCGGCCCCGCTGCCGCCACTGGGCCAACGCACCGCCATTGCCCGCGACGACGCCTTCGCCTTCCTCTATCCCCACCTACTCGACGGCTGGCGCGCCATGGGTGCCGAACTCAGTTTCTTCTCACCGCTGGCCGATGAGGGACCATCACCCGATTGTACGGCGGTATTCCTGCCCGGGGGATATCCTGAATTGCATGGCGAGCGCCTCGCCGCAGCGGGCCGGTTCAAGGCCGGCCTGACGGACGCCAAAAATCGCGATGCGCTCATCTATGGCGAGTGCGGTGGCTTCATGGTGCTGGGTGATGCCCTGGTCGACAAGACCGGGCAAAGCCACGCCATGACGGGCCTCCTGCCGGTCACCACTCGCATCGACCGGCCCAAGCGCATCCTGGGTTATCGCAAGTTGACCCAGTCCGGCGATCTGCCCTGGCCGGGGCATCTGAACGGCCACGAGTTCCACTACTCCTCCGCCAAACAATCCCGCCTGCCGCCGCTCTTTGCGGCTACTGATGCGCTGGGTGAGGCCATGCCGCCTATGGGCGCGGTGCTTGGTCGGGTCATGGGGTCTTACGCCCATGTCATCGATGCGGCATAAGGCTGGCATGGCTAAATCCTTGATGTTCATGGGCACCGGGTCCGATGTCGGCAAGTCGCTTGTCGTTGCCGGTCTCTGCCGTGCGCTGGCCAATCGCGGGCTGCGCGTGGCGCCGTTCAAGCCGCAGAACATGAGCAACAATGCTGCCGTGACGGCCGATGGCGGCGAGATCGGCCGGGCCCAGGCCTTGCAGGCGCGGGCGTCACGGCGCGAACCGGTGACGGCGATGAACCCGGTCCTGCTCAAGCCTGAACAGGAAACCGGTTCGCAAGTGGTCGTGCGCGGCCAGAGGCGGGCCTCGATGTCGGCGCGCGCCTATTGGCAGGAGCGTGGCAAGCTCATGCCGGAGGTGCTGGGTGCATTCCGCGAACTGGCCCAGGACGTTGACTACGTCATCGTCGAGGGCGCCGGCAGCGCCTCGGAGGTCAATCTCCGCGCCAACGACATCGCCAATTTCGGCTTCGCGCAGGCCGCCAAGGTGCCGGTTGTGCTGGTCGGCGATATCAACCGCGGTGGCGTTATCGCCTCCATTGTCGGCACGTTCGCGGTGATCGACCCGGCCGACGCAGCCTTGATTCGCGGCACCCTGATCAACAAATTCCAGGGCGATCCCAGCCTGTTTTCAGCGGGGATAGATTTTATCCGCAAGCGGACGGGGGTGCCCTGCCTGGGACCAATCCCATGGTTTGCCGATGCCGCGAAACTCCCCGCGGAGGATTCGATGTCTCTGCACACTCTGCCGCAAAATGCGGATGGAGTGATGGTCATAGCCGTCACACAATTGCCCCGGATCGCCAACTTCGACGATCTCGATCCGCTGCGGGCCGAACCAGGCGTCAGGGTGGTGATGGTGCAGCCGGGCGAAGCGATCCCTCGCGATGCCCACTGGATCGTGCTGCCCGGCTCGAAGGCCACGCGCAGCGATCTGGCTGCCTTGCGCAGCAACGGCTGGGACACCGATATCCTCGCCCATGTCCGCGCCGGGGGGCGGGTGATGGGGATTTGCGGCGGGTACCAGATGCTGGGCAGGAGTATAGCCGACCCTGCTGGCATCGAGGGTAACCCTGGCACCAGCGAAGGGCTGGGTCTGCTCGATGTCAATACCGTGCTGACGCCGGTCAAGCAATTGCGGGTCGAGCAGGCGGTTCATGTCGCGTCGGGCGCGGCGATCAGCGGTTATCACATGCATATGGGCGTGACCGAAGGTCCGGATCGGGGGCGGCCATTTGCCCGCATCGGCCATGACGATGAGGGCGCTATCAGCGCCAACGGCCGCATCGCGGGGACGTATCTCCACGGTCTGTTCGCCGCCGATGGCTTCCGCCGCGCCCTTCTCGGCAACGTCGCCAGTCCCGATCTCGACTATGAGGCCGGTATTGAGCGTGCCCTTGACGATCTGGCGGCGCATCTCGAAAAGCATCTCGATATTGATGCGCTGCTGGCGATGGCCGAACCGACAGGACTGGATTGATGCACGCCTTCGTTGCCCCCCTGGCTCTGCTCATCGAGCGCTGGCTCGGCTATTCGCCGCGCCTGGTCGCCGCCATCGGCCATCCGGTCATGTGGTTCGGCGCGTTGATCACGTATCTCGAAACGCGGCTCAACACCGACAAGCGCAGCGGCGAGCAGCGCCGCCTGGCCGGCCTCGTTGCGCTGACGGTGTTGCTTCTACTGGTTCTCGTCCTGTCAATCGCCGTGCAACAAGGCGTGCGGGCCATTCCTGGCGGCTTTGTCGTCGAAATCCTAATCGCGACACCGTTCCTCGCGCAAAAAGAGCTCCGCCGCGCCGTGCAGGCCGTTGCCGATGCACTGCGGACCTCGCTCGATGCGGGCCGCGAGGCGGTGAGCCATATCGTCGGCCGCGATCCGCAGGCGCTCGATGAGGCTGGGGTGTCCCGTGCGGCCATTGAAACGCTTGCCGAAAGCACCTGCGACGGTGTGGTCGCCCCCGGGTTCTGGCTGGTGCTGCTCGGACTGCCCGGCATTGTTCTCTACAAGGCCATCAACACCGCCGATTCCATGATCGGTCATCTCAACGAGCGCTATCGCGACTATGGCTGGGCTGCCGCCAAACTGGACGACATAGTGAACTGGCTCCCGGCGCGGCTGACGGCAGTCCTGATCACTGCTGCCTGCTTCGTCACCGACCATGCCAGTCCGGGGAAGGCTTGGGCTACGGCCCAACGCGATGCCCGCAAACATGCCTCACCCAATTCGGGCTGGCCCGAGGCGGCCTTCGCCGGAGCCCTGGGCTTCAGACTCGGCGGTCCCCGCAGCTATGCGGGTGAGGTGGTCGATTTGCCAAGCTTCGGTGATGGCAAGTCGGAGCTGGTCGACAGCGATATCTTGCGCGCGCTGGTGCTGTATCGCAGCACGCTCAATGTGCTGCTGGGGCTGAGCTTGGTGGTGGCGCTGCTGGTCTGGGCGGCTTAGCGGCGAGGTGAGTCTCTGGCGGGTACCCCCACCTAACCTCCCCCTGACAGGGGGAGGAATCTGGCTGGTGGATTTGGTCGGATGTGGCCACAAGCTCGATCGGTCCCTCCCCCTTTTCAGGGGGAGGCTAGGTGGGGGTACTCTTCCTAAGCCTCGTGTATCCGGCTCTCGGCCTGCCCCGGCGCCTCGCCTTTGAGCGTCATCGGCAATCCCGCCACCACGAAATACACATCGTCGCAAATCTCGGCCAAACGCTGATGGGCCGAGCCCGCCAGATCGCGAAAGGTCCGGGCCATGGCATTGTCGGGCACGATGCCCAGGCCCACCTCGTTGCTGACGAGGATGACCTTGGCAGCCTTGAGCTGCACCAGTGTCGCGCCGAGCTCACTGACATGCTGAGCCACATCCTCATTGGCAAGTAGTAGGTTGGTGATCCACAACGTCAGGCAATCGACCAGGATCACATCGTGGTCGATAGACGCCTTGAGCAGCGCATCCGACAGCGCGATCGGCTCCTCGATGGTGACGAATCGGTCGCCCCGGCCTGCCTTGTGGCTGGCCACACGGTCGCGCATTTCGCCGTCGAGTGCCTCGGCTGTCGCCAGATAGGCAGGCCGAACGCCGCTGCGCAGGGCAAGGCTTTCCGAAAAGGCTGTCTTGCCCGATCGGGCTCCGCCCAGCACCAGCACGTGTCGCGTCATATCGCCGTCTCCATACCGTCCGCCGCTGCGGCATTCTCAACAAAAGGCCCGAGGCCCGAACCGGTTGCGCATGGTCCGCAGGTAAGCCATGCAAAGGCCAAGCTTGGCAGGTGCTTTTTGTGCCTTATTCTACTTTCGTCTTAGCTGCTTTCGCATTATGGTCCGCGCCGAAACGAGACCTTAGAATCCCTCCAATCCACGGAGAATCCTAGCGTGACCAGATACTACCTTGGCGTCGATGGCGGCGGTACCAATTGCCGCGTCCGTCTGGCCGATGAGAATCTGAACACGCTGGCCGAGGTCAAGAACGGTCGCTCCAACCTACAGATCGATGCAGGCGACCCGGCCTTCAAGGCGATCAGCGACGGCACGCGCGACGTGTTCTCGGCGGCCGGCCTCGATTATGCGCAAACCGCCAATACCTATGCCTGCTTCGGCATGGCCGGTGGCCGTATGGATTCGGCCCGCGCCGAGTTTGCTGCCCGCGCCTGGCCGTTCGCGGGGGTCAAGGTCTATGACGACATCGACATCGCCCATGCCGGCGCCCTGGGTGGCGGCGAGGGTGGCGTGATCATCGTCGGCACCGGTTCGGCCGCCATGTCGATCGTCGGTGGCAAGCGCTACCAGGCCGGCGGTTGGGGCTTCCCCACCGGCGACCAGATGAGCGGCGCCATCCTCGGTCGCGAGTTGATGCGCTATTCGGTCGAAGCCGAAGATGGGCTCGTCGAAGGCTCGCCGCTTACCAAGGCCGTCATCGAGCGCCTCGGCGGCAACAACCAGGCGGTGATGGCCTGGGCCTTCGCCACCGGGCTCGATCTCACCATTCTCAGCAGCGATGGCTCCGAAGGCTGTGATGACGCGCTGATCGGGCGCGCGCCGGCCGAATTCGGCAAGCTGATGCCGCTCTTCATCGAGTACCTCGAAAAGGGCGATCCGGTGGCCCAGAAGATGCTCGATATCGAGCTGGGCTATATCGACACCTATGCCAACTGGTTCAAGCGCCACGGCGCCGAGGTGATGGCCATTGTCGGTGGCTTCGGCCAGCGCCTGTTCCCCATTCTCGAAGCGCGCTACGGCGCCTTTGTGGCCCTGCCGCAATACGAACCCCTTCACGGCGCGGTTATCCTCGCCAAGCAGAACTTCGCCTAGATGCGTCGATGTTCGGATGATGGAGGCCTGCGAATGACAGTTTTCTGCGCTTCCGGTACTCACGTACTGAAACGTACGCTCCGTTCCGGTTCTCGAAAACCGCCCTTCTCGGCTCTCCCTGATCCGAATCTCGACGCATCTACCCAAAAGGACTAGCCCATTGTCCAGCCGTATCATTCCCGTCCAGCCCTTCGACTATGTGGTGTTTGGCGCCACGGGCGACTTGACCAAGCGCAAGCTCATTCCTGCGCTGTATCACCGCTTCAAGGACGGCCAGTTCGACGAGCAGAGCCGCATCATCGGTGCGTCGCGTTCCAAGCTGAGCGACGCCGAGTTCCAGAAGGCGGCACGCGACGCCATCACCCAGTTCGTCGAGAAGGAATATCAGGACGAGGCGGTGATCGATCGCTTCATCAAGATTTTCTCCTATGTCTCGGTCGACGCCAGCAACCCTGAGGGTTCGGGCGACCTCGGCAAGAAGCTGCGCAGCGATCCCAAGATCATCCGCGCCTTCTACCTGGCGGTTGCGCCCGACCTGTTCGAACCGATTGCCGAATACCTGCAGGCCAAGAAACTCTATCGTCGCGACGCGCGCGTGGTGATCGAGAAGCCGCTGGGTCATGACCTGGCTTCGTCGATGGAAATCAACGACGGCGTGGCCAAGATATTCAAGGAAGATCAGGTCTACCGCATCGACCACTATCTCGGCAAAGAGACGGTGCAGAACCTGCTGGCTCTGCGCTTCGCCAACACGCTGTTCGAGCCCATCTGGAACTCGGCCCATATCGACCACGTGCAGCTGACCGTGGCTGAATCGGTCGGCGCCGGCACACGCGGCTATTACGACGAATCCGGCGCTTTGCGCGACATGATCCAGAACCACATGCTGCAGCTGCTCTGCCTCGTCGCCATGGAGCCGCCGGCTTCGGACGATGCCAATGCGCTGCGCGACGAAAAGCTCAAGGTGCTGCGGGCGCTCAAGCCGATCGTCAATGGCGACGTCAGCAAGAACACCGTGCGCGGCCAGTATAAGGGCGTAAAGTCCGAGACGACGTCTGTGGCGGGCTATCAGGACGAATTGCCCGACGCCAAGAAGGGCAGCCGCACCGAGACCTTCGTTGCCCTCAAGGCCGAGGTCGAAAACTGGCGCTGGGCTGGCGTGCCGTTCTACTTCCGCACTGGCAAGCGCATGGCCAGCCGCGCCTCGGAAATCTGCATCCAGTTCAAGCCGATCCCGCATTCCATCTTCGACCATGCCGAAGGCGCCGCCAAGGCCAACAAGCTCATCATCCGCCTGCAGCCCGACGAGGGCGTCAAGCTGATGATGATGATCAAGGATCCAGGCCCGGGCGGCATGCGCTTGCGCGAAGTGCCGCTGAACCTCTCGTTCGCCCAGACGTTCACCGAGCGGACGCCGGAGGCCTATGAGCGCCTGCTGCTCGACGTGATCCGTGGCAACCAGACCCTGTTCATGCGCCGCGACGAACTCGAAGCGGCCTGGAAGTGGGTCGACCCGATCCGCGAAGCCTGGGACCGCTCAAGCGAGCCGCCGCAGTCCTACGTGGCCGGCACCTGGGGTCCTTCGGGCTCGATCGCGCTCATCGAGCGCGACGGCCGCACCTGGTATGAGGACGATAACTAGTGACCATCGAACGCCGCACATTCGCCGATAAGCCGACCCTCGCCAAGGAACTGGCCGAGGCCGTGGCTGACCGTATCCGGACGGCCATCGAAGAGCGCGGCACGGCGGCGATCGCGGTCAGCGGCGGGTCGACACCGGCGCGGTTCTTCCAGTTTCTCGGCAAGACCAAGGATATCGACTGGTCCAAGGTCATCGTGACGCTGGTCGATGAACGCTGGGTCGATGACACCAACAACCGCTCCAACGCGCTTCTGGTCAACGAACGCATGCTGCAGGGTCCGGCGGCCGTGGCGCGCTTCTTCCCGCTCTATTCGGGCGGCGACGAACCCGACGCGGTCAGCGTCGCCAAGACCAATGCGCTGATGTCCAAGCTGCCCGAGCCCTTCGCGGCGGTGGTGCTCGGCATGGGCAGCGATGGCCACACCGCATCGTTCTTCCCGGGCGGCGATACCCTGGCCGACGCCCTGACCGGGGACGGCCCGACGATTGCCATCCGCGCGCCGGGTGCCGGCGAACCCCGCATCACCTTTACCCTTCCGCGTCTCCTCCGCACGGACGGGCTGTACCTGCATATCGAAGGGGAGGAAAAGGCCGAAGTGCTCGATAAGGCGCTGGGCGATGGTCCCACCGAGGACATGCCCATCCGCGCCGTGCTGCGCTCCGGCCATGCCGTCAACGTCTACTGGTGCCCATAGTCCCCTCAGCGGTCCCCAATCGACCGCTCTGGCCACGAAGGGCTCCAAGAACAGGAGCCGCCCATGTCTGTCCGTCAGGCCATCCAGGATGTCACCGATCGCATCGCGGCGCGTAGCCGTGACAGCCGCCGCGACTATCTTGATCGTCTTGATGCCGCGCGCGAAGCCGGCGTCAACCGCGCCGTACTCTCCTGTGGCAACCTCGCCCACGCCTTTGCCGCCTGTACGCCGTCGGAAAAGGCGGCGCTGGCCGGCAACAAGATGCTGAACCTGGGCATTGTCACCAGCTATAACGACATGCTCTCGGCCCATCAGCCGTATCAATTCTATCCCGATATCATCAAGGAAGCGGCGCGCTCGATCGGCGCCACGGCGCAGGTTGCGGGCGGCGTGCCTGCAATGTGCGACGGCGTCACCCAGGGTCAGCCGGGCATGGACCTTTCCCTGTTCAGCCGCGACGTCATCGCCATGTCGACGGCCATCGCGCTCAGTCACAACATGTTCGACGCGGCGGTGTATCTGGGCATTTGCGACAAGATCGTCCCCGGCCTGCTCATCGGCGCACTGACTTTCGGCCACCTGCCGGCTGTATTCGTGCCCGCCGGCCCGATGCCATCGGGCATTCCCAACGACGAGAAGAGCAAGGTCCGCCAGCTCTATGCCGAGGGCAAGGTGGGCCGCGCCGAGCTGCTCGAAGCCGAGAGCAAGAGCTACCACTCGGCCGGCACCTGCACCTTCTACGGCACCGCCAATTCCAACCAGATGCTGATGGAGATCATGGGCCTGCATCTGCCGGGCGCCAGCTTCGTCAATCCGGGCACGCCCTTGCGCGATGCGCTGACCAAGGAAGCGACGGTGCGCGCGCTGTCCCTTAGCGCGCTGGGCAACAATTATACGCCTGTCGGCCATGTGGTGGACGAGAAGTCCATCGTCAACGGCCTCGTCGGCCTGCACGCTACGGGCGGCTCGACCAATCACACCATGCACCTGATCGCCATTGCCGCTGCGGCTGGCCTCCAGGTGACTTGGGACGACATGAGCGAACTCTCCGACGCGACGCCGCTGCTGGCCCGCGTCTATCCCAACGGCGTCGCCGACGTGAACCACTTCCATGCTGCCGGCGGCATGGGCTTCCTGATCCAGGAACTGCTGGAATCCGGCCACCTGCATGAAGACGTCAAGACCGTCTGGGGCACGGGCCTCTCCGGCTACACGGTCGAGGCCAAGCTGGTCGAAGAGAAGCTGAGCTTCGAGGCCTCGCCCAAGGAATCGGCGCTGCCCAAGGTGCTGACGTCATCAAAGACGCCATTCCAGGAATCCGGTGGCCTCAAGCTGCTGGCGGGCAATCTGGGTCGCTCGGTGATCAAGGTCTCCGCCGTCAAGGAAGAGCACCGCGTTATCGAGGCGCCCGCCAAGGTGTTCCACAGCCAGGAAGGTTTGCAGGCTGCGTTCAAGGCCGGTGAGCTCAATGGCGACATGATCGCCGTGGTTCGCTTCGCCGGCCCCAAGGCCCTGGGCATGCCCGAACTGCACAACCTCACCCCGCCGCTCAGCGTGCTGCAGGGTCGCGGCTTCAAGGTGGCACTGGTCACTGACGGCCGCATGTCGGGGGCATCAGGCAAGGTGCCGGCAGCCATTCACATGACCCCGGAGGCCGTTGACGGCGGTCCCATCGCCAAGATCCGCGACGGCGACATGATCCGCCTCGACGCCAACGAGGGCACACTGACCTTCCTCGGCGACGAAAAGGAATTCCGCTCCCGCACGCCAGCCGTGCAGGACCTGCGCGACCAGCATTTCGGCATGGGCCGCGAACTGTTCGCGGGGTTCAGGAGCCTGGTGGGCGTGGCGGATAAGGGTGCGAGCGTGTTTCAGTAAGACTTACGCCGCAGGGAGGCTCATCGGTTCGATGGACTGAAGAGCCTCTTCCGCAGCAGTTTCCGCCAAGGTCAAATCGTACAAGCCCTGCATGTTGATCCAGAATTCTGGTGTCATCGAGAAGAACCGCCCGAGCCGCAGGGCGGTGTCTGGCGTCACGCCGGTTTCTTCGCGCACCAGCCGCTCGATGCGTGTCCGTGGAACACCAAGACGGGCGGCAAGCGCATAGGGCGTCAGGGCGAGCGGCTCCATCAATTCCTCCCGCAGGTATTCACCGGGATGAACCGGGGGCGTGATCCGGATTGCCATCAAGGAGACTCCATTTCGATTTTCCCATCGGCGATGAAGGGCGAAAGTTCTTCGACGATCTTGGCGGCGAGCTTCATCTCTTTCCAGCACAACACAGCGCAGTATAGGTGAGCGGCACTCATGCCGGCGACTAGGGCAGGTGGCATTATGCTTGTCCCAGCAGTCCTTTCTAGGTCCACTGTAATCGCCTCCAGAACGCGCTCCTTTTCTTCAAATGGCCGTTCTACAAAAGCGCGCTCGTCAGGAGCAAGCTCGATGAAATTGCGAAATCCCTGGTATGCACCAACACAAAAGTGCAGGCGCTCATCATCGCCGTAGTTGAGTGCATCGTCCATCACTCGGTCATAACGTCTAGCGATTTTCTCAAGCGCCCGGCGCCGCCGAATATACTGAATTATGCCCATTACCTAGTCCGTCCAAACAGCCGCTCAATATCCCGCTGCTTGAGCTCGACATAAGTGGGTCGCCCATGGATGCATTGCCCTGAATGCGGGGTGGCCTCCATGTCGCGCAGCAGCGCGTTCATCTCGTCCACCCGCAGCCGCCGCCCTGAGCGCACCGAGCCGTGGCAGGCCATGCGGGCGATGATGGCTTCCATGCGGTCGCTGACGGCGGCGATGGAGTCCCATTCGGCCAGGCCATCGGCGACGTCGCGGACGAGGCCGTCTATGTCGGAATTGCCCAGCAAAGCAGGCGTTTCGCGCACGGCGATGGCGCGGGGGCCGAAGCGTTCGAGGTAGAGCCCGAAGCGTTCCAGTTCCGGCGCGGCATCTTCCAGCCGGGCGCAGTCTTCCTCGGGCAGTTCGATCACCAGCGGGATCAGTTGCGCCTGGCTGGGCACTGGGCCGGACGCCAGCTGCGCCTTGAACCGCTCATAGACCAGTCGTTCATGCGCCGCATGCTGGTCCACCAGTAGCAAACCTTCGCCATTCTGCGCGATGATGAAATTGTCGAACATCTGCGCGCGCGCCGTGCCGAGCGGGTATTCGACGAAAGCGGGTGAGGGTTCGGCCTCGATGCGGGCGCTGGGCTCGCTCAGGCCATCCAGCCCGCCTTGCGCCGCGCCATAGCTGGGCGAATAGGGATTGCCGCTGCTCACCCCCGTCGGCCGGCCATAGCCCGCGAAGGGCAGGGGCTGGCGCACGAATCCACCGCCTGTATTAGCCGGTGTCGCAGCCTCATACGCAGGCGCCGTGAACGCCCCCAGCACATCCTCCGCCACCGTCGCCGAGGCCTTGAACCCCGCCGCTGTCAGCGCTTCGCCGATGGCCCGGATCACCGCGCTGCGCACCGCCCCGGCATCACGAAAGCGCAGCTCTGCCTTGGCTGGGTGGACGTTGACATCCACTTCGGCCGGGTCGACGGCGATGTAGAGCGCCACGACGGGAAAGCGGTCGCGGAAGGTGTAGTCGGCATAGGCGGCGCGGACGGCGCCGACCAGCACCTTGTCCTTCACCGAGCGGCCGTTGACGAAGTAGAACTGGCTGAGGGAATTGGCCCGCGTATAGGTCGGCAGGCCCGCGAGGCCCGCCACCACGACGCCATGCCGGCTGCTCGCCAGCGTCACAGCATTCTGCGCAAAATCGTCGCCGATCACCTGCGCCAGCCGCGCCTGTAGCGCACCGGTACCGGTCACAGCAGGCCAATTGCTCGGCGACCGATCGGTGCCACCGAGCACGAAATGCACCGCCGGATTGGCCATGGCCAGGCGCTTCAGCACATCGGTGATCGCCGCCGCCTCGGCCCGGTCGGTCTTGAGAAATTTGAGCCGCGCCGGGACATTGGCGAATAGATTGCGCACCTCGACAATGGTGCCCCGGTTCATTGCCTGCGGCACCGGCCCGGTCCGCACGCCACTGCGTACGTCGAGCCGCAGCCCGCTTTCCGCATCGGCTGTACGCGAGGCGATGCTCAGCTCTGCCACCGACCCGATCGAGGCCAGCGCCTCGCCACGAAAACCCAGCGTGCGGATATCGTCGAGTTCATCTTCGCTGAGCTTGGATGTGGCGTGTCGCTCGACCGACAGCAGCAGATCGGCCCGGTCCATGCCATGGCCGTCATCCTCGATGCGCATCAGGCTCTTGCCGCCTGCCGCAGTGGTGAGCACGATCCTGCTGGCGCCGGCATCGATGGCGTTTTCCAGCAGTTCCTTGACCACGCTGGCGGGCCGCTCCACCACCTCGCCGGCGGCGATGCGGTTGATCAGGTCTTCGGGCAGCTGGCGGATGGGCAAAGGCGATTCTCCTGAGCGCCGAATATAGGGCATGCCCGCCCGGTTTCCGACCCGCTTCGCGCCCTTGCCCCCTGTGACAGGCTGCCACCCATCTGCTATGTGCGGAGCAAATCTGTTTTTCGGAGCCCTGCCTTGATCATCGAACCCAAAATTCGCGGCTTCATCTGCACCACCGCCCACCCGGTCGGCTGCGCCACCAATGTCCAGCGCCAGATCGACCATGTCGTGGTCAAGGGCGCCATCCCGTCCAAGTTCAAGCGGGTGCTGGTTCTGGGTTGCTCGACGGGCTATGGCTTGGCTTCGCGCATCGTCAATACATTCGGCAGCGATGCCGACACCGTCGGCGTATCGTTCGAGCGCCCACCCGCCGAAGGCAAGACCGCCAGCGCCGGCTGGTACAATAACCGGGCTTTTGAATACCGCGCCCAGGCCGCCGGCCGGGTCGCCGTGACCATTGAAGGCGATGCCTTCTCCGACGCCATCAAGGCCGAAGCCATCGAGGCGATCCGCAGCAATCTCGGCCAGGTTGACCTGGTGGTCTATAGCCTTGCCTCCCCAGTCCGTACTGATCCCAAGGACGGCGTGACCTATCGTTCGGCCATCAAGCCCTATGGCACCTCGGTCACCTCAAAGACGCTCAATACCGGCACCGGCGAAGTCTCCGAAATCTCGGTCGAACCCGCCAGCGAGGAAGAGGCCGCCGCCACCGTCAAGGTCATGGGCGGCGAAGATTGGGAACTGTGGATTGCGGCTTTGTCCGAGGCCGGCGTACTGGCCGATGGCTTCCAGTCGCTCAATTACACCTATCTCGGCAGCGAACTCACCTGGCCGATCTACCACAAGGGCACGCTGGGCAAGGCCAAGGGCGATCTCGACCGTGCCGCAGCCGCCATTCGCGCTGGCCACGGCGAGCAGGCCGCGCATGTCGTCGCCCTCAAGGCCGTCGTCACCCAGGCCAGCTCGGCCATCCCCGTCGTGCCGCTCTACGGCACGCTGCTGATCAAGGTCGAGGACGAAATGGGCCTGGGCGAAGGCCCTATCCAGCAGATCGACCGCCTGTTCCGCGACAAACTGCAGGGTGCGCCGGTGCTCGATGACGCCGCCCGCGTCCGCGTCGACGACTGGGAGCTGTCCGAGACCATGCAGAAGGAACTGGCCCGCCGCTGGGCCATCCTCAACACTGAGAACCTGTCTGAACTCGCCGACCTGCCGAAGTACCGCCAGGAATTTCTCAAGCTGTTCGGTTTCGGCCTGGGCGGTGTCGATTACTCCGCCGACGTCGATCCGCAGGTCGTCCCTGCCAAGTAACCCCATGCCGGCCCCATCCCCCATGGACCTCGCCTTGACGCTGGCCGAAGAGGCCGCGTCACTGGGCGAGGCGCCGGTTGGCGCGGTGGTGATGGAGGGCGATGTCGTGCTCGCCGCCGAGCGCAACCGCATGAAGGCATTGGGCGACCCCACCGCCCATGCCGAAATGCTGGCCATCCGCACCGCGCTCGAAAATCGCGGCACCGGACGGCTCGATGGCTGCGATCTCTACGTCACCCTCGAACCCTGCGCCATGTGCGCCGGCGCCATCGCCCATGTGCGCCTGCGCCGGGTCTATTTCGCAGCAGAGGACACCAAGGCTGGGGCGGTCGAGAACGGTATCAGGCTGTTCGAACAGCCCACCTGTCACCACAAACCCGAAGTCATCGGTGGCATCGGGGCAGGGCGGTCAGAGGCGATGTTGCGCGCGTTTTTCAGGGCGCTTCGTTAGCCGCCCGGATTGCTGTCGATGACCGGTACGCGGTTGGCGATATAGTCTTCGATCTTCTGCGCCAGGATCCGCTTGAAGCGGTCTTTTTCCACCTCGGCATGGGCGACGATTTCGCGGACGCGCCAGAATTCGAGGGCGCCGAAATTGGCCACGTGCGGGCGGATGTAGATGTCGGGGGGATAGGCCGCCATCATATGCGCCGTCAGCGAATGCATCATGATCTGGGCTGAGCCGAACCAGATATCGAGCGCCTTGTGATCGGTCTTGGAAATGCCCTCAGACGGATCGCCGTTGACGTCGATGCCGATCAGGAAATCGGTGTCGATATCGGCCTGGTCAAGCGGCAGCGGATTGACCACGCCGCCGTCGACCAGGATGTGGTTGGAATGCACAACGGGCTTGAACAGGCTCGGAATGGCGATCGAGCCGGCAATGGCAGGCCGCAGCAGGCCCGAATTGAACACCACCTGATGCCAGGATTGAAAATCGGTGGCCACCACGAAAAGCGGCACCTTGAGTTCCTTGAACTCCAGCGGGAAGCCAGCTGGAATGAACGCATCGACGATATTGGTCGCGTCGAGCTGCATCGAGATGCCATTCTTGAGGATGCCGCCAATGCCGCGGATCTGCGTGGCCCACAGCTTGGTGGCGATGGCGCGCATCGTGCCCAGCACCTCGTAGGAATGCTCGCGCAATTCCTTGCCCGTCATGCCCGCCGCCCAGCCCGCCCCGATCAACGCGCCGATGGAGGTGCCCGAGATCACCGATGGCCGCAGGCCAAGCTCGTCCATCGCCTCGATATAGGGAATATGGGTCAGCCCGCGGGCGGAGCCGCCGCCCAAAGCCACACCAATTCTAGGACCAGAAAAACTCATTTTGCCCCGCTCCTTGCCTTCCGAGCGCAGCCGGTCAGCCAGCGCCTTGCCGCGAATTTGCAGCGGCGTCAGCGGACGTTGCGACGGCGTCTCGTCAAAGACGGTCTTGAGGAAGGGTAGGCCCGTGAGGTTGAGGAATGGTTCAGATGCCGGACCGGGCGATTTCGCGCCAGCCGATGTCCCGGCGGCAAAAGCCTTCTGGCCAATCAATCTTGTCCACGCCCGCGTAAGCACGCTGCTGCGCCTCCTGCACGGTGGCTCCGAGCGCCGTGACATTCAGCACCCGCCCACCGGCAGCAAGTAAACGTTCACCATCCCACCGCGTTCCGGCGTGGAAGACGTGAATCGTGTGGTCATTGATGGCATCGGCGCCCTTGATTTCACTGCCCTTGCCGTAATCGCCCGGATAGCCCTTGGTCGCCATGATGACGGTCAGCGCATACTGGTCTTTCCACTGCACGTCGTGACCGGTGAGCGTTCCGGTGGCGACAGCATGCAGCAGCGGCAGCAGGTCGCTCTCCATGCGCATGACCAGCACCTGGGTTTCGGGATCGCCGAAGCGGGCATTGTATTCGACGAGCTTTGGACCATCGGGGGTCAGCATCAACCCGGCATAGAGCACACCCTGATACGGCGTGCCGCGCGCCGCGAGGCCGCGCACCGTCGGCCAGATCACGCGCTCCAGCACGTCCTCATAGATCTCACGCGTCATCACCGGCGCTGGCGAATAGGCGCCCATGCCGCCGGTATTGGGGCCGATATCGCCGTCGAAGGCGCGTTTGTGGTCCTGGGCGGTGGTCAGCGGCAGAATGTCCTTGCCGTCGCAAAGCACGAAGAGGCTCACCTCCTCGCCCTCCATGAATTCCTCGATGACCACTTCCGCCCCCGAAGCGCCAAAGGCTCCGGCGAAGCAATCGATAATGGCCTCCTCGGCCTCCTCGACGCTCATGGCCACGGTCACGCCCTTGCCGGCGGCAAGGCCGTCGGCCTTGATCACGATCGGCGCGCCCTGGGTGTAGAGATAGGCCAGTGCAGCCGCCTCGGTGTCGAACCGGCCATAGGCGGCGGTGGGAATGTCCATCTCGTCGCACAGGGCCTTGGTAAAGCCCTTGGAGCCCTCGAGCTGGCCAGCAGCCTTGCTCGGGCAGAAGCAGGTGAAGCCTGCGGCGCGGACGTCATCGCCGAGGCCGGCCACCACCTGCGCGTCGGGCCCGACGACGACGAAGTCGATCTCGTGTTGCTGGCAAAGCGCGACTACCGCGGCATGGTCGGTGATATCGACCGGCAGGTTCTCGGCAACCGCATGCGTCCCGCCATTGCCGGGCGCGATGAACAACTTCGTCAACAGCGGCGATTGGGCGATCTTCCAAGCCAGAGCATGCTCGCGCCCACCCGAACCGATCACCAGAACCCGCATCTATGCCTCCATCGCTGTTGGAGGCGTGATGCCCGAGTGCGCCTGATGAGGCAAGGCCTACTTCACCTCTCCCTTTGGGGGAGAGGTCGGTGCGCAGCGCCGGGTGAGGGGGCCTTTACTGGGTGAGGTGTTGGGTAAGGCCCCCTCACCCGAGCCGAAGACGGGTCGACCTCTCCCCCAAATGGAGAGGTGAAGACCCTACATCTCGGCTTCGGCGAAAATTCGGGTCAGATCCCCGTTCCATTCGCCGCGGAGCTTGTCCAGCCAGCGCTCTGCCGGTGACTTGGCGAGGCGGATGGTTTCTTCCAGCGGCGCCAGATGGATCGACTCGTCCTTGCCCTGGGCGTTGCGGCGATCGCGGCGGACGAGCCCGGCTTCGGCAATGCCGACGGCCTGTGCCGCGACATCATAGAGGTTGGACCGGTCATGCGGGGTCATCAGGCCCAGCCGTGGCACTTCGCGGCGCAGATTCTCGCGCTCTTCGCGCGTCCAGGGCTCGATCAGTTCATAGGCGGCTTCGAGCGAAACCTGATCATAGAGCAGCCCGGTCCAGAACGCCGACAAAGCAGTCACCGACTTCTCGTCGCCCATATCGGCGCCGCGCATTTCGAGGAACTGCTTGAGACGTACTTCCGGGAAAATCGTGCCGAGGTGATAGTTCCAGTCCCGCTTGGTCGGCTTCTCGCCCGGCAGCTGCGGCAGCTTACCCTCGAGGAAATCGCGGAAGCTCTCGCCCGCCACGTTGATGTAATGGCCGTCGCGCAGCACGAAATACATTGGCACATCAAGCGCATAGTCGGCATATTGCTCGAAGCCGAAACCCTCGTCGAAGGCGAAGGGCAGCATGCCCGTGCGGGCGTCGTCGGTATTGAGCCAGATATGGCTGCGGAAGCTGAGATAGCCCGTGTCGCGGCCATCGGCGAAGGGCGAATTGGCGAACAGCGCCGTCGCGACCGGCTGCAAGGCCAGGCTGACGCGCAGCTTCTTGACCATGTCGGCTTCGCTGGAAAAGTCGAGATTGGTCTGTACCGTGGCCGAGCGGAACATCATCGATGTGCCGAGCGTGCCGACCTTGTCCATGTAGGGCGCCATAATGCCGTAGCGCGACTTGGGCATGCGCTCGATCTCGGCGACGCTCCACAGTGGCGTGACGCCGAGGCCGAGGAAATGGATATCGAGTGGCGCCGCGACTTCCTTGGCGACGCGCATATGCTCGGCCGTTTCGGCAGCGGCGGCGTGCAGGTCTGGCTGCGGGGCGCCCGACAGTTCGAACTGGCCACCGGGCTCAAGCGAAATGCCGCCATGGGCATGCTTGTCCCACAATCCAATCGGGTTTCCTTCGTCGAAGAAGGGTTCCCAGCCGGTCTTTTCGGCCACGCCATCGAGCAGCGCGCGGATTCCGTTCGGTCCCTCATAGGCCACAGGCCGGAGCGGATTGGTGTGGAACACATGCTTTTCGTGTTCGGTGCCGATCCGCCATTCGCTTTCGGGCTTGCACCCGCGCGACATCGCTTCGATCAGGTCGGCGCGGGATTCGATGGGAGGCGAAAAACTGTCGGCGCCGGCCATAAAGTTTCCTCTGGAAGTGAGGGTTCAATGTTGGCCGGAACATAGCGTTGCACAAGCCGAAAGCAATCGGCTTTTATCGCCAATCACCGATGATTGCCTGAATCACCGCTAGCGCCGCCACCGCCGCCGTGTCGGCGCGCAGGATGCGTGGCCCCAGGCTGATCGGCACGACATAGGGCAGGGCACGGAGCCTGGCGCGCTCCTCGTCGGAAAAGCCGCCCTCCGGCCCGATCAGGATGCCGACCTTCTGCCCCCGCAGCGCCGTCAGCGCCTCGACGGGCGACGACGACCCTTCCCCCTCATCGGCGAGAATCAGCCGGCGATCGTCAGGCCAGGAATCGAGCAGCCGCTCGAGTGTCATCTCCGGCTCGACGCTGGGAACGCTGAGCACCTCGCACTGCTCTGCCGCCTCGATGGCATTGGCGACGAGACGGTCATGCTTGAGCCTGGCGACCTGGGTGAAGCGGGTGATGACGGGCTGGATCGTCCCGGCGCCCATCTCGACGGCCTTTTGGATCACATAGTCCAGCCGCTCGGTCTTGAGCGGGGCAAAGCCGTACCAGAGGTCGGAGGGCGGCGTCTGTTCAGCGATTTTCTCGACCAGATCGAGCGTCACCGATTTCTTGGAATCGCTGGCCAGCCGGGACAGCCAGGCGCCGTCGCGACCATTGAACAGCACAACCTCGTCGCCGACCGTCTTGCGCAAAACGGCCGCGAGATAGAGCGACTGGTCCTTGCCAAGGGTGAGTTGCGTCCCGGCGGCGAGATCGGGGTCGACGTAAAGGCGGGGCAGGGCGGCGTGGGTACGGGGCATGGATGCTCATTTACACCACGACGTCATTCCCGCGAAGGCGGGAATCCATTCTTTGCGGCTGCGCGTATTCGCGCTTTCGCCGCCGTATCTCCCTGGTTTATTCAGGAAGCATGGATTCCCGCCTTCGCGGGAATGACGTGGTGATTGAATGAGCGACCCGAACCAACCCGGCACCGTCGCCGATGCCCAATCCGGCAATTGGGTGGATCGCTATGCCCCTGATTGGCTCAAGCCCTATGCCAGGCTGGCGCGCTGGGATCGGCCCATCGGCTTCTGGCTGCTGTTCTGGCCCTGCGTCTGGGGTCTGGCTCTGGCCGCCGTCGCCAATCCGCTGCTCGGCTTCGACTGGTGGGGCGCCGTTCTGATGTTTGTGGGTGCCGTCTTGATGCGCGGCGCCGGCTGCACCTTCAACGATATCGTCGATCGGGACATCGATTCTTCCGTGGCCCGCACCCGTTCCCGCCCGATTCCCTCCGGCGCCGTAACATCGCGCGACGCCCTGGCTTTCCTCATCGCGCAGGCGCTGCTGGGCTCGGTGATCCTCTTCCAGTTCAACCGCTTCACCGTCTGGGCCGGCGTTGCCTCGCTGGTGCTCGTGGCGATCTACCCGTTCATGAAGCGCGTGACCTGGTGGCCGCAGGCCTTTCTGGGGCTCGCCTTCTCCTACGGCGCGCTGGTCGGCTGGAGTTCACAGACCGGCAGCTTCGCCATGCCGGCCTTGCTCCTCTATATGGGCACCGTGCTCTGGGTGATCGGCTACGACACGATCTATGCCCTGCAGGATATCGAGGATGATGCGCTGATCGGCGTCAAATCCACCGCACGCCTGTTCGGCAGCAAGGCCCGCCCGATCGTCGCTGGCTTCTATGCGGGTGCTTATCTGCTGTGGCTGGCTGCGGCGACTATTGCGGGCGCTGGCATTGTCTTCGCCGTGCTGTCGCTGGTGGCGGCAGGCCTCCTGGCCTGGCAGGTGCAGACGGTCGATGCCGAAAAACCGGACAATCCGCGCGCGCGCTTCTACAGCAACCACTATGTCGGCATCGTGCTGTCGCTGGCGCTGCTGGCCGACTGGGTCTGGTAGTTCAGAGACAGGTCGGACCGCGTTCGAGTCGCTGTTCGGTCAGTGCCGTGGCGAAATGCTTGACGTTGCGGTCCGCCGCCAGACCATAGGCCAGGGCATAGGACGCCTTTTCGGCAATGGCGCGGTCATGTTTCTTCTGATCGCGCAGCGCGAAATAGACGACGCCACAGGCAATGTAGATGGCAACGGCCAGCGTGTAATAGTCCATGTGGTACCCCCTGCGAGCGCACACTAGCGCGCGGCCCTGCAAGGTCCAGCTTGGAGCCGTCTTTACCCTACCGGGTAGGATTAATACGGATGCTTTGATTCAAACGCCAAAAGGGCTGACCGCACCACCGGTCAACCCCTTGGACGTGCTTTGGAGGAGCAGTAAACTTATGCGTCGGGATGACCCGGCTGGCGGCGGTTGAGGAAGCGTGGGCGGCGGCTGGCTTCGGCGACCAACTTGCGGCGCGAAGCGGAGTTGCCGACCATGACGCCATCGACCTGCTGGCTATAGGGCATATACTGGCCATCGCCGGCCTTGATGAACAGCGGCAGGCGGAGCTTCTTGCCCCAGTTCTGCCACTCGGCGACGACGCTGTGATTGCCCTCTTCCTCAAACACGCGATAGTTGAGTTCGCTGTCGGAATGCACCAGTTCGATCGAGCTGGTCAGCATGCCTTCTTCGGAGATCGCGGTGGCAACGGCAACGCCGATGAACTCGGTGACCGGCACCTTGACCTTGATCGCCACGCCGCTCTGTTCGAGCTGGCGGCGGACCGTAACGGTCTTGACCGGATCTTTGGGGCCGTTGTCATTCGCAGCGACGAACCGGCGTTCCGCCAAAGCGGGCTTGCCGAAAGCCAGAATGACCGACGATCCTTCCATCATGACGCCGTGAAGCATTTGAATTCGCCTTCCTGTCAACTTCGAGAGCTGGTTTTTGGTGCTCTCTTTTGTAGGTCCAACATACCCCGGTCCCTTACCTGCCAGCTTAATCGGTTCGGTTAAGTTTATGTTGTTTTCCGAGAGGGTTAGCGGTGTCTTGCACCCAGTAGGGAGCGGTTAACCCCACCGGGTGCGGGGGTGTTAACCACGGGAATTCTGCTGCATTTGATATGAACGGCCAGTCGTCTCCCTCCCCCTTGTGGGGAGGGATCAAGGGTGGGGGTGTTCGTGCTCCGGACTTGCGGAAAGAACCCCCACCCGACCCCTTCGGGGCCACCCTCCCCACAAGGGGGAGGGATGTCGACTGCAACTCTGGTGGAGAGTCATAGCAACTCTTGCTCCGGCGTCGCACCAAGCCTAAAAGGCCCGTAAATGCCAGCGCCCGCCACCACTTACAGCGACGATCTCGAACTGCTCCGCACCTCGGCGGTGGCGGCGGGCATCATCGCCAGCGGATTTTTCCGCCGCGACGTCAAGAGCTGGACCAAGGAGAATTCCTCGCCGGTCAGCGAAGCCGACATCCTGGTCGATCGCTATCTCGCTGCGTCCCTGCTGCATGCCCGCCCCACCTATGGCTGGCTGAGCGAGGAGACCGCCGACAATCCTTCACGCCTCGATTGCGAACGTGTCTTCGTGGTCGACCCCATCGACGGCACGCGCGGCTTCCTGCGCGGCGAGGATAGCTGGACTGTATCGCTGGCTGTGGTCGAGAACGGCGTGCCGGTGGCCGGCGTGGTCTTCGCCCCGGCGCGCAACGAGATGTATCAGGCGGCCAAAGGTGAAGGCGCCTTCTTCAACGGCAAGCCCCTGCTGCGCAGCCGACGCCCGGGCAGCCCGCCGGTTATCCCGGCGGCCGGCGCCGTGCACCAGGAAATGCAGGCCGCCGGTCTCAATTATACCCGCGGTCCTTATTACCCCTCGCTGGCCTACCGGCTGGTACAGGTGGCGACGGGCAAGCTCGATGCGGTGGCCAGCCGTCGCGGCAGCCAGGATTGGGATATCGCGGCTGCGGCGCTGATTCTGAGCGAATGCGGCATGGACCTGGCCGATGTCTGTGCCGGCTACCCGCAATTCAACAGACGAGATGTGCGCCACGGGGCGCTTGCCGCGCTTGCCGACATGAGCCTAAAACCGCTGGTCCATGCGGCTCTGATCAAGGTCTATGGATGCCCGGGCCCCGACCAGGAACGCGTGGCCGCCGAACTCTCTTCTGACGAACGGATTTGACCGATGGCTGAAAAAGAAGATCCCACCAAGCAGTTGCTCCACCTGGTGATTGGTGGCGAGCTATCCAGCATCGAAGGGGTGACCTTCGCCGATCTCGACAAGGTCGATATCGTCGGTCTCTACCCCAACTATGCCAGCGCCCTCGTTGCCTGGAAGCAGAAGGCGCAACTGACCGTCGACAGCGCCCAGACGCGCTACTTCATCGTGCACCTGCACCGTTTGCTCGAGCCGGAAACGCACAAGGGTTGAGCCAGGCCCTCGTGGTTCGAGGCTCGCGAAGGGCTCGCACCTCACCATGAGGGCTGTTGTTAGCTCGGTATCAAAGTAGCCCTCATGGTGAGGTGCGCTTCTTCAGCGCCTCGAACCACGAGGGCGTGCCCCTCAGGCCACCAGCGCATCCAAAATCGCCAGCATCGCCCCCGGCCCGCCAATGCGCTGACGGCCGATATTGGCCAGGCGACGGCGTTCCTCGTCGTCGGCCAACAGCTTGCGCAGGGCTGACCCGATTGCCTTGCCCTCGGGCGGAACCACGGTGCGTGCCTCGCCGAACAGCATCTGCTCGTCGTCGAACCGTGAACGCCGGTCACGCGGATTGACGAAGGTGATGGCCGGCTTGCCCGAGCCAAGCGCTTGTATCGTGGCGGTCCCCGCCTGCGACAGCACCACATCCGAAACCGCCAGCAGATTGCCCATGGCGCCGCCCCTGGCCATGTGGATCGTCAGGTCGCCATCTGACAATTCGCCCATATCGTCCGATTCGGCGCTGAGCATCGCCGTCCGGCGCAATCCGGTCTGCTTGGCCAGCTCTTCGACATTGATGCCACCGGCAACGGCCACGAACACGTCCGGCCGCAAGTCGGGCGGCAGGGTTCGCAGGGCATCGATCTGCAGCGCAAAGCTCTCGGCCGTCAGCGCCCTGCTGCCCGGCAACAGAGTGACCCCCATGGCCTTATGACGCCGCGCCCGCGCGTCGTAATCGCCATGTGGGATGGTATCCATCATCACATTGCCGGCCGAGCGGGCATCGACCCCGATATGCTCGAGCGTCCGCGCTAGGTTATCAGAGCGGCAGAACACGGTCTTGCAGGCCCGCTTGATGGCAAAGCGCTCCGGGCCAGAATAGAGCCGCGCCGCGCCGGTCTTGTAGACATCGAGATAGACGAGGTCGCGGTGGCCGGTGGCGAAAGCGGCCAGCACGCCGGTCATATCGCCGACCACGATGATGCGATCATACTTACCGCGCATCTTGCGCAGAAAATTGAGCGCGGGCGGCACCGTCATCAAGCCACCGGTGGTGAGATCGCGCCGCAGCGAACCCTTGACGTTGCGCCATCCTTCCGAGGCCAGCGTGGCGCGCGGCCCGACCAGCGGACAGACGCCCATATAGGCATTGCCCGAGCCGATCATCGGATAGGCTTCCACATCGATGGTCTTGGGCAGACGCGCGACGATCGCCGCAGCGATCCAATCCTCGCCATGACCGTTGGAGATGAAGAGAAACCGGCGGCGGACTGACGCTTCCGCCACCATCAGGCTCCGCGGCCGAACCGCTCGAAGGCCGTATGGGCCGTCACCGCGTCGGCATAGGCCTCCTGCCGGTCGACATTCCAGTAGAACAGCTCGTCGAGCGGGATCGGCTTGCCCGATATGGCGCAGCGTACGAAGCTGCCGGGCTTGAGCACGACATAGTCGCCATCGAGATAGCGGATCACCGCTTCGGCGGGCGCAAAGCCCTTATCGAAGATGTTCATGCTGGCATTCCTTCAACCTTGCTCCCGATATAGCGAGCAATGGGGAACATCAAAAGAGGCTTTCCTGCGTGTCCCCGTCCGCCTGGGCGCGTGGTTTCTTCTTGATGACCGGCGCACCGGCAATGGTAGCGCCGACTTCGCCATCGGCAAATTCGATGGCAACGGGCGTGCCCGGCAGCAGACCCGCCCGCTCGTGGATCAACTGGCCATCCGCATCCTTGATGACGGCATAGCCGCGCGCCAGCACGCTGCGATAGCTCAGGGCGTCGAGCAACTTGCCGGCCTGGGCCAAAGCCGCCCCGCGCAGGCTCAGGCCCTGCAGCATGCTGGCATAAAGCCGGGTGGCGAGAGGGCCGAGCTGAGCCTGGCCATGCCGCAACTCCGCCCGCAAGGCGTTCGGCGACAATTTCGGCCCCACCGCCTCGAGCTGCGCGCGCTTGCGCTCCACCAGCCGCAGCGTCGCGCTGGCCAGCCGCGCGGCGCGTGGGTCATAGGTCAGGCGCGAGCGATCCACGGTCTTGCGCAAGCCGGCCTCCGCTCGCATCGACAGGTTGCGCAGCCGCTCGCCGGCTTCGACCTGGCGGCGGCTCAACATCTGTGGCGTCAGTCGCGGCTCGACCCGCGACAGGGCCAGACGCCGGTCCTGCACCGAATGCCGAAGGCCGCTGAGCAAGTTGGACGCGGCATGATCGAGGCGTTGGCGCTGCGTCGACACCAGATCTGCCGGACGTGGCAAGCCTGCCGTTGCAGCGCGCAACCGGTCGCGCGCACTGCCGGCAATCCGCCGCGTCGCCTGCCGCTGGCGCGAGCCGAGATCGTCGACATAGCCGATGAGTTCAGCCCGCACCGGCACAGCGGCTTCGGCAGCCGCCGTGGGTGTCGGCGCCCGCATGTCGGACGCGTAGTCGACCAGCGTCGTATCTGTCTCGTGGCCGACTGCCGAAATGACAGGAATACCACTGGCCGCGACTGCGCGGACCACCGCCTCTTCGTTGAAGCCCCAGAGGTCCTCGATCGAGCCGCCGCCACGGGCGACGATCAGCAGATCCGGCCGCGGGATCGGTCCATCCGGCAGCAGGGCATTGAAGCCCTCGATGGCGTTGACCACTTCGGGCGCGCAGGTCTCGCCCTGCACGCGCACTGGCCATACCAGCACATGGCTGGGAAAGCGGTCATTGAGGCGATGCAGAATATCGCGGATCACCGCGCCGGTGGGCGAGGTGACGACGCCGATGACGCGCGGCAGGTAGGGCAGGGGCCGCTTGCGTTCCTTGGCGAACAGGCCCTCTGCCTGCAACTTCCGCCGCCGCTCGTCCAGCAGCGCCATCAGCGCCCCGGCGCCGGCCGGCTCGATATTGTCGATGACGATCTGGTATTTCGAAGATTTCGGGAAGGTGGTCAGGCGCCCGGTAGCGATGACCTCCAACCCTTCCTGCGGCTTAAACGTCAGGCGGGCATAGCTGGTCTTCCAGATGACCGCGTCCATCGACGCATTCTCATCCTTGAGCGTAAAATAGGCATGTCCCGACGAATGCTGCCCACGAAACCCGGAAATCTCGCCGCGCACCCTCACATGCCCGAACTCGTCCTCGACCATGCGTTTCACCGCATGCGAGATCTCGCTGACGGTAAACTCGGCGGCATTGGTCAGGGCTTCGGCCATGCCCTCTGGTGAGACAAATGGTGAGTCAGGTCAAGGGTGCGGTGTCCTACTCCGCTGCATCCGACAGTTGCACCGGCACTTCCAGATTCCCCATCGACTGCACGATGTGGTTGGCCAGGGCGTCATAGATGCCGCCATAGGCGTGGCTACCGCGCATCAGGGCGATCTGCGCATCGCCCAGGCGGGGCAGGCCGTGCTCGTCATTGATCACGCGCATGCCGGGTTGCAGCGCGCTTTCCGGCAGGAAGCCCACGGCGAGGTCCGAAAGCACGGCGCTCGAAATGGCCGTGGCGTTGGATGAGGTATAGGCGATGCGATAGTCGAGGCCGCTGCGTTCGAGGGCCTCCTGTGCATCCCGGCGCCAGCCGCAGTTCGGCGTGCCGCAGGCGACTGCCAGTGGCTGCGTGGCGAGCGCCCGGCCGCCATGGCTGGCTACCCAGAACATCTTCTCGGTGCGAAACAGTTCGCCGTAATTCTGGTCCGTGCCCTGGGTAAAGACGATCAGGTCGTAACGGCCCGAGCGCATACCTTCCAGCAGGTGCTCCGATGACATGCAGGCGACGTCCACCGCGATCTTGGGATGGGTGCGCTGAAAGCTTGAGAGGATCACCGGCAGCAGCCGCACCGCATAATCGTCCGGCACGCCGAAGCGGATCGAACCGCTGAGGTCGCCATCCGAGAAATGGTCGAGAATTTCGGCGTTGGTGCGCAGCATCCGGCGGGCGCGAGAATAGAGGGCCTCACCATGCGGCGTGAGCGTCACGCCGCGTCCATCGCGCGCCAGCAGCGACTGGCCGAGCCGCTCTTCGAGGCGCTTGATCTGCATCGAGACGGCGGATTGGGTCTTGTTCACCCGCCGCGCCGCCTCGGTGAAGCTGCCGCAATCGGCAATGGCGCAGAAGCTCTGTAACTGGTCGAGATCAAGCGGAGCGGTCACGACAATCTCCCATCACTCAAATTGATGATGAGGATGAAATCTATTTGTTAGACGAATGAATGTCCAGAGCGCTATTACATAACCATCGGCCCAGAAGACACGGCGCTGAACCCCGCCGAACTCCCTTCGGCAAAACCAAATGACTGGAGATTATCATGGCTCTCTCGCTTCCCGGCGAGCGGTCACACGTGGCCGCCACGCCTGCCAATCCGTTTGCTGCATTTGCGCGCTGGATCGCCAAGGCTCAGGCTGCCCGTACCCGTCGGGTTGCGCTCGAAGCCTTGCTCGAGCTTGACCATTCCAGGTTGAGTGACTTGGGCATTTCCCGCGACGACATCGGCCAGGCGCTGGTCCGCAAGGACAGCCGTCCTGAACTGGTGCTCAACGCCGCCCGGGCCCGCAGCGCCCGCGCCTGATCGCGTCCGCCTATCAGCTTGCGCCGGCCTTGACCTCCAGCCGGCGCCGTCTCGTTGGTCCGGACACTTGTTACGAGCGCCCGTTCCATCTCCCGGGCCGGTTTTGCCACCGGCCTCGTTTCCTGATGACTTGCCGGACCAGTGCCAAGCACTCGTCCGGCTTTTTTGTTTTTGGGGTCAGGTGCTTCTGGGCACGCCCTCGTGGTTCTGTTCTCGCGAAGGGCTCGCACCTCACCATGAGGGCCACTGATACTCCGAGCTAGCAACGGCCTTCATGGTGAGGTGCGCTTCTTCAGCGCCTCGAACCACGAGGGCGTGGCAACACCCTAGTCGAACTTGATGCCGATTTCGCTTTCGGTCTTCCAGACGATCGAGCAGGCGAATTTACGCCCGTCATCCATTGCCAGTTGGAATGTGTCGGGGATGCCAATGATGCCGGCCACCTTCAACCGCGCACCAGTCTCGGACAGGTTGCGCACGGTGCATTTGAAGGTCGAGAATCCGTCGTTGATGACGATGAGGCCACCTTTGAGGGTGCGTTGTCGCGGCGCTGCGCGATGATCATCGCTCATGACGAACTCCGCCTGTTACGGAAGCTGGGCAAACCCGTCCTTGAAACCATCAAGCGACACCGGAATGCCGATACCTTCTTCCGGAGTCTTGAAGACCACGAAAATCGCATCCGTGCCGTTCGACAGCGTATCGATCAGGCTGTCGTCGAGCACGACTTCAGCCACGCAGCCATTGGGCAGGCAGCGCACGAAGGCGACGCGGCCCATATCCTTGCCGTCAACATTGAGGCCCAGGCCATTGGGCAGCAGCACGCCGAGCGGTGCCAGCACGCGCAGCAAGCGGGCTTCGCGGTCGGCCGTACGCAGCACGATGACGGACAGGCCCACATTGGGCTGATCCTCGGCCATCACATTCTGGATGATCGCGCATTGCTCGAAGCTGGCGCCGGGCGGCGTATCGCAGCTCATCTGCCAGTCGCCATACTGCGCGCGCACCACGCCCTGCCCAAGTACGGCGCTTCCCGCACCCACGACGGCCAGCATGGCCAGGCCGATACCGGCCAGATGACGCTTCAAAATCGGCTTCACTCTATCACTTCTCCCGACGAATCGCGCGTCCGCATGAGGCTGGGACTGTTTCCGACAGGCTGCCGTTCAAGTCAACCAAAGCCCCGAGATGCAAGGGATATGCCCGGCAAAGTGCGGCAAGGGTGAGGCGGTTTTGCGGGCGCCGTCGCACAATATGACGCAGTGGGGCATATGGTTGCCGCAATGGACTTGGCGTTTGCGATGTGATTTAGGTCGGAGAAGAGTTTTTCGCTCCGAGGTTGAGTCGGGGCGGCGTTTGCTATGCCGCTGTTTTCGCCCCTCAATCCCGGTGTGGATACACCAATTGAAGTCGACACGGGGGTTTATGGTGACCGGGCATTTCTTGAGAAAGATGGGGGCTCTTTCGGCAGCCGCAATGGCGCTGGCCCCGGCTCTGGCCACGGCGCAGGAAGAAGCCGGCATTGCCGCTGGTCATCCCCTCCCCGGGCAGTATCATCTGCAACGCTCCGTGACCCCGATCATGGACTCCATCACCACCTTCCACGACGGCATCCTGATGTGGACCATCAGCCTGATCGTCGTATTCGTGCTGGCGCTGCTGCTGTGGATTATCTTCCGCTTCAACGCCAAGCGGAACCCGGTCCCAGCCGCCTTCACCCACAACACGCTGGTCGAAATCGTCTGGACGGTGCTGCCCATCGTGGTGCTGATCATCATCGCCATCCCGTCCTTCGGCGTGCTGAGCGATCAACTGACGACGCCGGACGGCGAGCGCAAATACCTTGGTTCCAACATCTTCTCGTTCGGCGAAGTCGAAGTTCCGGCCCCCGAGCTGACGGTCAAGGCTACCGGCGTGCAGTGGTCGTGGAGCTACGAGTACGTCGATCAGCAGCAGTTCTTCGACTCGGTCATGATGACCGAAGAAGAGCGCACCGCTCAGAAGCCGGGCCAGCCGCGCCTGCTGGCTGTGGACAATGAATTGGTCGTGCCGGTGGATACCACGGTCCGCGTTCAGGTCACCGCCGATCCAACCGGTGTGATCCACGCCTTCGCGGTGCCGTCCTTCGGCATCAAGATCGACGCCGTGCCGGGCCGCCTCAACGAGACCTGGTTCAATGCGCGCGAAACCGGCATCTACTACGGCCAGTGCTCCGAGCTTTGCGGCAAGGACCATGCGTTCATGCCGATCGCGGTTCGCGTCGTCACCAAGGAAGAATTTGCAGCCTTCATCGGGGCGTTCACGGAGAGTGGCGACTATGCCACCGCCAACGCCACGCTTGCGGCAGTGCAGTAAGAACACGGGTCAGGGGACAATATAAATGGCTGACACCACCGCCCACCTCGAAGCCCACGCGACCGGCCACGACGCTTCGTCGCATGCCGAGCCCTACGGCTGGCGCCGCTGGGTCTATTCGACCAACCACAAAGACATCGGTGTGATGTACCTGGTGTTTGCCATTTTCACCGGCATCATCGGCGGTCTGCTTTCGGGCGTCATGCGCATGGAGCTGCAGGAACCGGGCATCCAGATTTTCCACGGCCTTGCCGCGATGGTCTATGGCGTCGATGGCGACGCCGCGCTCGATGCTGGCAAGCACATGTACAACGTCTTCACCACCGCGCATGCGCTGATCATGGTGTTCTTCGTGGTCATGCCTGCCACCATGGGTGGCTTTGCCAACTATTTCGCGCCGCTGATGATCGGCGCACCAGATACCGCCTTCCCGCGTATCAACAACATCGCCTTCTGGCTGCTGCCGCCCGCTTTCATCCTGCTGCTGATGAGCCTGTTCTTCGAGGGCACCGGCCCCGGCGCACTTGGCTTTGGCGGCGGCTGGACCATCTACCCGCCGCTGTCGACCACTGGTCACCCCGGCCCGGCCATGGATTTCGCCATCCTGTCACTGCACGTGGCGGGCGTGAGCTCGATCCTGGGCGCTATCAACCTGATCACGACCATCTTCAACATGCGCGCTCCGGGCATGACGCTGCACAAAATGCCGCTCTTCGCCTGGTCCGTGCTGGTCACGGCCTTCCTGCTGCTGTTGGCTCTGCCAGTGCTGGCCGGTGCCATCACCATGCTGCTGACCGACCGTAACTTCGGCACGGCCTTCTTCAAGCCCGCCGAGGGCGGTGACCCGGTGCTGTTCCAGCATCTGTTCTGGTTCTTCGGTCACCCCGAAGTGTACATCATGATCCTGCCGGGCTTCGGCATTGTCAGCCACATCGTCTCGACCTTCAGCCGCAAGCCGATCTTCGGCTACATGGCGATGGCCTATGCCATGGTCGCCATCGGCTTTGTCGGCTTCGTCGTGTGGGCGCACCACATGTACACCACCGGCCTCAGCCTCGACGTACAGCGCTACTTCGTGGCCGCCACCATGGTCATCGCGGTGCCGACGGGCGTCAAGATTTTCAGCTGGATCGCCACCATGTGGGGCGGCTCGATCACCTTCAAGTCGCCCATGCTCTGGGCTATCGGCTTCATCTTCCTGTTCACCGTTGGCGGTGTGACGGGCGTGGTGCTGGCCAATGCCGGTGCCGACCGCGCCCTGCACGACACCTACTACGTGGTCGCGCACTTCCACTACGTGCTGTCGCTGGGTGCCGTGTTCTCGATCTTTGCCGGCTGGTACTACTGGTACCCCAAGATGTTCGGCTACATGTACAACGAGACCCTGGCCGCGCTGCATTTCTGGACCATGTTCGTCGGCGTGAACCTGATCTTCTTCCCGCAGCACTTCCTCGGCCTGGCCGGTATGCCGCGCCGCTACATCGACTATCCGGACGCCTTCGGCTTCTTCAACCGCATCTCGTCGATCGGCTACTACATCACCTTCGTCGCCATGCTGATCTTCTTCTATGCGACCTGGGAAGCTGCCCGTAAGAAGCGCCCGGCCGGTGATAATCCGTGGGGCGATGGCGCGACGACGCTGGAATGGACCCTGTCCAGCCCGCCGCCGTTCCACCAGTTCACCACACTGCCCAAGATCGACAGCACCAACGCGCACTAAGAGCATCCGGGCCGCGTCCGCGCGGCCCGCCTCCACCAACCAAGGCTAGGTCATTGGCTTTTATCGACGACAGCAGGAACCTCTCCGGCATGACCGGCGAAGCAGGCGTGGGGGATTACCTCGCGCTGCTGAAGCCGACTGTCATGCAGCTGGTGGTGTTCACCGGTCTGGTCGGTCTGCTGGTTGCCCCGGGTAGCATCAATCCCTTCGTGGCCATCATTGCCGTTGCCTGCATCGCCATCGGGGCAGGTGGGTCCGCTGCGCTCAACATGTGGTACGATAGCGATATCGACGCCATCATGAGCCGCACCCAGAACCGGCCCATCCCCTCCGGCCGCATGAGCCGCGAAGAAGCCCTGGTCTTTGGCTCGGTCCTGTCGATCTTCTCGGTGGCGCTTCTGGGCCTCGCAACTAATTGGGTTGCAGCTGGCTGGCTGGCTTTCACCATCTTCTTCTACGTCGTCATCTACACGATGTGGCTCAAGCGCTCGACGCCGCAGAACATCGTCATCGGTGGCGCTGCCGGTGCGTTCCCGCCCATCGTCGGCTGGGCTGCCGTCACCGGTTCGGTGTCGATGGAGAGCGTCGTGCTCTTCCTCATCATCTTCCTGTGGACGCCACCGCATTTCTGGGCGCTGGCGCTCTACAAGCAGTCCGACTATGGCGCTGCCGGCATCCCGATGATGCCCAACGTCGTTGGCGACAAGTCCACCAAGCTGCAGATTTTCGTCTATTCGATCCTGCTTGCTGCCTCGGCGCTGCTGCCGACCTGGCTCGGCTTTGCCGGCTGGATTTACACCACCGTGGCGCTGATCACCGGCGCGTCCTTCCTGATCCTGGCCTGGCGCCTGCTGCGCACGCGCGAAGACGTGGCGATGCGCAAATCGGCGCGGGTGCTGTTCAACTATTCATTGAGCTATCTGTTCATCGTGTTCTTCGCCTTCCTCACCGACAATCTGCTGACCCGGTTTGGAGCCTTTGGCGCATGAGTGCTCCCGATGAAATTCGCGCCGTCGAAGCGGAGACACCCGAAATCGCCGCTGCGCGCGCCAAGGTGCGCCGCCGCCGTTCGATTGCTCTTGCCATCGCGCTGGGTCTGTTTGCCGTCGTGTTCTACACCCTGACCATCGTCAAGATGGGTCCCGCTCTGTTCGATCGGGCGCTCTGATGGCCGATCTCACCCATAGCCACATCGACCCCGAAATGGCCAAGCGCAACAAGCGCGTGGCCTTTGCCGGGCTGTTCCTGGCGGCCGGCATGGTGGGTCTGGCCTATGCGTCCGTCCCGCTCTACCAGCTGTTCTGTCAGATCACCGGCTTCGGCGGTACGACGCAGGTGTCCGGCGATGCGCCCAAGGGCGCCATTGCC
Organism: Devosia sp. SL43; assembly: GCF_021729885.1. NCBI lineage: Bacteria > Pseudomonadati > Pseudomonadota > Alphaproteobacteria > Hyphomicrobiales > Devosiaceae > Devosia > Devosia sp. SL43. The sequence goes on from NZ_CP063401.1 coordinate 3,656,159, forward strand.
CGTGAAATGACCGTGCGCTTCGACTCCAACGTCGCCAACGACCTGGCCTGGACCGTCACGCCCGCAGCCCCGATTGCCGACCGCATCGGCACGGTCGATACCGTCAATTTCGTCGCAACCAACAATTCGGACCGCGCGATCACCGGCATGGCCGTGTTCAACGTCTCGCCCGAGCGGGCCGGCGTCTATTTCAACAAGATCGAATGCTTCTGCTTCACCGAGCAGACGTTGCAGCCCGGCGAGACCGTCGATATGCCGATCGTGTTTTTCGTCGATCCAGACCTGGATGAAAATTCCGAACTCGACACCATCAAAGAGATCACGCTCTCTTATACCTTCTACGCTTCAGACAACGAGGGAAGCTGAACATGTCCGCCATTGAAAAGAACCATGATTACCACATGGTCGAGCCCAGCCCGTGGCCCTTCGTCATGTCGGCTGCCGTTCTGATCATGGCCATGGGCGCCATCTTCTGGATGCACGAATGGACCCCGTTCGTGTTCTTCATCGGCCTGGCCGGCGTGCTCTACACCATGTACGCGTGGTGGAGCGACGTGATCAAGGAATCCAACGAGGGCTACCATACCCCCGTCGTACAGATGCACCACCGCTACGGCATGATGCTGTTCATCGCCTCCGAAGTGATGGTGTTCTTTGGCTTCTTCTGGGCCTATTTCGACGGCTTCTTCCGCTGGGACGACGTCGAGCAATATGCCCGCCTCGCTGACACGGTCGCCTGGCCGCCTGTAGGCGTCGAACTGTTCGATCCGTTCCACCTGCCGCTGTTCAACACCCTGCTGCTGCTGACCTCGGGCACCACGGTGACCTGGGCGCACCACGCCTTGCTCGAGGGCGACCGCGAGGGCCTCAAGTGGGGCCTGGTGCTGACCGTGCTGCTGGGCGCCGTCTTCACCTGTGTTCAGGCCATCGAATACATGGAAGCCGGCTTCGTCTTCGGCGGCGAAGGCGCGACCATGTATGGCGCGACCTTCTTCATGGCTACGGGCCTGCATGGCTTCCACGTCCTGATCGGCACCATCTTCCTGCTGGTCTGCCTGCTGCGCGCCCTGCGCGGCGATTTCACCCCCGAGAAGCATCTCGGCTTCGAATTCGCTGCCTGGTACTGGCACTTCGTCGACGTGGTCTGGCTGTTCCTGTTTGCCTCCATCTATGTGTGGGGCAGCTGGGGCGTGGCGCTCCACCACTAGGGTCGGCCCGGACATCATTCGCGGGGCGCAGCCACAAGCTGCGCCCCGAATTTTTTGGAGACCGTGTTGGCCCAGCCATCGCCCATCGTTGCCGGACTGCTCTGCCGCTGCCCGCGCTGTGGCGATGGCAAGCTGTTCCGTGGCTATCTCAAGGTGGCGCCGGCCTGTACGGCTTGTGGCCTCGACTTCAAGTTTGCCGATAGCGGCGATGGCCCCGCCATCTTCGTCATCTTCCTGGTCGCGCCGTTGATCATTGTCCTCGCGCTTGTTGTCAGCGCCATCTTCAACCCGCCACCCTATGTCCACCTGATCCTGTGGATTCCGGCGACGCTGCTGCTGTCCCTGGCCCTGTTGCCGCCGTTCAAGGGTGTCCTGGTGGCGCTGCAATATCGCCACGACGCCCATGAGGGGCATCAATGACCACCAATCGCACCCTCGGCCCGGTGATGACCTGGACCTTCGTGGTCCTGATGCTGGCTTTGGCTGCCACCTGCGTCTGGCTGGGCTCCTGGCAGATGCATCGTCTGGCCGAAAAGGAAGCGCTGATAGCCGCCGTCGACCAGCGGCTTGGCGCCACCCCGGTTCCGGTGCCGCCGGCCAGCGAGTGGGCTACGCTTGACCTCGAAGCGCTCAACTTCCGGCCCGTGTCGTTGACCGGCGCCTTCCGCTACAATCAGACGGTTACAGTTTTCACCAGCCTGGCCAATGCCAACGGCCCCGCTTCCGGACCGGGCTACTGGGTCGTCACCCCCTTCATTCTCGCCGATGGCGGCACCGTCTTCGTCAATCGAGGCTTCGTTCCTGAAGATTTCCAGGAGGCCGCCGTGATGGATGGCGAGGGCGACGACGTGCAGGTCACGATATCGGGCCTGCTGCGTCCCGGTGAACAGGCCGGCTTCATGACGCCCAGCCCCGATACGTCCAACCGCATCGAATGGGTGCGCGACCCCGTTCGCCTCGCCGCCATGGTCGATCCGGCACTGGCGCCGATCGCGCCCTTCTATGTCGATCTGCCGGCGGGTGAACCCGGACAGCTGCCGCAGGGTGGCGAGACGGTCATCGAGTTTCCCAACAACCACCTTGGCTATGCCTATACCTGGTTCGGCTTTGCCATCGTGGCGGCGGTGATGCTCGGCTTCTGGTTTTGGCGGCAAAGAAGCGGCGAATGAACAAACATTGTGCCACGCCCTCGTGGTTCGAGGCTCGCGAAGGGCTCGCACCTCACCATGAGGGCTACTGGAATACTGCCCAAGAAGTAGCCCTCATGGTGAGGTGCGCTTCTTCAGCGCCTCGAACCACGAGGGCGTGGCACTGATCGAATGGCTGAGCCGCCAAACTTGCGGTTCATCCGCGGTTTCTCTAGGTTGCAGCAATTCTAAACGGGCGTTCTTTCCCCTATGCAGTTTGTCTCGACGCGCGGCCAGGCGCCGGTGCTTGGTTTCTCCGACGCAGTTCTCGCGGGTCTTGCGTCCGATGGTGGCCTCTACGTGCCCCAGACCTGGCCACAGGTCAGCGCCGCTGAAATCGCCAGCTTTGCCGGCAAACCCTATGCCGATGTCGCTTACGCCATCATCAGCCGCTTCGTCGGCGACGAGATCGCGCCGGCCAAGCTCAAACAGATCATCGATGATTCCTACGCGGTGTTCCGCCACCCGTCGGTAACGCCGCTGATCGAACTCGAGCCGGGCCATTTCGTGCTCGAGCTGTTCCATGGCCCGACGCTGGCGTTCAAGGACGTCGCCATGCAGTTCCTCAGCCGGGTGATGGACCACATCCTCGCCGAGCGTGGCCTGCGCGCTACCATCGTCGGCGCCACCTCGGGCGATACCGGATCGGCCGCCATCGAGGCGTTCCGCGGCCGCGATACGACCGACATCTTCATCCTGCACCCACTCGGCCGCACCTCTCCGGTGCAGCGCCTGCAGATGACGACAGTGCTCGACGCCAACGTGCACAATATCGCGCTCGAAGGCACGTTCGACGACTGCCAGAACATCGTCAAGGCGATGTTCAACAACCACCGCTTTCGCGACTCGGTGCGCCTCTCCGGTGTCAATTCGATCAACTGGGGCCGTATCGTCGCGCAGATCGTCTATTACTTCACGGCGGCGGTTTCGCTCGGCAGCCCGCAGCGCAAGGTGAGCTTCACCGTGCCGACGGGCAATTTCGGCGACATCTTTGCCGGCTATTGCGCCAAGGCGATGGGCCTGCCAATCGACAAGCTGATCATCGCCACCAATGCCAACGATATCCTGCGCCGCACCATGGACACCGGCCGCTACGAGATGGATGGCGTCGCTCCGACCATCAGCCCGTCCATGGATATCCAGATTTCGTCCAACTTCGAACGGCTGCTGTTCGAAGGCGCCGACCGCGATGCTGGTGCCGTTGTGCGCATGATGGACGGCCTCAAGCAGTCGGGCGGCTTTGCCTTGCCGGACAACGCGCTGTCAGTCATCCGCCGCGACTTCGCCGCCGGCACCACCGGCGAGGCCGAGACCAAGGCGACGATCTCCATGACCCACAAGGCGGCGGGCTATCTGCTGGATCCCCATACCGCCGTCGGCGTCAACGTGGCGCGGCACCAGCCGCATTCCGGTACGCCGATGATTACGTTGGGCACTGCCCATCCGGCCAAGTTCCCGGCCGCCGTCAAGGATGCCTCGGGTGTCGACCCGGCGCTGCCCAGCTGGCTGGCCGACCTCTATTCCCGTGAGGAGCGCCTCAGCGTCCTTGCCAACGACCAGCAAGCGGTCGAACACTTCATCGCGGCGCGTACGCGCGCTGTCTGACGGACGAGAGGGACTGGTGGTCGCTCGACCGCCGGGCCTGAGAAGGAGCCTCGCGTGAGCTTACAATCGACGACCCTTGATAATGGCATGGTGGTCCTCACCGACGACATGCCACACCTCGAAAGCGCCTCGCTGGGGGTTTGGGTCAAGGCCGGCGCCCGCTCCGAGCGCAAGGCCGAGCATGGCATTTCCCACCTGCTCGAACATATGGCCTTCAAGGGCACCACCTCGCGCAACGCGCTACAGATCGCCGAGGCCATCGAGAATGTCGGCGGCGACCTCAATGCCGCGACCTCCATCGAACACACCGGCTATTTCGCCCGCGTGCTCAAGGAAGACGTGGTGCTGGCCGCCGATATCCTCAGCGATATCCTGCAGAATTCGCTGTTCGAGGATGACGAACTGACCCGCGAGAAGCAGGTCATCGTCCAGGAGATCGGCGCTGCGCGCGACAACCCCGACGATCACGTCTTCGACCTGTTTCAGGCTGCCGCCTTCCCGACCCAGCCGATCGGCCGCACGATTTTGGGCACCGTGGATTCGGTCCGCGAATTCACCCCCGACACCATCCGCAAATATATGAGCCGCAACTATGTGGGCGACCACATGGTGATGGCCGCCGCCGGCAATGTGGACCACGATGGTCTTGTCGAGGTGGCCAAGGAACGCTTCGCCACCCTCAAGCCGAACGGCGCCCCGGCGCCGCAGCGCGCCGAGTACCAGGGCGGCGAAGAGCGTCTAATCTCGGATCACGAACAGGCCCATATTGTCGTCGGCTTCGAAGGCCGAGCCTACAATGCCGACGGTTTCTATGCCGCGCAGGTGCTGGCCTCGATCCTGGGCGGTGGCATGAGCTCGCGCCTGTTTCAGGAAGTCCGCGAAAAGCGCGGCCTGTGCTACTCGGTCTATTCCTTCCACTGGGCCTTTGCCGATAGCGGCGTCTTCGGCGTTGCTGCCGCGACGGGCGAAGAGGAAGTGGCCGATCTGGTGCCGGTCGTTCTCGATGAGCTCAAGCGCGCCACCGAAAGCATCACCGACGAGGAAGTCATCCGCGTCCGCAACCAGATCCGCGCCGGTCTCCTGATGTCGCTTGAAAGCCCGTCGGCCCGTGCCGGCCAGCTGGCGCGCCAGCAGATCCTCTGGGGTCGTCCCATCCCGATGCAGGAGACAGTGGATCGCATCAACGCCATCACTGCCAAGCGCGTGCAGGATATCGCCGAGCAGATATTCACCAAGGGGGCGCCAACGCTGGCTGGCATCGGCCCCATCGGTAATCTCGCCGATGTCGAGGCCATCGGCGAACACCTCAAGCGCTAGCATGAGCAAGGCGGTGCTGTGGCCCTGGTCGTCGCCGACATCGCTGATCACGCTGCGCGGCCAGCGGGTGCTGCTGCGTCTGCCGGTGCTGTCCGATTACGAGCCGTGGTATACCTTGCGGCACAGCAGCCGAGACTTCCTCAAGCCGTTCGAGCCGCGCTGGACCGAGGCCGATCTCGGCCGCAAGGTATTCGCCACCCGCGTCAAGCGCGCTCGAGAAGAGGCGGAGGAGGGGACGGACTATTCCTTCTTCATCTTCCTGCCTCAGGGTCAGCATGAGACGCTGGTCGGTGGCGTGACCCTGTCCAATGTGCGCCGCCGCGCCGCCCAGTTCGTCAATCTCGGCTACTGGATGGGCCGGCAATTTGCCGGCAAAGGCCTGATGACCGAGGCGGTCTCGACCTGCCTGCCGTTTGTCTTCGATACGCTCGACCTGCACCGCATCCATGCCGCTTTTCTGCCAGGCAATGCGGCCTCGCGAAAAGTGCTGGAAAAGAACGGCTTCATCGAAGAGGGCTTTGCGGAGAAATACCTGCAGATCAACGGTCGCTGGGAAGATCACGTGCTGTTCGGCCTGACCAAGGAACGCTACGAAATGGCGCGTTACGCCCGCCGGACCGTCTGACCGGCCTCGACAAATCGGCCAGCGGCCAATTATCTACAAATCATGGCAGAGCCCAAAGACGACACCATCGCCGTCCGCATCAGCAAGGTGCTCGCCGAGCGCATCATCGCCGGTTCGCTTGAGCCCGGCGCCAGATTGCGGCAGGACCATATCGCTGAGGAGTTCGGCGCCAGCCACGTCCCAGTGCGCGAAGCCTTTCGCCTGCTCGAAGCCCAGGGGCTGGCGATCAGCGAGCCCCGTCGCGGCGTCCGCGTGGCGGCTTTCGATCTGGCCGAGGTCAAGGAAGTCGCCGAAATGCGCGCGGCCCTCGAAGTGCTGGCGCTCCGCCACGCCGCCCCGCATCTGACCAGCGCCATCCTCGACCAGGCCGAGGCCGCCAATCGGGCCGGCGAAAAGTCGC